>JBOFCR010000023.1:0-4365 GCA_051646165.1 Pseudomonas sp. | reverse complement strand
AGCCTTCCCAGATCGTCCATTGCCCGGAGCCGAACATACCGACCGATTCCGGGCCCTTGGCCTTGATCGAGGCCTTGAATTTCTCGGCCATGATGTCGAAGGCCTGGTCCCAGGTGATGGCCTGGAACTCGCCCTGCTTGTCGTACTGGCCGTCCTTCATGCGCAGCAGCGGCTCGGTCAGACGGTCGCTGCCGTACATGATCTTCGACAGGAAGTAGCCCTTCACGCAGTTGATGCCGCGGTTGACCTCGGCCTTGATGTCGCCGTGGGTGGCCACCACCTTGCCGTCGCGGGTAGCGACCATCACGCTGCAGCCGGTGCCGCAGAAGCGGCAGGGCGCCTTGTTCCAGTCGAGGCGGGTGGTATCCGCCTCGGTGATCAGGTTGCTGGCGCTACTGAATATCGGCAGGCCGACGGCCGCTGCGGCAATGGCGGCGGCGTTGGCCTTGGCAAACTCACGTCTGCTGAGTTTCATCAGGCATCTCCGATGCTGGGCCCTTCACGGATGGGCGGGTGAGTCTTGTTCTTCGAGTACTTCGTGGTAGACCAGGGCGGCATTGAGTACGCCTGGCAGGTTCTGGATAGCGTCGAGGGTGGCGAGAATCTGTGCCTCGTCCTCCGCTTCGAGCACGACGACCAACTTGCCCTGGGGGCTTTCCTGGTGCAGTTCGAGGCCGGGCAGCCGGCGCAGGTTGGCCTTCACGGCCACCATCAGGGCGGGTTGGCTATGTACGATCAGGCTGGCGATCTGAATGCTGTCTGGCACGGGCCTGGGCTCCTGGCGTGTGACTCTTATGGGCGAGCGTTACACGGGCGGGCCGGGCGGGCCGGCAATCAGCTGGTACATCCAGACGATGAAGCCGAAGCCGCCGACCACGGCCACGGATAGGATGGGAAACAGGCAGATCACCAGGAACAGGAACAGCCTGGTTTCCTTGACTTTGCTGCCGTCGGACTCGATTTCTGCGGTCATGGCGAGACACCTCCTGCGATGACAGCTATGAGCCTAGACCATCAACATGAAGGTTGGACGGCAGTGCTTGCCGAGTCCGGATCGCCGAGGAGGGGCATGGCAGCTGCTTTGCGGGCTGCCATGCGGGGTGGTGCGGGTGTTACTGAACGGTGGGAGTGTTCGGCTCGCCGCGCTCGCGTACCCAGAACAGCGTGGCGCCGGCCACGGCGGCCGGCATCACCAGGATGTTCACCACTGGAATCATCAGCGCCAGGTAGGTGGCGCCGCCGAAGCCGAGCGACTGCCAGCGCTTCTCGCGTAGCCAGGCGAGCATGTCGTCCCAGCTGACCTTGTTGTTGTCGCAGGGGTAGTCGATATATTGCACGGCCATCATCCACACGCCGAACAGTATCCACAGCGGTGCGGCCACCAGGTTGAGCACCGGCACGAAGGTCAGGATCAGCAGCGGGATCGCCCGTGGCAGGAAGTAGGCCAGCTTGCGCAGCTCGCGGCCCAGGGTGCGCGGCACCATGGCGACCAGCTCGGCCCAGCTGAAGGGCGGGAAGTCGTCGCGCCCGCGCAGCACCACCTCGACCTTCTCCGCGAGGAAACCGTTGAACGGCGCGGCGATGATGTTGGCCAGCAGGGTGAAGCTGAAGAACATCACCAGTAGCACCAGCAGCACGAACAGCGGCCAGAGCACGTATTCGAGGAAGCTCAGCCAGTCGGGCAGGTTGGGCATGAAGGTGTCGACCCAGCCGCCGAACTGTTGCACGGCGACGCTGATCAGGCCGATGAACAGCAGCAGGTTGATGGTCAGTGGTAGCAGTACGAACAGGCGCAGGCCGGGGCTCAGAACCAGTTTCAGGCCTTCGCCCAGGTAGTGCGGGCCAGACAGGGAGGGAGAGGGCATGGGGGCTTCCTTGGGCTGGGAACGCGCCGACCTTACCGAGTTTGCGAGGGCGAAGAAAGCGCCTCCGGCTGGTACAGGCAGGCGCAGTCGCGCTGCTGCTTGGCCTGGTACATGGCGCTGTCGGCCGCTTTGATCAGGGCTTCCTGGTTATCGGCATGCTCGGGAAACAGGGCGATGCCGATACTCGGCGTTACAAAGTCGATGGTCAGCTCGCCGATCCGCGTGGACGGGCGCAGGGCGGCAAGCAAGCGCTCGGCCAGTTTCAGCGCCACTTCACGGTCGGTTTCGGGGAGGATCAGGGTAAATTCGTCGCCGCCCAGGCGGTAGACCCGATCCGGCTGACGCATGGCACCACGCAGGCGCTCGGCGATGCTTTGCAGCAGGGCGTCGCCGATGTCGTGGCCGAAGCTGTCGTTGACCTGTTTGAAACGATCCAGGTCCATGAACAGCAGGGCCAGGCTGCTGTGTTGCTGGCGGCTCTGGTCGAGCAGCAGGCGCAGGCGTTCGGCGAAGGCCTTGCGGTTGCCCAGGCCGGTCAGCGGGTCGCGGTAGGCCATGTCGAGCAGCTGGTTCTGGTAGACCATCTGCTCGGTGATATCGCGCAGGATGCCGCGGTAGCCGATGAACTGACCGTGGCTGTTGCGGATTAGCGAAAGCCGCGCCTCGTAGTGGCCCCAGCTGCCGTCGCGGCGCTCCAGTGGTGCGGCGAAGCGGTCGTCGCCGTCGACATCGCCGGCATAGGCCTTGGCCAGCCGCTCGCGGGCGCGCGGGATGTCGTCCTGCAACAGCAGTTTCTCGAAGGACTGATGCAGCAGTTCCGCCTCGCTGTAGCCGAGCATGCGGCACAGGGCTGGGTTGAGGGTAAGGATCTCGCCCTGGCTGCTCAGCTCGAAGTAGCCGTCCTGGATCGCCGCGAGGATCTGCCGGTCGCGCGTCTCGCTTTGTTCCAGGCGCTCGAGCATACGGTTGATGTCGCCGGCGAGGATGCCCAGTTCGTCGGTACCGGCATCGCTCAGGCGCAGGCTGCTGGAGTTCGGGCCGATCTGCGCGACTTCGCCCTGCATCCGCGACACCCGACGCAACACCCAGCGGTTCAGGCCCAGGTAGATCAGCAGCAGGGCGACGAGACCGACGGCTGTGGCTTCCAGCAGGAACAGGCCGATGGCGCGGCGGCCCTGGTTGTATAGGGTGCGCTTGCTGGTCAGCTCCATTAGCAGTTGGGGGGTGTCCTGGGTGTCGCTGAACAGCAGGTCGAGCTGCTGGCGCTGGCTGTCGAGCACCCGCCGTTCGCTGATGCGCATGGCCGGCAGGCTGCCCCGGTTGCTATTCGGCAGAATCTGCCAATCCTCGGTGGCCAGCGTCGGCGGTAGCAGGTTGAGGGCGCCGCTGACCTGGTTCTGCAGTTTTTCCAGGCGCTCGCCGTCGATCAGATGACCGGCCACCAAGGTGCCGGCATCGCGCTGGCTGTTCTGGTTGTTGTTGATTGAGGCCATGGCCAGGAACAGCGGGACGCCCTGGATCAGCAGCAGCTGGCCCTCGCCGTCGGGGTTGCTCGAGGCTTGCAGGCGGCGGGCTGTGGCGAGGGTTTCCAGGCGCAGCGCCTCGAGGCTTTGCGGGCGCGTGTCACCGACCGTCAGCAAGTCCGGCAGATCCGGTGGCAGCCACTGTTCGGCGTGTATCTGACCGTTCTGGTCGAGAAAAACGACGAAGTCGAAGTTCAGTTGACGCAGGGATTCGACATCCATGTTGCGGCGGATGAAGCCTTCATTGAGGCCGAGCATGAATTCGTAGCTGTCGTCCCACTTGGCATAGCTCAGCAGCAGGTCGAGGTTGCGCTTGAGTTCATTGTCGAGCATGGCATGCAGACGCTGCGCCTCAGCCATCAGTAAGGCGCGATCCTGGCGCTCGAAGCGGCTGAGGATCAGGCTCTGCGAGAGTGCAAAGGCAACTACCAGCGCTACGGCGAGCAGTGGGGCGAACAGCCAGAACAGTCGTTTGCGCAGGGTCATCGCGGTCAACTGCCTGCGTGGCGGGTGTTCCCGCAGTATAGCAATGGGTCTATGACCGACCGTCGGGATAGGGTGGGGCTATCGATGGCATAAGCAATGTGCATTTTCGCTGCCGGACGGCCTTGCGTAGCCTGACCGGCAATTCGATTCGCGGGCCGCCCGTTTCTGTAACGCCTTCCCCAAGTGCCGTGGGCGGTCCCTTTTATTTCTGGAGCAGGCCATGTCCGATCATCGTCATTCCCGTGTGATCATTCTCGGTTCCGGCCCCGCCGGTTACAGCGCGGCGGTGTATGCCGCACGCGCCAACCTCAAGCCACTGCTGATTACCGGCATCCAGGCCGGCGGCCAACTGACCACCACTACCGAGGTCGACAACTGGCCCGGCGACCCCCATGGCCTGACCGGTCCGGCGCTGATGCAGCGCATGCAGGAGCACGCCGAGCGCTTCGAGACCGAGATCGTCTACGACCATATCAATGCCGTGGACCTGG
>JBOFCR010000098.1:0-50070 GCA_051646165.1 Pseudomonas sp. | reverse complement strand
GTACCGAGCGCAGCCAGATCGGCGGTTTCCAGCGCAGCGATCTGATCCACGGTCAGACTGGCCAGCTGCGTCGAGGTCAGGGCTGCAGCCTGGGCGGTGGTCAGCGCCACGATCTGCGCGGCAGTCAATGCGGCGAGGTCGGCGGTTTCCAGGGCCTGCAACTGCAGGGTGGTCAGGGCGGCGATCTGCGCCGTAGTCAGCGACTCGATCTGAGCGGTGGTCAGGGCAACGACCTGGGCAGTGGTCAGCGCCACGATCTGCCCCGCGCGCAGGTAGCTCAGCTGGGTGCCGCTGAGTGCCGCCAGATCGGCGGTTTCAATGGCCTTGACCTGATTGCCCGTGAAGGCCCGGATCTGCGCGCTGCTGAGCGCGGCAAGCTGGGCGGAACTCAGGGCGGCGATCTGTGCCGTGATCATGGCAGCCAGATCGGCGGTTTCCAGGGAGGTCATCTGGGTCGGAGTCAGAGCGGCGACCTGGGCGGTGGTCAGTGCAGCGACCTGGGCGGTAGTCAACGCCACCAGCTGGGCAGTGGTCAGGGCCGTCAGATCGGACGCATCCAGCGCACGGATCTGTACTGTGCTCAGGGCCTGCAAGTCGACAGTGGTCAGGGCGGCCAGTTGGTCGCTGGTCAGCGCGACGATCTGCGCGGTGCTCAGGGCTTGAGCCTGAGCGCTGGTCAGGGCCGCAATCTGCCCGACCTGCAGAGCCGCGACATCGGCAGTTTCCAGCTTGCTGATCTGGCTGACAGTCAGGGCCACCACATCCGCAGTTTCCAGCGCAGCCACCTGAGCGGTGGTCAGCGCCACCAGTTGGGCGCTAGTCAGGGCCGCCACCTGGAGGGTGGTCAGGGCTTCGATCTGGTCGGTGCGCAAGGCAGCCACATCGGCCGTTTCCAGAGCCACCAGCTGCGCCGTGCTCAGAGCCTGCAGGTCGACCAGTTCCAGAGCCTGGATTTGCGCAGTGGTCAGCGCGACCAGTTGGGCAGTGGTCAGCGCCTGGATCTGGGCAGTGGTCAGGGCAGCCAGCTGCTCGGCACTGAGAACAGCCACATCCGCCGTCTCGATGGCGCGTACCTGAGCGGTGCTCAGCGCGGCGATCTGGGCAACGCCGAGTGCCTGGATCTGACTGGAAGTCAGCGCCACGATCTGGTCAGTGCTCAGCGCACGCAAATCGACGGTCTCCATGACGGCAATCTGGCCGTCGGTGAGTTTGCCGATCTGTGCCGTGGTCAGGGCCGCTACCTGAGCGGTGCTCAGGCCGACGATCTGCTCATCGGTGAGGGCAGCCAGGTCGGCGGTTTCCAGGGCGCGGATCTGGGCACTGTTGAGTGCTGCCAGGTCACTTAGCTCCAGCGCGGCAACCTGTTCGGTGGTCAGCGCAACGATCTGTGCAGTGGTCAGCACACCGACCTGGGTGCTAGTCAGAGCAGCAATCTGCTCGGCACTCAGGGCCGCCAGATCGGCGGTTTCCAGGGCACGAACCTGCGCTGTGGTCAGGGCAGGAACCTGCTCCAGGGTCAGCGAGCGCATCTGCGCGGTGGTGAAGGCCACAATCTGCGCCGTGGTCAGGTTGGCCAGGTCGGCCGTCTGCAGCGCAGCAATCTGGCTGGTCGGCAGGCTGGCGATCTGTGCGGTGGTCAATGCCGTCGGTTGCGAGCCGCTCAGAGCCAGCACTTGTTCCTGGCTCAGGGCGGCCAGATCGGCGGTTTCCAGCGCGGCAATCTGGGTGCTGCTCAGCGAGATGATCTGGCTGGTGGTCAGCGCCTGGATCTGCGCGGTAGTCAGGGCAACGATCTGCGCCGTGGTGAGCGCACGCACGTCGGCCGTTTCCATCACGGCCACCTGGGTCTGGGTCAGGCTGGCCACCTGGGCAGTACTCAAGGCCGCTACCTGGACAGTAGTCAGGGCCTGTACCTGGGCGGTGGTCAGCGCTACCAGATCCACAGTTTCGATGGCGCGGATCTGCGCAGTGGACAGCGATCTCAGCTGGGTGTTGGTCAGCGCAGCGAGCTGCTGGCTGGTCAGCGCAATAATCTGCGCAGTGCTCAGCGCGGCCAGCTGGGAGGTACTCAGGCCGGCAATCTGGAGGCCGGTCAGGGCGGCCAGGTCTTCGGTCTGCAGCGCCTGCAGCTGGGCAGTGGTCAGACCCGCCAGGTCGGCCACCTCGATTGCCGCTACCTGGGCAGTGGTCAATGCAACGACCTGGGCGGCGCTCAGGGCAGATACCTGATCGGAGCTCAGGGCAACAATCTGATCCGTTTGCAGGGCAGCCAGATCTTCGGTCGCCAGGGCACGAATCTGCGCGGTGCTCAGGGCCTCCAGCTGGTCGGCCAGCAAGGCGCGGATCTGGGCCGTGGTCAGCGCCACGATCTGCGCGGTACTCAGGGCTTCCAGCTGGGTGGTCAACAGCGCAGCAATGCGATCCGTACCGAGCGCCGCCAGATCGGCGGTTTCCATGGCGCGCACCTGGGCCGTGGTCAGCGCCACCACCTGTTCGACGGTCAGCGCAGCAACCTGCGCGGTGGTCAGTGCAACCACTTGCGCGGTGCTCAGGGCGGCGACATCGGCGACCTCCATACCGGCCACCTGGGCGGTAGTCAGGGCCACGATCTGCGCCGTTTTCAGAGCGGCAATCTGCAGCGTGCTCAGGGCAACCAGTTGATCCGTGCTGAGAGCAGCCAGGTCTTCGGTTTCCAGCGCCGCTACCTGAGTGGCGCTTAGCGCATTGATCTGATCCTCGCTGAGAGCATGTACCTGGGCAGTGGTCAGGGCGGCCACTTGCGCAGTACTCAGGGCGGCCACCTGGGCAGTGCTCAGGCCGACCAGTTGGGCAGTGCCCAGAGCCGCTACATCCTGGGTTTCCAGGGCACGGATTTGTGCCGTATTGAGTGCTTCCAGCTGGCTGATAGTGAGGGCGGCCACCTGCGCAGTAGTCAGCGCAACAATGCGCGCATTGCCCAGCACACCGACGTCACCGGCATCCAGTGCCACGATCTGCGCAGTGCTCAGTGCAGCGATCTGGGCCGTGCTCAGCGCCTTGACCTGATCGCTAGACAGCGCAGTGATCTTCGCCGCACTCAGGCCCGGCAGGCTGGTCACGGCCAGGGCGGTTACCTGGGAGACCGTCAGAGCGCCTACCTGTTCCAGCGTCAGCCCGGTTACCTGGGCCGAGGACAGCGCGGCGATAGCCGTGGTGGACAGCTTGGACAGATCGGCAGTTTCCATCGCAGCCAGCTGGGCGGTACTGAGTACGGCCACCTGGGCAGCGGACAGCCCGCGCACCTGGGTCTGGGTCAGGGCAATGATCTGATCGGTATTGAGGGCGACGATATCGTCGGTGCTCAGCGCGGCGATCTGGTCGGACGACAGGGCGACGATCTGTACGCTGGTCAGCGCGGCAATCTGCGCCGTGGTCAAACCGGCGATGGTCGCGGTGGACAGCGCGGCCAGATCGGCCGCCTCAAACGCGGCGATCTGCGCCGTGCTAAGCGCGGCCATCTGCGCACTGGTCAAGGCCGGAACCTGGTTCTCGGTCAGCGCCTGGATCTGCGCAGTAGTCAGGGCCTGGGTCTGAGCAATTGTCAGGCCGGAGATGGCGGCACTGGTCAGCGCAGCCAGATCCTGCACTTCCAGGGCCTGAATCTGCTCGGTGGTCAAGGCAGCCAGCTGTGCCGAACGCAAGGCAACCATCTGCTCTTCGGTCAGGGCGGCGACCTGGGCGGTGCTCAAGCCACGGATATCCGCCGTTTCCAGGGCTGCAACCTGAGCGGAGCCGAGGTTGGCGACCTGATCAAGAGTCAGCGCACGCACCTGATCACTGCTCAGGGCCACGATTTGGGCGGTGCCCAGCAAGGCAAGGTCTTCCACATCCAGCGCAACGATCTGGGCAGTACCCAGATTGGCCAGCTGAGCCGTGCTCAGGGCCGCCACTTGCGAGCCGGTCAGGGCCTGGATCTGGTCAGTGGTCAGCGCCGCCACCTGGGCCGTGCTGAGGCTGCGAATAAGTGCGGTGGACAGCAGTTGCAGATCGGCGGTTTCAATGGCGGCAATCTGCACGCTACTCAGGGCACCCAGCTGGGAAGAGCTGAGGGCGGCAACCTGCTCGTTGCTCAAGGCCACGATCTGCGCGGTACCCAGTGCAGCAACATCCTGGCTGTCCAGCGCCACGATCTGCTCGGTGCTCAGGGCTGCAATTTGTTCGGTGGTCAGCGCGGCTACCTGGGCGCTGCCGAGGGCCTTGATGCTTGCCGAGGAAAGAGCGGCCAGATCATCTATTTCCAGGGCCGCTACTTGCTCGCTGGTCAGTGCAGCGATCTGCACGGTGCTCAGGGCACCTGCCTGGGCGATGGTCAGGGCCTGGATCTGTTCGGCACTCAGGGCACGCAGGTCGATGGTGTCCAGGGCACGCAATTGAGCCGTGGTCAGCACCTCGATCTGCTCGGTACCCAGAGCGGCGACCTGAGCGGAACCCAGGCCGGCGATCTGTACGGTGGACAGCGCACGCAGCTGAGCGCTGCTCAGTGCGGCCATCTGTTCCTGACTCAGGGCAGCGACATCTTCGGTATCCAGAGCAACCACCTGGGCAGTGCCAAGCGCCGCGATCTGGTCACTGGTCAAGGCCGCGATCTGGACCGAGCTCAGGGCCTTGATCGAGGCACTGGACAGACCCTGCAGGTCGCCGGTATCGATGGCGGCAATCTGCTCGGCACTCAGCAGGCTGACCTGCTGGGTGGTCAGCGCACTGATCTGCGCACTGCTCAGAGCGGAAATCTGCTCGGAGGTCAGCGCCTGCAGCTGGGCGTTACGCAGCGCGGCAATGTTTGCCGTAGACAGCGCGAGCAGATCGGCGGTTTCCAGAGCAGCCACCTGGGCTACCGACAGGGCGCGGATCTGTGCCGTGCTCAGTACGGCCACTTGCTCGGTGCCCAAAGCAGCTACTTGCTCTTCAGTCAGAGAGCCAATTTGGTCAGTGGTCAGAATCTTGATGCTGGCCGCCTGCAGCGCGCTGATATCAGCGGTTTCCAGGGAGGCAATCTGTTCGGTGGTCAGGCTGGCGATCTGCGTGGTGGTCAACGCGGCAACCTGGGCACTGCTCAAGGCAATGATCTGTTCATTGCTGAGCACGCGCAGGTCAGCGGTTTCCAGGCCACGGATCTGGGCGGTGGAGAGCGCAGCCAGCTGAGCGGTAGTCAGCTCCGCGATCTGGGCCGCCGTCAACGCCTGGATAGCCAGGGAGGAAAGCTGAGCCAGATCCTGGGTCTGCAGCGCAGCGATCTGCTCCGGAGTCATGCCGGCCACCTGGAGGGTGGTCAGGGCCGCTACCTGAGCGGTAGTCAGCGCGACGATCTGGTTGGTGTCGAGCACGGCCAGGTCAGTGGTTTGCAACGCGCGGATCTGTGTCGTGGTCAGGGCCGCTATCTGGGCCGTGGTCAAGGCAGCTACCTGGGCATTGGTCAGTGCAACAATGGCTGCGGTACCCAGGGCAATCAGGTCTTGCGTTTCCAGCGCGATCACCTGGGCAGTGGTGAGCTTGGCCACCTGCAGGGTCGACAAGGCTGCCACCTGACTGGAGCTCAGACTGGCGATCTGCACCGAACTAAGCTGGCGCATGTCACCGGTTTCGATGGCTGCAATTTGCGCCGTGGTGAGAGCGGCCAGCTGCGCCGTGGTCAGCGCGGCAACATGGGTGCTGCTCAGGGCAACAATATCCGCCGTCTCCAGGGCACGCATCTGGTCGCTGCTGAGTGCCGCCACCTGCGTGGTACTCAGCGCCTTGATGTCGTCAGTCTCCAGCGCGCGAATTTGGGCAGTCGTGAGAGCCTGAATCTGCTCACTGTCCAGGGCGGCAACCTGCTTGCTGCTCATGGCAATGATCTGCGCGGTGGTCAATAGACCCACCTGGGCGGTGGACAGCGCGTTGATCTGGGCAGTGGTGAGAACCGCCACATCAGCCGTTTCCAGGGCCTGCACCTGCGCCGGCCGCAAGACTTCGACCTGGGCAGTGGTCAGCGCCTGCACCTGGGCGGTGGTCAGTGCCTTGATTTGCGCAGCGGTCAGGGCCTTGACCTGATCAGTTGTCAGCGCGGCAACCTGGGACGCGCTGAACGCAACGAGCTGGGCCGCCGATATGGTCTTGATCACATCACTGGCCAGCGCGGCCAGATCGGCCGTTTCCAGCGCGACAATTTGCGCTGTACCAAGGATCGCCACTTGAGCGCTACTGAGAACCGCCGCCTGGGCGGTGGTCAGGGCGGTCACTTGTGCCGGGCGCAGCACCTGCACGTCCTGGGTTTCCAGCGCACTGATCTGGGCAGTGGTCAGCGCCGCTACCTGTTCGGTGCCCAGTTTCGCCACCTGGGCAGTAGTCAGCCCGGCGATCACGCTTTGCGACAGCGCCCGCAGGTCTTCGGTCTCGAAGGCACGAACCTGAGCGGTGCTCATCGATGCCACCTGAACCGAAGTCAGGGCAGCGGCATGCGCCGTGGTCCAGGCAGCGATCTGGGCAGTGGTCAGCAGTTGAATGTTCGCCGTGGTCAGCGCACCAATGTCGCGGGCCACCAGTTGTTCGCTGCTCAACGGCGAAGTCAGGGCGGAGATCTGCGCGGTGGTCATGGCCACCAGCTGCGGAATGGTCAGGGCGCCGACCTGAGAGGCCGTCAGCGCAGCCATCTGCTGCGTACCCATAACCTTGATATCGCCGGTTTCAATCGCGGCGATCTGTGCCGTGGTCAGATTATCGACCTGTGTGGCACTCAGGCTGGCGATCTGCGCACTGCTCATCGCGGCAATCACCGCCGTCGACAGGCGCGCCAGGTCGGCTTCCTCGAGCTGACGAATCTGTGCCGTGCTCAACCCAGCCACCTGCGCAGTAGACAGCACCGCCGCCTGCGCAGTGGTGAGTGCCTGAATCTGCTCGCTGCTGAAGCTGGCCAACTGGGTCGCACTCAGGCCTTTGATGGCCAGCGTCGTCAGGGCAGCCAGATCGGCCGTTTCCAGGCCATCCAGTTGCGTAACGCTGAGCGCCGCCACTTGCGTGGAAGTCAGTGCGGCCGCCTGGGCCTGGGTCAACGCGGCAATCTGTACCGAGGACAGGCCTTGCAGATCAGCGGCCTCGAGGCCCGCCACCTGGGCCGTGGTCAGTGCGACCAGCTGCGCGACACTGAAGGCGCCCAATTGAGCGGCACTCAAAGCCTTGAGGGCGGCGATGGAAAGCGACGGCATATCCGCCGCGTCGATCGCCTGCAACTGGGCCGTGCTCAGGCCGGCAATCTGGACTGCGGTAATCGCGCCAACTTGTGCAGCACTGAGCAGGGTGATATCCGCCGCGCTCAGGGCCTTGAAGTCTGCCGCTTCGAGGGCAGCAATCTGCGCAGTGGTCAGGGCCTGCACCTGGGCATCGGTGAGCCCCACAACCTGGGCACTGGTCAGCCCAAGAATGGCGGAGGTCGAGAGTTTGGCAATATCGCCGACCTCAATGGCCGCCACCTGAGCGGTGGTCAGGGCCGCCACCTGGGTGCCGGTCAGCGCGGCAACCTGCGCGGTGGTCAGGGCCACCAGTTGGTCAGTAGTCAGCCCGCGCACCTGGATGGTGGTCAACCCCTGGATGGTGGCGGAGCTCAGCGCCGGCAGGTCGGCCACTTCGATGGCCTGGATCTGCGCCGAACTGAGGGCTGCAATCTGTGCCGCGGTCAACGCACCGATCTGTGCAGAACTCAGCGCAGTGATGCTGCTGGCACTGAGCGCGGCGACATCCACCGGCTCCATGGCACGAATCTGCACGGAAGTCAGCGCCGCTACCTGAGCGCTGGTCAGCGCCTGCACCTGGGTCGTACCCAGCCCCTTGATGGCGGCGGTGTTGATTGCCGCAAAGTCAGCCGGCTCGATGGCCACCAGGCTGGCCGTGGCCAGGGCGGCGACCTGGGTCGCAGTCAGAGCGGCGGCTTGTTCAGTGGTCAACGCGACCAGGGCGGCAGTACTCAGCGCGCGCACTTGTGCCGTGCTCAGGCTGGCAATGGCAGCGGTCGACAGCGCAGTAATATCCGCAGCATCGATGGCGGCAATCTGCACAGTGGACAGCGCCAGTACCTGGGCACTGGTCAATGCACCGATCTGCGCCGAACTCATGGCCGTGATCTGGCCGGCCAAGAGCGCCTTCACATCGGCGGTTTCCAACAGAGCAATCTGTGCGGTGGTCAGCGCCTGCACCTGAGCGTTGGTGAGCGCCACCATGTGTGCAGTAGTCAGGCCCGCCACACTGGACGGAGCCAGGGCAACAATATCGGCAGTCTCGATAGCCACGACCTGAGCAGTGCTCAGCGCCCCTAGCTGGGTTGCCTTCAGGGCACCGACCTGTGCGGTAGTCAGTGCTGCGATCTGCCCGACCGTCAGCTTGGCAACTTGCGCAGTGGTCAGCGCACCCATTGCAGCAGTCCCGACACCGACCAGCTCATCGACATCAATAGCCGGAATCTGCGCGGTAGTCAGCGCCACAATCTGCGCAGCACTCAACGAGCCCAGCTGGGCGCTGGTCAGAGCGGCAACCTGGGCCGTGCTCATGGCTGCCAGATCGGCGCTTTCCAGACGCAGCACCTGAGCAGTAGTCAGGGCCTGAATCTGGTCGGTGGTCAGGGCGGCCACCTGCGCACTGGACAAGCCCGCAATGGTCGCGGTGGAGAGAGCGGCCAGGTCGGCCTCTTCTATGGCTTTGATCTGGGCAGTGGTCAGGCTGGCCACCTGAGCGGCGGACAGCTTGCTGACCTGCAAGGTGGTCAAGGCTTCAATCTGCGCGGTGGTCAGCTTGCTCACCTGCGCCGTAGTCAGCGCGGCAATGGCCGTACTGGACAGATAGGCAACGTCTGCCGCTTCGAGAGCGGCTACCTGGGCAGTCCCCAGGGCAGCAACCTGAGCCCCGGTGAGCACTGCCACCTGATGTGAGCCCAGAGCAACGATCTGGGCGGTCGTCATGGCCCCAACATCTGTCGCCTCCAGGGACAAGATCTGCACGGTGCTGAGTGCCGCAACCTGGGCAGTGGTCAGGCTGGCCACCTGCGCCGCGCTCAGCGAGCGGATCGCCGCCGTGCTCATAACGGCCAGATCCTGCAGCTCCAGCGCTGCAACCTGGGCAGTGGTCAGGCTGGCAACCTGGGTCAGGGATAGCGCCTGCACCTGAGCGGTAGTCAGAGCCACGATTTGCGCCGTCGTAAAGGCACTCACCTGCTGAGTGCCCAGATTCTGCACTGCAGCAATGCTCAGGGAAGGGATATCCGCCGCGTCGATGGCGGCAATTCGGTCAGTGGCCAGCGCTTTGATCTGAGCACTGCTGAGCGCAGCGATCTGCACAGCATCCAGCGCCTGAACCTGGGCGCTGCCCAGGGCCGCGAAATCGGCGGTTTCCATTTTCTGCAGTTGCGCAGTGCTCAGTGCAGCAGCCTGGGTGGCGGTCAAGGCAGCGGCCTGAGCCGTAGTCAGCGCGACAATCTGTGCGGTAGTCAGCGCAGTGGTCTGCGCGGCATCCAGAGCGGCGATCTGGGCCGTGGTCAGCACCGCGAAGTCAGCGATCTCCATGGCCCGCAGCTCGGAGGTAGCCAGCCCTTCGAGGGCCGCCGCCGGGATCAAGCGGATCTGAGCAGTAGTAAGGGCAACCACCTGAGCGGTACTGATACCCGCCATGTCTTCGGTAGTCAGCGCCGCGATCTGTGCAGTGCTCAGTGCAACCACTTGGGCGGTGGTCAAGCCAGTGAAGATGCTGCTCATTGTTGTTGTACCTGCACAGAGTGAGTCGCCCTAGCTTCGCCAACCACTGGCAAGCCGCAGCGGAAAAAATCCCGTTTAGTGTTGACGGCAGGACTCTTGAAACCTTTAGAACAAAAGAAAACTTGCCGGCTAACTGAACAAAAAACGAGCACGCCATAATTTTGGCGGCTGTTTTACGCCATAAAGAATAGCACGCTGGCATATAGCCACTCACAGGGGAATCCCCTATGCCGACGGAATGCATAGCTCGCCGACAGGCAGCACTATTTAAAGGAGGGAAAAGACAGCAAGAGGCAGCCGGGACAGGGAGTCCCGGCCTGATGGAGCGGAGGTTTAACGCACCACGATGCCGCGACTGGCCAGGTAGGCCTTGGCTTCCGGCACGGTGTATTCGCCGAAGTGGAAGATGCTCGCCGCGAGCACCGCATCGGCCTTGCCTTCGAGGATACCGGCGGCCAGGTGCTCAAGGTTGCCGACGCCGCCGGAGGCGATTACCGGGATGCCCACGCATTCGCTGATGGCACGGGTGACTCCAAGGTCGTAGCCGCTCTTCACCCCGTCCTGGTCCATGCTGGTCAGGAGGATTTCGCCGGCGCCGAGGTCTTCCATCTTCTTCGCCCACAACACGGCATCCAGGCCGGTCGGCTTGCGCCCGCCGTGGGTGAAGATTTCCCAGCGCGGGGCTTCGCCCGGCAGCGAGACTTTCTTGGCGTCGATGGCCACGACTATGCACTGCGAGCCGAAGCGCGCGGCGGCCTCGCCGACGAACTCGGGAGTGAATACCGCGGCAGTGTTGATCGAGACCTTATCCGCCCCAGCGTTCAGCAGGTTGCGGATGTCCTGCACGGTGCGCACGCCGCCACCGACGGTCAGCGGGATGAACACTTGGCTGGCCATGCGCTCCACCGTGTGCAGGGTGGTGTCGCGGCCGTCGACGCTGGCGGTGATGTCGAGGAAGGTAATCTCGTCGGCGCCCTGCTCATCGTAGCGACGGGCGATTTCCACCGGGTCGCCGGCGTCGCGGATGTTCTCGAACTGCACGCCCTTGACCACGCGACCGTTGTCGACGTCGAGACAGGGAATGATGCGTTTGGCCAGCGCCATGTCGGAATCCTCAGCCTTTATAGGCGTCGCAGAAGGCCTGGGCCTCGGCGACATCCAGAGTGCCTTCATAGATCGCGCGGCCGGTGATGGCGCCGACGATGCCGGGCGAACGGGCCAGCAGCAGCTTCTCGATATCACCGAGGTTGTGAATGCCGCCGGAGGCGATCACCGGGATCTTGCTGGCGGCGGCCAGGGCCGCGGTGGCCTCAACATTACAGCCCTGCATCATGCCGTCTTTGGCGATGTCGGTATAAACGATGGCGGACACACCGTCGGCCTCGAAGCGCTTGGCCAGGTCGGTAGCCTGCACCGTGGACACTTCGGCCCAGCCGTCGGTGGCGACGAAGCCGTCTTTGGCGTCCAGACCGACGATCACTTTGCCCGGGAAAGCCTTGCAGGCGTCGGTGACGAACTGCGGGTCTTTCACCGCCTTGGTGCCGATGATCACGTAGCTGACGCCAGCCTTGACGTAGTGCTCGATGGTTTCCAGCGAGCGGATGCCGCCGCCGATCTGGATCGGCAGGTTCGGGTAGCGTTTGGCGATGGCGGTGACCACTTCACCGTTGACCGGCTGGCCTTCGAAGGCGCCGTTCAGGTCAACCAGGTGCAGACGACGGCAGCCGCCCTCGACCCACTTGGCAGCCATGCTCACCGGGTCATCGGAAAACACCGTGGAGTCTTCCATGCGGCCCTGGCGCAGACGTACGCAGGCGCCGTCCTTGAGATCGATAGCGGGGATAATCAGCATCGGTTGAACCTGCTCAAGTCGTGAATTCGGTGAAGGGTCAGCTCTTCTCGAGCGCCCACAGGTCGCTCTCCAGACTGGCGAAGCGGTCGGACAGCACCGCCTGCACATCGGAGATCGCCTTGTTGTAGTAATGCGGAGCGATGTCGCGGCTGATCAGGTCGAGCACTTCCTGCACTTCGAACGAGCCCAGTTCGAGCTCGAAACGGTCTTCGAGAAAGCGCTTCAGCACCTGCAGCGCGGCCTGTTGCCGGGGCCCGTCGAGCTCCAGCAGCGCAGCCTTCTTGCCCCGACTCATTTACCAGCGACCATCCCAGCCGACGAAGTTCTGCAGCAGCTGCAGGCCATGGGTATGGCTCTTCTCCGGGTGGAACTGCACGGCGAACTTCGAGCCTTCAGCCAGCGCCGCGGCGAAGTCCTTGCCGTAGTGACCGCCACCGACCACCTGGGCCGGGTTACCAGCCTCGATGTAGTAGCTGTGCACGAAGTAGAAGCGCGCCTGGTCGGGAATCTCGTGCCACAGCGGGTGCTGCACGACTTGGGAAACTTCGTTCCAGCCCATATGCGGCACCTTCAGGTGTTCGCCGCCTTCATACAGATCCTTGCCGAAGAAGCGTACCTGGCCAGGGAACAGGCCGATGCAATCGACCCCGTCGTTCTCCTCGCTGCGCTCCAGCAGGGCTTGCATGCCGACGCAGATACCGAGGAACGGACGATCCTGGCTGACCTCGCGCACCAGGCTGTCGAAGCCCAGGCGCTTGATCTCGGCCATGCAGTCGCGGATCGCGCCGACACCGGGGAACACCACGCGGTCGGCCTCGCGGATCACCGCGGCATCGCTGGTCACCAGCACCTTGCCGGCACCGACGTGCTCGAGGGCCTTGGCCACCGAGTGCAGGTTGCCCATGCCGTAGTCGATTACTGCAACTGTCTGCATTTACAGGCAGCCCTTGGTCGACGGCATCTGCCCGGCCATGCGCGGATCCAGCTCGACGGCCATGCGCAGGGCGCGGCCGAAGGCCTTGAACACCGTCTCGATCTGGTGGTGGGTGTTGGTCCCGCGCAGGTTGTCGATATGCAGGGACACCAAGGCATGATTGACGAAGCCCTGGAAGAACTCCTGGAACAGGTCCACGTCGAAGCCGCCAACCACCGCGCGAGTGAATGGCACATGCATCTGCAGGCCCGGACGACCGGAGAAGTCGATCACCACGCGCGACAGCGCTTCGTCCAGCGGCACATAGGAATGGCCGTAACGGGTCATGCCTTTCTTGTCGCCGATGGCCTTGGTGAAGGCCTGGCCGAGGGTGATACCGACGTCTTCCACGGTGTGGTGGTCGTCGATATGCAGGTCGCCCTTGCACTGGATGTCCAGGTCGATCAGCCCGTGACGGGCGATCTGATCGAGCATGTGCTCGAGGAACGGCACGCCAATATCGAACTTGGCCTTGCCCGTACCATCCAGGTTGATCGAGACCTTGATCTGGGTCTCCAGGGTGTTGCGCTCGACGGATGCCGTACGTTCGGCCATCACCAGCTCCCGAAAATGCTTGCGGAAAAGGCGGGCATTATAGGCGGGGCGCGGCCTGCACGGCTACACAAAGGCGGCAGCGCGTCGACCATGCCACGTTAGAAATGGCCTCGGGCTGCTCATTTACAACTCGTAAACTCCGCACCCTCGGCCATTTGACTCGCTGGCGCTCACCCTACGGCTGTTACTCCCGCTGGTCGCTTTGCCTTGCCTGGCTCTAGCTCACGCGCCTTTAAGCGAGCCTGCGCCAGGACTATCGGCGCGCCTGAGCTGACCTTACACTGCGCCACCCGCCTGCGAGGAAGCCGCGATGCCCGTGTTTGTCGAGATCGTCACCCGTCCATCGACCCAGGATCACACCGACCTGACCAAGGTCTATCTCGACGCCCCGGACTGGCTGCTGACGCCCTACAGCAGCGGCGACGCGCTGATCGCCAGCGGCATCGGCGAGGGCCGCCTGATCGCCGGGCGCTTCAACGACCGCCTGCTCGGCGCCGCCCTGCTGACCCGTGGTGACGATTGCTGGCGCCTGTCGCACCTGTGCGTGCGCAAGGTCACGCGCAAGCGCGGCGTGGCCCGGCGCATTCTCGATGAAGCCCAGCGCATGGCCCGCGAAGCCGGCAAGCCGCTGCGCCTGGCCGCGCCGAAGGATCACCTGGAAAGCCAGGCTCTGGCCGCCCGCAGCGGCCTGCCGCTGGATAGCCTGTAACCCCGGACAGCGCCTTGGTGGATGCAAAAGCGCCATCCACCCTGCGCACTACAGACCCGGCATCAGCGACTGCGGCCGCGACGCCAGCCAGACCAACCACAGCAGGCTGGCCGCACACAGGCCAGCCAGCACCAGACCAAGCAGCCACTGCGCCGGCACCAGCCACAGTCCCCAGCCCAGCGCCAACCCGGCCATGCCCAGCAGGCGCACGAACTCCAGGCGCCACAGCTGGCGCTTGCCCTCGAACAGCAGGCCAAGGCTGACGCAACCACTGAGGATCACCAGCACCAGCAGCCAGGGCTCCCACAACGCGGTGCGCTTGACGCTGGCCAGGAAGCACAAAGCCAGGGCGTTGATCGCCACGAACTGCAGGAAGGCGTACCACTTCAGGCTGGCCGGGTAGCGCGCCTGGAACCGCTCATCGCCCATCTTCGGCCAGGGCATTGCCTGCACATCGGCCGGGCGCCAGCCAGTGGGCATCCACCACAGGCGCAGCTTGTCCCACCAGGAGCGGGTCGCCAGCGTATCGGCCCACAGCAGGCGCCACCAGGAGAACTGCAGGCGGATCGGGTCGAAGGTGCGCACCGGGGTGGTCACGCCGAAGCGCACCGGCTCGCCTTCGTCGGCGAAGGTGCCGAACAGGCGATCCCAGAGGATGAACACGCCGCCGTGGTTCTTGTCGATGCAATAGTCGTTCTGCCCATGGTGTACGCGGTGATTGCTCGGCGTGACCATCAACCACTCGAGGAAGCCGAGCCGACCGATATGCTGGCTGTGAATCCAGAACTGGTAGACCAGCTGCGCGCCGAGCAGGATCAGGAACAGCGGCAGCGGAATCCCCAGCAGCGCCAGCGGCAGGTAGAACGGCCAGTCGAAGGCGGTCTGGAAAGCGCCCTTGCGCAGCGCGGTGGACAGGTTGAAGTCTTCGCTGGAGTGGTGCGGCTGGTGCGCGCCCCACAGCAGGTTGAAGTGATGCAGGCTGCGGTGCGCCCAGTAGAAGCAGAAGTCCACAGCGATGAAGCCCAGCAGCCACACCCAGGGCGAGCTGGCATCCAGCTCCAGCAGGCGCGCATGCTCGTACAGCCAGGCATAGGGAATGATCAGCAACAGGCGCAGCGGCCCTTCCAGCAGCACGCGCAGCACGGCGGTATTCATGCTGGTGGCGGCATCCGCCAGGCGATAGGTGTGGCGCCCGCTGTAGCGCTCGTAAGCCAGCTCCAGCAGGATCAGCAGGACATACAGCGGCGCCGCCATCACAGCAACATTCATGGACCTCTCCCGGTTCTTGTTATGCTGCCAGCCTAACCCCGGGGCGGGCGCCATGGGGCGGCCACATCCGCCAATTTCGCCCACCCCGAGCGCCACCCGCGGCGACCCGACCAGGGAACCGCACGCCAGGCTGGCCCTCCAAGCCCTGGCAGGCCGCCGGCCACCACCACACGGCCGACGTTATACTCGCGCTCGCTACCGAACCCTCAACACAAGGACTCGTTCATGAAATCTATCGGCAAAATCCTGGGCCTGGTCTTCCTCGGACTGCTGCTGATCGTGATCGGACTGGGCTTCGCCCTCACCCACTTGTTCGATCCCAACGACTATAAAGACGAGATCCAGCAACTGGCCCGCGACAAGGCCAACCTCGAGCTCAAGCTCAACGGCGATATCGGCTGGAGCCTGTTTCCCTGGCTGGGCCTGGAGCTGACTGACGCCACCCTGGCCAGCGCCGCCACCCCCGACAAGCCATTCGCCGACCTGCGTCTGCTCGGCCTGTCGGTGCGCGTACTGCCGCTGCTGCGCAAGGAAGTGCAGATGAGCGACATCCGCATCGATGGCCTCAACCTGACCCTGCAGCGCGACGACAAGGGCCACGGCAACTGGGAACAGATCGGCAAACCGGCCAAGCCGGCCGACGCGCAAACCCCGGCCACGCCGGAGAGCACCGCCAGCGCCAGCACTGACGAGCAGCCGGCCAGCGAGAGCACCCCGCTCAAGCTGGATATCGACAGCCTGACCATCAGCAACTCGCAGATCGACTACCACGACGCCCGCAGCGGCAAGCAGTTCAGCGCCGAAGGTATCGAGCTGAGCACCGGGGCGATTCGCGAAGGCGCGAGCATCCCGCTCAAGCTGACCGCCTTCCTCGCCGCCAACCAACCCGTGCTGCGCGCCAAGACCGAGCTGCAGACCCAGCTGCGCTTCGACCGTGCGCTCAAGCGCTACCAGCTGGAAGACCTCAAGCTGGCCGGCGAAGTCTCCGGCGAACCTTTCAAAGGCAAGACCCTGAGCTTCGCCAGCGAAGGCCAGCTGCTGCTCGACCAGGCCGCCCAGGTCGCCGAATGGCAAGGCCTCAAGCTGTCCGCCAACCAGTTGCGCGCCCTCGGCGAGCTCAAGCTGCACGACCTGGACAAGACCGCCCAGCTGGAAGGCAACCTGTCCATCGCCCAGCTCAACCTGCGCGAATTCCTCACCAGCATCGGCGTCGAACTGCCGGCCATGCGCGACGCCGCCAGCCTCGGCCAGTTCGAGCTGTCCAGCCGCCTGGCCGGCACGCCGAACAGCCTGGCCTTCAACGACCTGGCCCTGAAGCTCGACGGCGGCAGCTTCAACGGCTCGCTGGCGATCAGTGACTTCGCCAAGCAGACCCTGCGCGTGCAACTCAAGGGCGACAAGTTCGATGTCGACCGCTATCTGCCGCCGCAGGACAAGGACGCCAGCGCCGGCGTCGCCCGCAAGAACGAGGTCAAGCAGGCCGTGGCCGCCGCCGGCAAGAACGGCACCAGCGAACTGCCCAGCGCACCGAGCCAGCAGGCCTGGAACGATGCCCAGGTGCTGCCGCTGGAGCAACTGCGCAAGCTCGACGTGCAGGCCGACCTGAGCATCGGCCAGCTGACCCTGAGCAAACTGCCGATCGAGAGCGCCAAGCTGCAAGCCGCCGGCAAGGACGGCGTGCTCGACCTGCAGGACCTGCGTGGCGACCTCTATGGCGGCGAGTTCAGCGCCAAGGCCCGCCTCGACGCGCGCCCGGCCATCCCGCTGCTCACTGCGCAGAAACACATCAGCCGCATCCCGGTAGAGAAACTGCTCGAAGCCCAGGGCGAGAAACCGCCGCTCAAGGGCCTACTCGACCTCAACGCCGATATCCGCACCCAGGGCAACAGTCAAAAGGCCTGGATCGACGCTCTCAACGGCAAGGCCGATTTCAGCCTGAGCGATGGCGTGCTGCTCGACGCCAACCTGGAACAGCAGCTGTGCCAGGGCATCGCCACCCTCAACCGCAAGTCGCTGGCCGGCGAGGCGCGTGGCAAGGACACCCCGTTCGAGGAGCTGAACGGCAGCCTGAACTTCCGTAACGGCGTGGCCAGCAACCCCGATCTCAAGGCGCGGATTCCCGGCCTGACCGTCAATGGCCACGGTGACGTCGACCTGCGCGTGCTGGGCATGGACTACCGCGCCGGTATCGTCATCGAGGGTGACAAGGGCGCCATGCCGGACCCGGCCTGCCAGGTCAACGAGCGCTACGTCGGCATCGAATGGCCGCTGCGCTGCCGCGGCCCGCTGGAGCTGGGCGCCAAGGCCTGCCGCCTGGACAAGGACGGCATGGGCAAGGTCGCCGCCAAGCTGGCCGGCAGCAAGCTCGAGGAGAAGATCGAAGAAAAACTGGGCGACAAGGTCAGCCCGGAACTCAAAGAAGCGCTCAAGGGCCTGTTCAAGCGATGACCCCTGCGCAATTCAACGGCGCCGTGCTGGCTTGGTATGACCAGCACGGGCGCAAGGACCTGCCCTGGCAGCAGGACATCAACCCGTACCGGGTGTGGGTTTCGGAAATCATGCTGCAGCAGACCCAGGTCAGCACCGTGCTCGGTTACTTCGACCGCTTCATGCACGCCCTGCCCACGGTCAAGGACCTGGCCGAGGCGCCGGAAGACGAAGTGCTGCACCTGTGGACCGGCCTCGGCTACTACACCCGCGCGCGCAACCTGCAGAAGACCGCACAGATCGTCATGCGCGAGCATGGCGGCGAATTCCCCCGCGATGTCGAAGCACTGACCGAGCTGCCCGGCATCGGCCGCTCCACCGCCGGCGCCATCGCCAGCCTGAGCATGGGACTGCGCGCGCCGATTCTCGACGGCAACGTCAAGCGCGTGCTGGCCCGCTACGTCGCCCAGGAAGGCTATCCGGGCGAACCCAAGGTGGCCAAGCAGCTGTGGGCGGTGGCCGAGCGCCTGCTACCCAACGAACGGGTCAACCACTACACCCAGGCGATGATGGACCTGGGCGCCACGCTCTGCACCCGCAGCAAGCCAAGCTGCCTGATCTGCCCGCTGCAGAGCGGTTGCCAGGCGCACCTGCTGGGCCTGGAAATCCGCTACCCGATCGCCAAGCCGCGCAAGGAGTTGCCGCAGAAGCGTACCCTGATGCCACTCCTGGCCAATCGCGAGGGCGCCATCCTGCTCTATCGCCGCCCCTCGACCGGCCTCTGGGGCGGACTGTGGAGCCTGCCGGAGCTGGACGACCTCGACGCCCTCGCCCCGCTGGCCAGCCAGCACGCCCTGCAGCTGGGCAGCCGTCGCGAACTGGACGGCTTGACCCATACTTTCAGCCACTTCCAGCTGGCCATCGAGCCCTGGCTGGTGCACGTGGAGCAGGCCGCCCCCGGCGTGGCCGAGGGCGACTGGCTCTGGTATAACCTCGCCACCCCGCCGCGCCTGGGCCTGGCCGCCCCGGTAAAGAAGCTCCTCAAACGAGCCGCACAGGCACTGAATACCGAATCGATTACTGGAGAGCAGCCATGAGCCGCACCGTCCACTGCCGCAAGCACAAGCAAGACCTCCCCGGCCTCGACCGCGCGCCCTACCCGGGCCCGAAAGGCGAAGACATCTTCAACAACGTGTCCAAGCAGGCCTGGGACGAATGGCAGGCGCACCAGACCATGCTGATCAACGAACGTCGCCTGAACATGATGAACGCTGAAGACCGCAAGTTCCTCCAGACCGAGATGGACAAGTTCCTCTCCGGCGAGGAATACGCCCAGGCCGACGGCTACGTGCCACCGAGCGCCTGAACCCTCGAACGGGCACGCAGGAACCCCTGCGCGCCCGCGTAAAAATCGTAAGCGCCCGTTTGTACTGAAATTTTTTCTTTCCCTTGCTTGACACTGCCCAGCCAAATCCGTTTAATAGCGCCCCGTTGCCCAGGTAGCTCAGTCGGTAGAGCAGGGGATTGAAAATCCCCGTGTCGGCGGTTCGATTCCGTCCCTGGGCACCACCTTTCGTTTTCAGGTGGTGTCAAAATCACCCGAAAGCCTTAAAGAACCGGCCCTAGAGCCGGTTTTTTATTGCCTGCAATTCCCTACCCCTCCCTTGTAAGCCCCAATCTTTAGGGGCATCTTTAGGGGCATACCGGTTCGGTCATGTATTCATGCCCCTACGAAGGTGCCCCTATGCCACGCAAAGCCACACCTCTGACAGACTCGGCCATCAAAGTGGCCAAACCCCAGGACAAGCCCTACAAGCTCACAGACGGCCAAGGGCTTTACCTTGAGGTCATGCCCGGCGGCTCAAAGTTATGGCGCTTGAAATACCGCCATGCCGACAAGGAAAAACGCCTGGCGTTAGGGGCATATCCCGCCGTGCCTCTACAAAAGGCCCGCCAGCGCCGTACAGAGGCCCGTGAGCAGCTCGCCAACGGCATCGACCCTGGCGAGCAAAAGAAAGCCGACAAACAAGCGCAGAAAGCCATCGAGCAGACTTTCGAAATACTGGCGCGAGAGTGGTTCGCCTATAACGCACCGCGCTGGGCGGAAAGCACTCGCTACAAGGCCAAGCTGTATCTGGAAAACGATCTGATACCAGGTATCGGCGCGCGCCCGGTAAAAGCCATTACCCGGCCCGAACTTGTGGAGCTGGTGCGCAAGGTGGAAGCACGGGGCACGCTGAATGCCGCCGGCAAGATTCGCCAATGGCTGCATCAGATTTTCCGCTTTGGCCTGGCCAGCGGCATGGTGGACAACAACCCGGCCACTGATCTGGACGTGGTAGCAGCACCAGCAAAAGCCGCCCGCCATCATCCACACGTCAGTTTTGCCGAACTGCCCGAACTACTGGGCAAAATCGACAGCACCACTATCAGCAGCCTGACCCGCTGCGCCATTCGCCTGCTGGTGCTGACCGCCGTGCGCCCTGGTGAGCTGCGCGCCGCGCCCTGGTCGGAGTTTGATCTTGATTCGGCAACCTGGACGATTCCGAAAGAACGCATGAAAGCCCGCCGGCCGCATGTAGTGCCCCTACCCCGCCAAGCCGTGGCCATCCTGCGCAGCCTGGAGGAAATCAGCGGCAGCTATCCGCTGTTATTCCCCGGCCAGCAAAGCAGCGACCGCCCCATGAGCGAGAACACCATCAACAAGGCGCTGCGACTGATGGGCTACGAAGGCCGCCAGACCGGCCATGGCTTTCGCCATCTGCTGAGCACCGAACTGAACGGGCGCAGCTACAACCGCGACTGGATCGAGCGCCAGCTAGCCCATGGCGATAACGACGAGATACGCGACACCTACAACCACGCCACCTATCTGGAGCAGCGCCGGGAAATGATGCAGGCGTGGGCTGATTCGATAGACGTACTGCGCGCCGGGGTAAACGTGGTGAGCATCAAGCGCAAGGCTTAACGGTTTTGGCTGGCCTAGCTCGACGGAGCGAAATGCGGATATCCCACCCGCTTGACCAGCAGATCTATTCAGGACGTGGGACGCCTAGGAGGGCGTAGCACATGAGCGAAGAGCTGTTAAGGTCGCCTGAGTATCTGGAATGGCTTTTACATAAACACCTAAAGATCAAGGAGCATGTATCTATTCCATGGAAAGAGCTGACCGAGGCCGAGCCTGACACAGGCTTGCGCATGTCTGACCCGGCCCTTCTTGCGGCTTTATCAAGAGTCGCCACCGCAAGAAAAAAGGGAGACGAACCTTCTGGCGAAGACCTACAAACTGTCAGAGACAAATCAGGCTATCAAAACCCTTTGCTAAAATTCGTTCATGCCTACAACAGGTATCACGACGATAGCGACGAGGGCCATACTTGGGCAGAGCATGTTCTAACCGAGTTAACACATGCTAAGGCGTTAGTGGATTTACAGACATTTAGCGTAGGAGACTGGTACGTCTGCGCGAAATTACTGCAAGGTGACATACCGGTTCCCCAGAGAATTATCGGGGAGCTTTTGGAAAAAATAATAACGGAAGGGGAGCAAGCAAAAGCAAGCATCCCGGCCCTGGGAATTAAAAAGCCTAGGCGTGGAAGACCGTCTAATCCAGTTGAGCGCGAACAATATCTAGTTAGCCTCAAATATCAGTTTCACAGCTTGACGAAAAAGGAGGGGATGACCGCTACAACAGCATACGAAATCATTGCCGAAGAACAGAACAAAGACGCCTCAACAATCCGCCGCGACCTTGAACGATTCGCTATAGAGCGCGAGCAAAAAAAGAAAGATATGCAAGCCCGCCTTGCGGAAGACAGGGAAAAACACGCGCGCTTGCTTGAAGAATTTATGAAATTCCAGGAAGGCACAATCCGGCAGCCGGAGAAAGGTTAGACGGGGATAAAGAGGCGATTTAACCCCGTAGAGTAACCGCAAATCCGCTCGTACCTTGCAGCCATCGTTACCCACACCGCCCAGGAGGCGCAGACGATGGCCAAGCAAACCACCCAAGCCACAGCACCCCGCCGCTTTATCAAGCTGGCACAAGTGAAGGCGTACACCAGCCTTTCCACGTCCGAAATCTACCGGCGCATTGCTGCCGGAACCTTCCCCGCTCAAGTCACCTTGGGGCCAAAATCGGTCGCCTGGGTCGAATCGGAAATCTTGCAGTGGTGCGATGCGCTCGCCGCTCAACGCGGGGAGGCGGCATAAATGAACTGCATCACTCAAAACAGCTCGCTCGGCACCAGCACCCATGCGCAACGCGCCCGCCTGCTTTCGTGGCTGGAGGCAGGCCCAATCGACACCATCACGGCAAGGCGAGAGCTGAATATCCTGATGCCCGCTGCACGCATCAAGGAACTGAAAGAGCGCGGCTACTCGATACAGGCTCAGCGCATCAGCATGACCGATGAGCAAGGCCGCACCCATCACGGCATCGCGCTGTACTACCTGACCCACACCGGGGAATAACCATGACTGAATTTCAATGCTGCCGATTGGCGGCAAGGGGATCGGCTTGCCTGGGGAAAGGCTGCGCGCTGTTGCTGGCGCTGCAGCCAGCCGGGGCTGATCTGCTGCTTCTGATCATGCTGGGGGCTTTGCGATGGACCGCATAAGCCAATTTCACCAAACCCTGGAGGCGGCCTTCGGGCCGTTGTACTGGCGCCCCATCGCCGATGGATTAATTCATCGTTTCAGCGCCCCCGGCGAGGGCACTGGAAGCCCCCATAACTGGTACTGGCTGTCACGGGACGGGTACGAGGGCTGCTTCGGCGGTCTGCGCTGCGGTGGCACCTTTACGGCGCGCGCTCAATGCCCAAACACGAGGCCTGGCCATGGCTAGAACGCGCGCAAAAGCGAAAGGACGCGGCGATGGATGGAGTTACTTTCGACTGCCCCACAATCTACTGAGGTGCGAGGACTTCACCAGCCTGAGCGGGGCGGCCCTCAAGGTACTGCTGCATCTAGCCTCGCAATACAACGGCAAGAACAACGGCGACCTGTCGGCAACCCTGACCGAGGTTCGAGCCAAGGGCGTGCGCTCATCGTCCACCCTGACCGCTGCGATTGTAGAGCTACAGCAAAGGAATCTAATCGTTTGCACACGCACCGGGCGCTTTATGCGCCCCGGAGGCCGCTGCGCCCTGTACGGCCTGACATGGCTTCCGATAGACGATTGCCCGGGCAAAGACCTGGAGCACCCGCCCACCGTGGCTGCACTGCGAGGACTGAGCCTTGAAAGAGCAAAAAGCCCGCTTCGACTTTCGAACTGACACAGTTCGATTTTCGAACGCATTACCGGGCAATTACGGCCGAAATCCCCCGCGCAAAGGGGCCATCAATTCGAATATCGAACCGATGGAGGCAGTCCCTACGTTCGATATTCGAAGCCCCTTATATATCTACCAGGGGGCAGCCCTTGCAGAACACACGGAACAACAGACCCGCAATAGGAAGCGCGGGCCGATCACACGATTTGCCAATTGATTTAGGTTCGATCCAATGGCCAGAACACGCGAGAAAGAAGCCACCGAGGATTACCGCACGCTGAATATCAGCACCTTGAAGCGAGAGCGCCTTTTAAGGCCCGGCCTATCTCTGGAGTGGGCATGGTGGCGGCAAGGCGAAATGGTGGCGAGCATCGGCATTACCATCGAAAGCCGTCACAGCCTGCGCCTGCGTTATCAAAGCCGCAGCTACAACAGAGAAGCTATCCAGCATGATTACCTGATAGCCATTACCTGGACGGCCTGCCACCTTGGCGGAGAACGCCCATGGCTCTGCTGCCCGGATTGCGGCCGCCGTGTGATCAAACTGTATGGAGGCGCCCGCTTTATCTGTCGCCACTGTCTACGCCTGAATTACGCGTGCCAGCAGGCCAGCAAACGGGATCGCGCTTTTGATCGCGCCTGGACGCTGAGACGCAAGCTGAGTTGCGATGACGGCCCTTTGGACTATCCAGCCGAGTACATACAGCGCCCTAAAGGCATGCACCGCAGGACCTTTGCCCGGCGCATACAGCAGCTAGCGCGCATTGAAGAAATAGCCATGGGTGACGTAGCCAAAGCAATGCAAAAACTCGACGTAAGGCTTACTGGTATTTGCCCCTAACAAACCGAGCTTGCTCCTAACTACCACGGCGCATACCATCGCGGCCTGAACCGGTATGGCTCGGGAAGTCTGGATAAGAATCTCCCGAATCATTGAGCACTTTGGGTTTTAGGGGCATTTTTAGGGGCATGAGCTGAGAACCACATCGGCAGATATTAGGTTTTATTAGTATCTGAGCGACTGGTTCGATTCCGTCCCTGGCACCACTAATACCGAAAACCCCGAGAGAAGAAATTCCTCGGGGTTTTTTATTGCCCGCAGAAAAAGCACAATGCCATCATCGAGCATTGCCCCCCTTTAGATAAGTAACTAGGAATGGACTCCATGGCAGTCATCAACGGAACCCCTGGCAGTGAAACCCTGAATGGCACGGCCGACAACGACTCCATCAACGGGGGCGCGGGCAATGACACCATCCTAGGCGGAGCTGGCCTGGACACGGCAATTTATTCAGGCAACTCTTTCGACTACAGCTTTGGCTGGAGCAATGGCTACCTAACAATCACCGACATCAATGTCACCGATGGCGACGAGGGTGTAGACACCCTGTTCGAGATGGATCAGCTGCAATTCTCTGATCGCACTTTAAGCGCCAGTCCCGGTGGAGCAATTCGGGTAAATACCACCACAACAGACACCCAATCCTCCTCCACGCTAACAATCCTTTCTGATGGCGGCTGGCTGGTGGCCTGGGAAGGCAATGGCTCAGGCGATAGCTACGGCATATTCGGTCAGCGATATAACGCTGCAGGCAAGCCTATTGGTAGCGAGTTCCTGATCAACACCACGACACTAGGCCAGCAAAGTGCACCCTCAGTTGCAACCCTTGACGATGGAGGCTGGTTAGTAAGTTGGGAAAGCAAGGAGCAAGATGGTAGCTACGGCATTTTCACGCAACGCTATGACCCAAGAGGCACTCCAGCGGGCACTGAAACCATAGTTAGAACCATCTCATCAGATACCCCTCCAGCCTCAACTGTGACTGCCTTATCCGATGGCGGCTGGCTGGTAACATGGGAAGATGACAGAGTAGTCGATGCCTGCAATATTTATATGTTGCGCTATGACGCCTCAGGCAACGCCATAGACGAAGAAGTTCGAGTTAACACCACGACAGCGCTCCGTGGAACTCCCACCACAACAGCACTATCGGACGGAGGCTGGCTAGTAACGTGGAGCAACGGGCCTTATACCGAAAATATTTTTATTCAACACTACAATGCCACTGGCAATTTGATAGGCGGCGAAACCCAAATAAATAAATCCCCGATAGATCCTCAGCAGTCACCAGTTACCGCCCTGCCTGATGGCGGCTGGGTAATGCTCTGGAAAGGCATGGGGAATTACTATAGCAACGGAATTTATGCGCAATGCTATGACGCCTCGGGAAATCCAACGGGTAACGAAACCTATATAGGTTCTTATTCATGGGATGATGCCACCATAACCGCACTGACCGATGGTACTTGGCTAGTAATTTCTAGCGGCACTTACCAGCGCTTTGACACACTAGGCAATCGGATAGGTTTCGAAACCCCAATCATTGGTGGAGGAGCCAATACAACCGCAACGGCCCTACCAGATGGCGGCTGGTTGTTATCCTGGGAAGGAGAAGGCCAAGGAGATAGTCTCGGCATATACACCCAACGCTATGACTCCCAAGGCAAGCGTCAGCTACTAGAAATACAAGGCACAAGTGCAGACGACACACTGCACGGCAAAGGAAGCGTAGCACTAGCTGGGGGAGCAGGTAATGATACTTATGTACTAGGCGACAGCAGTGACTGGCGCGAGACGAGTGCACCAGTCGTTATTGAGCTGAGCAACGCTGGAATAGACACCATCAATAGCTACATCTATAGTTACACACTTCCAGACAATGTAGAAAACGGCCGCATTCTTTATGCAGATGGGGATGCAAGCCTTTATGGCAACAGCCTAGACAATGTATTCTATTCAGATCGCAGCAGCGAAGTCCTTGATGGCGGCGCAGGCTCAGATACCGTCTCCTATATTTTTGCCAACCGCTACGTAAACGTAAATCTATCTATTACCGGTAGCGATTGGAGCGGCTCACAATATACTTATGGTGCAGGCACCAACAGACTCGTTTCCATCGAAAACCTAATCGGCTCTAACTACAACGACACCCTTATCGGTAACTCTGCCAACAACACTCTCGATGGCGGACTGGGCAACGACACACTCAATGGCATGGGCGGTGCAGACCGTCTAATCGGCGGTGACGGCTCCGACCTCTACTATGTCGATAACGCTGGAGATGTGGTTATCGAAACCAATGCAACTTCCAGCACTGGCGGTATTGATACGGTATATAGCCAAACAACTAACTATACCCTCACGGCAAATGTCGAAAATGGTCAGATTCGCCTAACAAGCAATGCCAACCTTACCGGCAACAACCTGAACAACGAGCTACTTGGTAACTCGGCAAACAACACACTCATTGGCGGACTCGGTAATGACATACTTAATGGCGGCGCTGGGATAGACACACTGATCGGCGGTGATGGCTCCGATATCTACTATGTGGATAACGCCGCTGATGTGGTCAACGAGACCAATGCCTCCGCCAGCACAGGTGGCACTGACGCAGTTTATAGCTACCTGACTAGCTACGCGCTGGGAGCAAATATCGAAAATGGCCGCATTATGGCCAGCGGCACAGCCAGCCTTACCGGCAACAACCTGAACAATGCTCTCTATGCGGGTACCGGCAATAACGCACTGAATGGCGGTAGCGGCACGGATACGGCGTCCTACCTCTACGCCACCAGCGCTATCACCATCAGCCTCGCCATTACCAGCGCTCAAGCTACCGGAGGCTCTGGCTCAGATACGCTGACCGCCATCGAAAACCTGGTCGGCTCCAACTATCACGACTCACTGACCGGCAATGCAGCCAACAACAGGCTCGAAGGCGGGCTAGGCAACGACACGCTCAATGGTGGCGCAGGGGCCGACACCATGGTCGGCGGCGATGGCTCCGATATATACCATGTGGATAACGCCGCTGATGTAATCAGCGAAACCAACGCCGCTGCTAGCACGGGCGGCACCGACACAGTCTACAGCTATCTGACCAGCTACATCCTTGGGGCAAATATCGAGAACGGCCGCATCATGGCCACTAGCACTGCCAGCATGACTGGCAATAGCCTGAACAATTTGTTCTATGCAGGGAGCGGCAACAACGTACTGAATGGCGGCAACGGCACGGATGCAGTGTCCTATGCCTATGCCGGCACAGCAGTCACTGTCAGCCTTGCAAGCACCGGCACACAGGCAACCAGCGGTTCCGGCTCAGATACGCTGATCGCCATTGAGAATTTGATTGGCTCCAATTACAACGACAAACTCACTGGCAACTCCGCTAATAACTCACTCAATGGCGGCACCGGTGCGGACACTCTGACCGGCGGAGATGGCTCGGACAATTACTATGTCGACAACAGCGGTGACATCGTCAGTGAAACCAACGCCACCTCCAGCACCGGCGGCACCGACACCACCCATAGCTACCTCGCCAACTACACACTCACAGCCAATGTGGAAAACGGCCGGATCCTCGCTACAGGTGCCGCCAACCTGACTGGCAACAGCCTAAACAACCTGCTTTTTGCCGCTGCCGGCAATAACGTCCTGAACGGCGGTGCCGGAATTGATACGGTGTCCTACACGTCCGCCAGCACAGCTATCAATGTCAACCTGGCCAGTACCGCCGCACAAGCCACTGGTGGTTCTGGTTCGGACACCTTGATCGCCATAGAGAATCTCATCGGCTCCAACTACAACGACAAACTTACTGGCAACACCGCCAATAACAAGCTCGAAGGCGGATTGGGTAACGACACACTCAATGGCGGCGCCGGTGCCGATACCCTGATCGGTGGCGATGGCTCCGATATCTACTATGTGGACAACGCTGCGGATGTGGTCAGTGAAACTAATGCCACGCCCAACGTCGGCGGCATCGATCTCGTCCAAAGCTACCTCGCCAACTACACGCTTACCGGTAATATCGAGAATGGCGGCATCGTTGCGAGCGATAATGCCAACCTCACCGGGAACACCCTGGACAACGTGCTCTATTCCGGTATCGGTAATAACATCCTGAACGGTGGCGGCGGCATGGATACGGTTTCCTATGCTTTCGCCAGCAGTGCCATCAAAGCCAGCCTGGATAGTAACAACACCCAGGCGACAGGCGGATCCGGATCGGACACGTTCATTTCTATCGAGAACCTCATCGGCTCCAACTACAACGACACGCTGACTGGTAACGCGGCAAATAACAGGCTGGAGGGCGGCGCAGGCAACGACACGCTGAGTGGAGGGGCTGGCAATGACACTCTTCTCGATGGAGCCGGTCAAGATAGGCTTACTGGCGACGCAGGTAATGATGTCTTTACCTTCACATCACAATTACTGGTAGGCACGAACAGCAGCGTATGGGATATCGTCAATGACTTTGTGCGAGGCGCTGACAAGCTGGACTTATCCAAACTCGACGCCAACACACTAACAATTGAGGACGATGCCTTTACGGAGCTTCTGAATAGTGGAGAACAATTTTCAAAAAGTGGTCAGCTAATGATCGAAAATGGCGTGCTATACGGCAATTTCAATGAAGGTTGGGAGGCTGACTTTGCTATCCAGTTAATCGGCATTTCAAACCTATCACTGTCGGACTTTATTGCCTGACGGCATCCAGACAGCCCCCACCGTTGACCGGCGCGCTATCTATCAGCACACGGCGCGCCCAGCCTACTCCGAGCCAGTCCATCCCACCGCCAGCGCTCTAACTCTGAGTACTGGCACGCCTACGAAACCAGTCTTGTAGAGCCCAAATCGCACCCCATGCATACCCTCATGGCGCATGACCGGACTTCTGGAAGGGTGGCAAAGCAAGTGCAATACTCAAGCAAGACTAACCACCTGCTGCATCGACAAGCCCCCCAAAGGTAATCAGTGATGACAGCCACTTTCACGGTTGGGCATAGCCCACTTCTTGTCGACTCCAGCCTGCTTGCCCGCCTGCGCTTTGAAGGCGTGCAATTGCTTTGCTTGGAGCGAGCAGATGACATTCCTTCAGGCAAGGTGGAAGTACTATTGCTCGACAGCCAGCTCCTGGCTGGCCATGCGCTAACCGACTGGCAGGCCGACGGCGCCACCCTGGTGGCTTTCGAGGCAGTGGACGGCGCACTACTGCTGCCCGCCACGGCTAGTGAAGACGAGCTGCTTGCCCTGCTCGGTTTCGCTGCCGAGCAGTATCGCCTCAAGCAGAAGACCAGCCAGCTGGCTGCCGCCCTGCACGACAAGGACGGCGATCTGCAGAAGTTGGTCGACGTTGGCCTGGCGCTGTCGGCGGAGAAGGATCTCGAACGCCTGCTGAGCAAGATCCTCACCGAGGGCCGGCGGCTGTCCAACAGCGACGCCGCCTCGCTGTTCCTGGTCGACAAGAAGGGCGAGCAGGCGCAGCTGATCTTCAAGCTGACCCAGAACAGCTCGATGCCGACGCGCTTCCAGGAGCAGCGCATGCCGCTGACCAAGGCCTCGATCGCCGGCTACGTGGCCCTGACCAGCACCGAGCTGAATATCACCGATGCCTACGCCATCCCCGCAGAGGCGCCCTATCGCTTCAACCGCTCGTTCGACATGCAGATGGGCTACCGAACCATGTCGCTGCTGGCCATCCCCATGCGCAACCACCGCCATGAGGTGGTCGGCGTGCTGGAGTTCATCAACTGCCAGAGCCCGGCGGGCGAGCCGATCCCCTTCGACGAGGTGATGGCCGTTTCCCTGCGCGCCCTGGCCAGCCAGGCGGCGGTGGCTATCGAGAACCGCCAGCTATTGGATGACATCAGTCAGCTGTTCGACGGCTTCGTACAGGCCTCGGTATTTGCCATCGAGCAGCGCGACCCGACCTCCAGCGGCCACTCTTTCCGCGTCGCCGACCTGTGCATCGCCCTCGCCCGCCAGCTGCCCGCGGCGCCGCAATCGCATACCCGCCACCAGGCGTTCAACGACGAGGGCCTGCGCGAGCTGCGCTATGCCGCGCTGCTGCATGACTTCGGCAAGGTCGGGGTGCGCGAGCATGTGCTGACCAAGGCCAAGAAGCTGCCCGAACCGGTGGTCGACAACCTGCGCTACCGGGTGGCCCTGGCCAAGGAAAGCCTGCACAACCAGACACTCAAACGCATGCTGCATGCCTACCGCCACCACGGCGGCCTGGCCGACGAGCAGCGCCTGCTGTGGGAAAGCGAGCTGACCCAGGAGTGCGAGCGACTCGACCACTACCTGCGCGACATCCTCAAGGCCAACGAGCCGAGCGTGCTGACCGAGGGCGACTTCCACCACCTGCAGGAGATTCAGGGCCATGTGGTGAAGAGCCACGACGACAGCCTGATCGGCCTGCTCTCGGATCACGAGTTCTGCGCCCTGGCCATTCGCCGCGGCAGCCTGACCGAGGAGGAGCGCGCGGAGATCGAGCGCCATGTGGTGCACACCCGCGACTTTCTCAAGCTGATTCCCTGGACCCCGGCCCTGCAGCGCATCCCGGAAATCGCCGCGGCGCACCACGAGAAGCTCGATGGCAGCGGCTACCCCAAGGGCCTGGCAGGCGAAGCCATCCCCTGCGCCTCACGGATCATGACCATCTGCGATATCTACGATGCGCTAACCGCCGCCGACCGCCCGTACAAGCCGGCAGTGCCGACCGAGCACGCGCTGGATATCCTGCAGTCGGAGGTCAAGAGCGGCCTGCTCGATGGCGACCTGGTGCGGGTTTTCATCGAGTCGCGCTGCTACCTCAACCCCGGGCAGTACCAGCAGCTACCCGCGCCCAGCAGCACCTTGGCGACCAGCAACGCGCCGGTCTACGCCCACCATGTCTGCGACTTCGAGCCCAGCGGCAAGCACAGCCACTGAGCCCAAGTCATCTCAGCGCCCCGACAGCGCCTGGCGATAGCGCTCGGCCAGGGTCTGCTGGCTGCCGCTGGCGGCGACCCGATCCAGGTACTGGTAGGTCGGTTCCAGGTGAGTCAGGCGATCACCGATATTCGGGTGCACCTTGAGGAAGGTCACCAGGCTGGCATCGTCCTGCTTCAGGGTCGCCATGCCCTGCAGCACAGTGGCCAGGCCATAGGCGTCGTAACCGGAGCGGGCGGCAATCAACGCGCCCATTTCATCAGCCTCGTACTCGTCACCCCGGTCCAGGCCGCGGGTATAGAGGTTGCTCACCAGCGAATCGAATTTCTGGTTGGCCAGCGGGTCGCTGGTGCTCGGCGCACCCGAATTGGCCTGGTGCACCTGCAGGGCCATGCGCGAGACATCCGCCAGCAGGCCGGCACCGGCGCTCTGCTTGAGCGCCTTGAGGTGATGCTGGCGCACCACATGCGCCACCTCGTGAGCCAGCACGCCCGCCAGCTCGGCCTCGCTATCCATCCGCGCGAGCATGCCGCTGGTGATGAACACGTAGCCACCGGGCGCGGCATAGGCCCCTACCGCACTGCTGTTGAGCACGGCGAAGCGCCAGGGTAGCTCAGGCCGCTCGCTGTTCAACGCCACCCAGCGCCCGACCTGATTGACGTAGGTTTGCACGCTGGGATTGTCCAGCAGCGACGCCTGTTTGAGCAGCAGCGCGGCGGTGTTGCCACCGATCACCAGCTCCTCGTCGACGCTCTTGTCCTCGGTCATGGTGCTGAGGTTCTTGCCGGCACTGGCCAGGCGCCCGAGGTCGACGCCCTGGATATTCATCCCCTCGAGAGCATCGAGGCTCTCGCACCCGCCCAGGCTGACGGTGATGGCCAACAGCAGGGCGACCGGATAGCAATGCTTGTTCATAAGGAGGCTCCGCTTCACTGGGCGTCGGCAGGGTAGGCGATGGTCTGGCTGCGCAGGCCGCCGGACTGGGCGAAGGCCCGCGCATTGCCGGGCAGCACCGCGTAACGGTCGAGCGCCTGCAGCGCCGCGCTGCCCGCGCCCCCGGCACCGCCTTCCAGCTTGTCGTCACTGACGCCGCGCACGCCGGTGGCCACGCCCGTGGCCGGGACCACGGCGGTGCTGCCTTCGAGCAGCTCGGAAATATTGCCGCCTTTGGCTCCCGCGCTCTTGTCGAAACGCACCGCCAGCAACGCCACCCAGCCCTGCTGGCCGGCTGCGGTCTGCACCTGATACCAGCCACCTTGGCGATTGAGGATGCTCAAACGACTCTGCGCCGGCAGTTGCTGCAATACCGCGCCACTGGCACCGGCCGTGCCGCGCAGCGCGGTGGCCTCGACGGTAATCCCGCTGCGCACTTCGGCCAGCGCAGCGGTGCTGGCCAGCCAACCTGCCAGCATCAGCAGGGCAGCCGTTAACAGGCTCTTCATGATGATTTTCTCCTGGGTTCGAAGAGGGTCACCGCTTCATCGCGCCCTTTGACCTGGAAGTCGCCGTGGGCAATGAAGTCGAAATGCTCGCCGCAGGCCTGCATGGTCGCAGCCGATACCAACAGGCGGGCCCGGCCCTTGGTCAGCCCCTCGATGCGGCTGGCCAGGTTTACCGTGTCACCTATGGCAGTGTAGTCATAGCGCTTGCTGGTACCGACCATGCCGACCACCGCCGGGCCGGTGTGCAGGCCGATTCCGATATCGAAGTCCGGATGATTGAAGTCGCGCCGGTAGCGCTCGACGTTGTCGATCATTTCCAGCGCCGCATTGACCGCATCCACCGCCTGGTTGGGGTTGTCCTGCGGAGCCCCCCAGAAGGCCATGATCGCGTCACCGATGAACTTGTCGAGAGTCGCGCGGTGCTTGAACAGCACGTCAACCTGGCCGGCAAAGTAGTTTTCCAGTATCTGCATGATTTCCTGGGCGCTGCGCCGCTCGGACATAGTGGTGAAGTTGCGGATATCGGAGAACAGCACGGTCAGCTGGCACTCGCGGCTGGCCAGCAGCGCCTGCGGATCTTCGCGGGCGACCAGCTGGGCAACCACCTGCGGGTCGAGAAAGCGGCTGAACATGCTGATGGTGTTGGACAGCTGCTGGCGCCGGCGGCGGTAGAACACCACCAGCGCCGCGGCCAGCAGCAACCACAGGGCCAGAAGAGTCGGCAGTACGCTGAGCAGCACCCCGCCTCGCACCAGCAGATAGGCGCCGATAAATAGCGCCAGGCTTATGCCGAGGGTCGCCAGGCTGGCCAGCAACAGGCGCTCGCGCAGCAGCAGGAACTGCAGGAGCAGCAACAGGCCCAGGCCCACCAGCGGCATCAGCCAGCTCGGTGCAGTCTGCAGCTGCTCGCCATTGAGCAGATTGTCGATAGCCGTGGCGAGGATAAATACCGCCGGGTACAGGTCGTCCAGCGGCGTGCGGCGCAAGTCGTAGAGGCCGGCGGCGGTGGTGCCGATCACCACTATCTTGCCGGCGAAGTAGTCGGCCGGCAGCTGGCCCGCCTCGCCGCGCGCCTGGGCCAGCACCTCGGCGAAGGGAATGCGTGGGTAGGCGACCCGCTGCGCGCTCTGCCAGTCGAGCAGAAAGCTCGCCTGATCAGGCAGGGCAATGCCGCGCCCCCGGGCGACCCGCGCCGGCAGCGAGGGCATGCGCCAGTCGCCGAAGGCGCGGTAAAGGTCGTAACGGCGACCCACGCCATCGGCATCCGGGGTGAAGTTGATGATCCCGGTTTTCCAGCTGCTCGCCGGCAGGGCTTGCGGCAACAGCAGCAGGCCGCGCTGCCCAGCATCACTGCCCGGCTGCAGGCCGGCCTGTGGCGGGTAGCTGCTGAGCAGCGGCGCCCGGGCCGGATCGCTGGCCTGCTGCTGCAGCGCCGCCAGGTAGACCCGGTCAGTCTGCGCCAGCACTTCGCCCAGGTAGGCATCGGCATCGGGGTGGAAGCGATCCGCTTCGCTGAACAGGATATCGAAGACCACCGCCTCGGCCTTCTGCGCCAGCAGGTGTTCCAGCAGTTCGGCGTGCAGCGAGCGCGGCCAGGGCCATTTACCGGCCTCACCGACCAGCGCCTGCAGGCTGGTGTCGTCGATATCCACCACCACGATGCGCGGATCTGGCACCTGCAAGGCGGCGCGTTGGCGCAGCAGCCAGTCACCATGGTCGTTGCTCCAGCGCTGCACCGGGGGCCACAGGTGCAATAAAGGCAGCGCCAGCACCAGTACGGCGCACACCAGCCACAAGGCCGTGCGAAAGGCTTTCGATGACTGCGGCGCCTGCGTCATATCCCCTCCCGGAGTCGCTGCAGCGTCAACCCGATCCTCTGGGGCGCTGCGCCGACTTTAGCAGATGCGCGCGCCCCGCCGCTTCACCCGGGCCGGGGGCTCCAGTACACTGCGCGCCCGCCGAATCCGGCCTGCACGCCAGCCGTTGTCGAGTCCTGTTTTTTGTTTGAGCGCGACAAGCAACTGCATCCATGCGACACCTGCCAGCCAGCCCGGCCAACAGCTCCGCAGCACCCTTGGCGCGGCCGTAAACGCTATGCTAGGTTGGCGCCACGCCAGGATGGCGGCCTGCAGCCGGAGCGCATCCGAACCCAAGAGGACACCCCATGGCCGAGGCCACGCCAGCGCTGGAAATCCGCAATCTGCACAAACGCTACGGCGACCTGGAAGTGCTCAAGGGCATTTCCCTGACCGCCCGCGACGGCGATGTGATCTCCATCCTCGGCTCGTCCGGTTCGGGAAAGTCGACCTTCCTGCGCTGCATCAACCTGCTGGAGAACCCGCACCAGGGCCAGATCCTGGTTGCAGGCGAGGAACTCAAGCTCAAGGCCGCGAAGAATGGCGACCTGGTCGCCTGCGACAACAAGCAGATCAACCGCCTGCGCAGCGAGATCGGCTTCGTCTTCCAGAATTTCAACCTGTGGCCGCACATGAGCGTGCTCGACAACATCATCGAGGCCCCGCGCCGCGTGCTCGGCCAGAGCAAGGCCGAAGCCATCGAGATCGCCGAGGCGCTGCTGGCCAAGGTCGGCATCGCCGACAAGCGTCACGCCTATCCCAACCAGCTTTCCGGCGGCCAGCAACAGCGCGCGGCCATTGCCCGCACCCTGGCCATGCAGCCGAAGGTTATCCTGTTCGACGAGCCAACTTCGGCCCTCGACCCGGAAATGGTACAGGAAGTGCTTAACGTCATCCGCGCGCTCGCCGATGAGGGTCGCACCATGCTGCTGGTGACCCATGAAATGAATTTCGCCCGGCAAGTCTCCAGCGAAGTGGTTTTCCTCCACCAGGGTCTGGTGGAAGAGCAAGGATCGCCAGAGCAGGTGTTTGACAACCCGCTATCGGCGCGCTGTAAACAATTCATGTCCAGCAATCGCTAACGGAGCAACAACAATGCAGAACTATAAGAAGATCCTGCTGGCCGCAGTCGCCACCCTGGCGTTCGGCACCAGTGCTGTTGCCGCGGACAAACTGAAAATCGGTACCGAAGGTGCCTACCCACCCTTCAACCTGATCGACGCCAGCGGCAAGGTCGGCGGCTTCGACGTGGAAATCGCCCAGGCCCTGTGCGCCAAGATGGGCGCCGAGTGCGAAGTGGTCACCTCCGACTGGGACGGCATCATCCCGGCCCTCAACGCCAAGAAGTTCGACTTCCTCGCCGCCTCGATGTCGATCACCGAAGAGCGCAAGCAGGCTGTCGACTTCACCGACGCTTACTACACCAACAAGCTGCAGTTCATCGCCCCGAAAAGCAGTGACCTGAAGGCCGACAAGGCCAGCCTCAAAGGCAAGGTGATCGGTGCCCAGCGCGCCACCATCGCCGGCACCTGGCTGGAAGACAACCTGGCCGACACCGTCGAGATCAAGCTGTATGACACCCAGGAAAACGCCTACCTCGACCTGTCCTCTGGCCGCCTCGACGGCGTGCTGGCCGACAAGTTCGTCAACTGGGAATGGCTGAAGAGCGACTCCGGCAAGGACTTCGAATTCAAGGGCGACCCGGTATTCGACAACGACAAGATCGCCATCGCCGTGCGCAAGAACGACCCGCTGCGCGAGAAGCTGAACACGGCGCTGAAGGCCATCGTGGCTGACGGCACCTACAAGCAGATCAACGACAAGTACTTCCCGTTCAGCATCTATTGATGCCGCCTGACCGCCGCCCACTGGGCGGCGGTCGCTCCTCGCAGTAGCCTCCAGATGATTTTCGACCTTCACGGATTCGGTCCCGCGCTGCTTGCCGGCACGCTGATGACCATCAAGCTGGCCCTCAGCTCCCTGGCCCTGGGCCTGGTGCTCGGCCTGCTCGGTGCCCTGGCCAAGACCTCGCCCTACAAGCCGCTGCAATGGCTGGGCGGCACCTACTCGACCATCGTCCGCGGCGTACCCGAGCTGCTCTGGGTGCTGCTGATCTATTTCGGCACAGTCAGTCTGATGCGCTCCCTGGCCGACCTGCTGGGTATCGAGAGCCTCGAACTGAATGCCTTCGCCGCGGGCACCATCGCCCTCGGCCTGTGTTTCGGCTCCTATGCCACCGAAGTGTTCCGCGGCGCTCTGCTGGCCATCCCCAAGGGCCACCGCGAAGCCGGTCAGGCTCTCGGCATGTCGAAGGCACGCATCCTCTGGCGCCTGATCCTGCCACAGATGTGGCGCATCGCCCTGCCCGGCCTGGGCAATCTGTTCATGATCCTGATGAAGGACACCGCCCTGGTTTCGGTCATCGGCCTGGAAGAGATCATGCGTCGCTCGCAGATCGCCGTGACCGCCAGCAAAGAGGCCTTCACCTTCTATATGGTCGCGGCCCTCATCTACCTGAGCCTGACCGTCCTTGCCATGATCGGCATGCACTACCTCGAGAAGCGCGCCAGCCGCGGCTTCGTGCGGAGCACATGATGCGAAAAGCCTCCGTAATAACCGGCTGGGCAACAGCCGCTCTAGTAGCAACCTATGTTCTTTGGCAGACATTAAGCCAACTCAACTGGGAAGTTATCGTCAAATACCTGCCCAAGCTGCTCGAAGGCGCTGCCCTGACCGTCGAGCTGGTGGCCTTTGCCGTGATCGCCGGGTTGATCCTCGCCCTGCCCCTGGGCATCGCCCGCGCCTCGCGCCACTGGTACGTGCGCGCGCTGCCCTACGGCTACATCTTCTTCTTCCGCGGCACCCCGCTGCTGGTGCAGCTGTTCCTGGTCTATTACGGCCTGGCCCAGTTCGATATCGTCCGCCAGGGCCCGCTGTGGCAGTACCTGCGCGATCCCTACTGGTGCACCGTCATCACCATGACCCTGCACACCGCCGCCTATATCGCCGAGATCATCCGCGGCGCGATCCAGGCCGTGCCGCCGGGCGAGATCGAGGCCGCCCGCGCACTGGGTATGTCGCGCGCCCAGGCGATGATCTACATCATCCTGCCGCGCGCCGCGCGCATCGGCCTGCCGGCCTATAGCAACGAAGTGATCCTGATGCTCAAGGCCAGCGCCCTGGCCAGCACCGTGACCCTGCTGGAGTTGACCGGCATGTCGCGCACCATCATCGCCCGCACCTACCTGCCGGTGGAGATCTTCTTCGCCGCCGGCTTGTTCTACCTGGTGATCGCCTTCGTCATGGTGCGTGCCTTCCGCCTGCTGGAACGCAAGCTGCGGGTCGACGCCTGCCAGGGCCGCTGACTGTTGCCGGCACCGCCTCGCACGAGGCTGGTGCCGGATAGAATGCGTAGATGTCGACTGCCATGACCCTGACCGGCCCCGCCCTGCTGACCCGTTTCCGCGCCCTGGACGACTTTCTCGTCGCCCACCAGGCGCTGTGGCGGCCCAAGCCATTCGCCTGCCTGCACCTGCCCTGGGAACAGCAATATCCCGAGCTGGCCAGCTGGCTGCGCTCACGCAGCCTGGAGCAGGCCGAAAACAGCCACAATCAGCCCCACCTGCTGGCAGCGCCTGCCCCCTTCCCGCAACTGGCCGCCACGGCGCAAGCACTGAGCACCCTGGGCGAGCTGCCGGAACATGCGCTCGGCCCGCTGAGCCACCGCCTGGGCGTTGACGTGCCCGGGCGCAAGTGGCAACAGATAGAAGCCTTCACCAGCCGCCTGAGTTTCCAGCAACCGCCTACCCACTGGCTGGACTGGTGCGCCGGCAAAGGCCACCTCGGCCGCCTGCTGGCCCGCGACGGCAGCCAGCTGACCTGCCTGGAACAGAATCCGGAACTGGTCGCCGCCGGCCAGCAACTGAGCAATCGCCTGCAGCTCACCGCCCAGCACCGGCAACAGGATGTACTAGCCGCCGACGCCTGCGACCAGCTCAGCGCCCAGCACACTCCCGTAGCCCTGCATGCCTGCGGCGACCTGCACGTGCGCCTGCTGCAGCTGGCCAGCACCACGGGTTGCCGGCAGCTGGCCGTAGCGCCCTGCTGCTACAACCGCATCGCCAGTGCGAACTACCAGCCGCTCTCGCCAGCCGCCCGGCAATCAACCCTGCAGCTGTCGCGCAGCGACCTCGGCCTGCCGCTCAGCGAAACCGTCACTGCCGGCCAGCGCCAGCGCCAGCAGCGCGACCAGTCCATGGCCCGGCGCCTGGCTTTCGATCTGCTGCAACGCCAGCAGCGCGCCAGCGACGACTACCTGCCGACCCCCTCGCTGCCGGTCAGCTGGCTAGCCAAGGACTTCGCCAGCTACTGCCGCGACCTGGCCGCCCTGAAGGAGCTACCACTGCCGGCACTGGTCGACTGGCAAGCCCTGGAAGCCGCCGGCTGGCAACGCCTGGCCGCCGTGCGCAACCTGGAACTGCTGCGCAACCTGTTCCGTCGCCCCCTGGAACTCTGGCTCCTGCTCGACCGCGCGCTGTATCTGGAGGACCAGGGCTACAGCGTGCACCTCGGCACCTTCTGTGCCCATCGACTGACACCGCGCAACCTGCTGCTACTGGCCGAACGCCACTGAGCAAACATCCACAGAAGCTGTGGATAACTCTGTGAACAGTTTCTGCACAAACGGCTCCAGCGCAGCGCACATCAGCCTCATGGCATTTTGCAGATTTTTTGATCAGCAGAAATTTATCTTGCAAAACAGCCAGTTAGAAACAACCGAGAACCTGCGCACAAAAGCCGTGCAGAACACTGCCAAGGGCCTCGCGATTGTGCATAAGCAAAACCCTGCTGATACCCAGAGCCGCCTTTACCTGCATCGCAACGGTTTACTCTGCGCTGCCAATGGCTATAATGGCCGCCCTTGCCGGTATAGCTCAGCTGGTAGAGCAACTGACTTGTAATCAGTAGGTCCCGGGTTCGATTCCTGGTGCCGGCACCACAATTCAAAAGCCCACTTCTCAGTGGGCTTTTTCGTTTGCGTGATCCGGTAATTGCCCCGTCCGGGTCTATGCTAAATTCCAGGCGGGTATAGGGCTTCCACTGCAGCTCACCGGACAGCCTGGGCACAACCTTCAGATACGACGGCCATGGTTGAACCAGAGCCCCCCTTTGCGGGGCACTACACGACCAAATGATCAGCTTATGATTTGGGCGATTAGAGAAGGATAATTGATCGATGCTGTATCCCGTAATCATTTGCGGTGGCGCAGGAAGTCGCCTGTGGCCTGTATCTCGAGAATCCTACCCGAAACCCTTTCTGCCCTTAGCCGATGGCCAGAACCTGCTGCAAAAGACCCTGCAGCGCGCCCAGAACCTTGATGGCGTGTCCCATGTCATCACAGTGACAAACCGCGAACTCTTCTTCGCCACCGAAGACACCTACTCTGCCGTCAGTCACCCGACGTGCCAGCTGAGCTACATCCTTGAGCCTTTCGGGCGCAATACGGCAGCCGCCATTGCCAGTGCGGCGCTGCATCTGCAGCAACAGGCAGGTCCCGAAGCATTGATGCTGGTCTTGCCTGCCGACCATCTGATCCAGAAGGAAGCGGCCTTTGCCCAGGCCGTTGCCAACGCTCGCAGGCTGGCGGAGCAAGGATGGCTGGTGACTTTCGGCATCAATCCGCAGTACCCGGAAACAGGCTTTGGCTATATCGAGGCAGACCGCTCACAAGAGTGGCCGGAAGGCTTCAAGGTCAAACGCTTCGTGGAAAAACCAGATCTGGTGACTGCCGAGAGCTACTGTTCGGCCGGCAACTATTACTGGAACTCCGGCATGTTCTGCTTCCAGGTCGGACACCTGCTGAAAGAACTGGAGCTCCATGCGGCGGATGTACTGGAGCCCGTCGCAATCGCCCTGCAAGGCGGAAAATTCAACGAGCAAGGCCAACGCCTGACCCTGGATGCGCATGCCTTCAGCGCAACACCCGATATCTCCATCGACTACGCCCTGATGGAGCGCTCTACCCAGGTAGCAACGGTACCTTGCGATATCGGCTGGAGCGATATCGGCTCCTGGACCGCAATGAGCGAGCTGACCTCCGCGGACAGCAATGGCAACCGCTGCACCGGAGAACTGTTTTCCCACGCCGCGCAGAACAATTATGTGCACGGCACCGACCGCCTGACCGCGCTGGTCGGGGTCAGCAACCTGGTGGTGGTCGACACCCCGGACGCCATCCTCATTGCTCATAACGAGCACACCCAGGATGTAAAACACATCGTCAACCAGCTGAAAAGCCGCGGCCACTCAGCCCATGCCTTGCACCGTACCGTCCATCGCCCCTGGGGCACCTACACCACCCTGGAAGAGGGCGAGCGCTTCAAGATCAAACGTATCGAGGTGCGTCCCGGCGCATCCCTTTCACTGCAGATGCACCACCACCGCAGCGAGCACTGGATTGTCGTGAGTGGCGTCGCCAAGGTCAGCAATGGCGGGCACGAGCTGATGCTCAATAGCAACGAGTCCACCTTTATTCCCGCAGGCAACAAGCACCGACTGGCCAACCCGGGGGTAATCGAACTGGTACTGATCGAAGTCCAGAGCGGTGACTATCTCGGCGAAGACGACATCATCCGCTTCGAAGACAATTACGGCCGCCAATAGCCCCCATCGGAACCCAAGCATGCCCGCCGAACCGGTCACCTTCGAGGCGCGTGATCGCCTTTCCTTTCGTACTATCCAGCTGGCCTGGCTAAGAGCCCTGATGGGCCTCAAATCAGAGTCGCGCGAAACCCGACTGGGCTACCTTTGGTGGCTTATCGAACCCGCCATGCACCTGGTCGTTTACTACCTGGCATTTGGCGTACTGCTGCGCCACGGCGGTGATGACTATGTCGCCTACCTATTGGTCGGCATTGTCCACTGGCTGTGGCTGTCCAAATCCATCCTCAATGCCAGCTCCGCCATCCTCGTAGGGCGCGGGCTGCTACTGCAGCTGCCCTTGCACGTCAGCATCTTTCCTCTGGCAGAGGTCCTGCGCGATGCCATCAAACAGGTCATCGTCGTCATCCTGTTGATTGGCGTGCTGTGGCTGGCCGGCCATGCCCCAAGTCGTTACCTGCTGCTCTATCCGATTATCTTGTTCATCCAGCTCCTGCTGACCGCCGGCCTTGCCTGCCTCTGCGCCGCATTGACTCCGTTCCTGACAGACCTGCGCGTGATAGTCCCGGCCTGCCTGCAGCTCGGCATGTTCCTCTCGGGCGTGTTCTTTACCCGGGACATCATTCCACATGACTATCAGTGGCTACTGAATCTGAACCCGGTCTACCTGCTGCTGGAAAGCTACCGGGACATTCTGATCCGTGAACACCTGCCCGACTGGCGACTGCTGGGTAGCCTGGCGTTGATTTTGCTGCTGTTCAATGGCGCGGTATTCACCTTGTTGTCACGCCTCAACAAACAATACGCCCGGATTATTCAGGAATAACATGAGCAACCGCCTCCTGCTCGAGCTGGAAAACGTCCACCTGAGCTACAAGCTGCGCAAATCGCTGCTGCGCACCAGCGAGCATGCCGTTATCAATGGCGTGACCCTGAACATTCATGCGGGGCAGCGGCTGGGCATCATGGGCCACAATGGCGCGGGCAAGTCCACCCTGCTGCGCCTGATGGCCGGGATCTATACCCCGGATCGGGGTCACGTTATCAATCACGGCGCGCGCATCCTCATGCTGTCCCTGCAGGCAGGTTTCGATACCCGCCTGAATGGCTGGGACAACGCCTTGCTGAGCGGCATGCTGATGGGCATGTCTACCCGCGATGCGCGCGCGCGCCTGAAGCAGATCCACGACTTCTGTGAGCTGGGCTCGCAGATGGACGACCCGCTGGGCACATACTCTTCCGGCATGCGTGCGCGCCTGGGCTTTGCCGTGGCGATTGCCATGGATGTCGATCTTCTGCTGATTGACGAAGTGCTCTCGGTAGGTGATCTAGACTTCCAGAAAAAATGCGAAGAAGCCGTCATGCAGACGATCGACAAGGGCTGTGCGCTTGTCCTGGTTTCCCACTCGCCGGCCAAACTGAAAAGCTGGACAGACCAGGTCGTTACGTTCGAAGGTGGCGCCATCCAGAGCGCCCAGTGAATAGCGTCCAAACCAATATTCCGCGATAGCTGAAGAGTCCCGCTCAAGCCATCGAGAAGACCGATTTACACAGGGCATCGCATGACTCAGCAACAGACCTCCAGTGACACCTGTATTTTCACCATTGTCTCGAACAACTATCTGCACTACGCCAACACCCTGTTCGAAAGCCTCCAGGAGCACTGCCCCCAGGCCGACCTAGTGCTGGGGCTGTGCGACCGGAACGTAGCGGCGACCGCCTGCCCGGCAGCCTGCGACATCATTGCTATCGACCAGCTGGATATTCCCGAGCTCAGCACCTTTGCCTATCAGTATTCGATCCTGGAACTGAATACCGCGATCAAGCCCTACCTTATCGAGTTGCTGATGCTGCGCGGCTACCGCAAGGTCATCTATTTCGACCCGGACATTCGCATCTTCCAGTCGCTGGACGAGATGCTCGACCTGCTCGATCAGCACAACGTGCTGCTCACCCCTCATTTGACCGATCTGCTCGATGATGGCAAAGCCCCCTCAGAACTACAGATCCTCCAGGCGGGCTCCTACAACCTGGGCTATATCGCCCTGCGCACTTGCGACGAAACGCTCAAGCTCGCCAAGTGGTGGCAGAGCAAGCTGTACAAGGAGTGCGTGGTCGACCTGCCGCGCAACCTGTTCGTCGACCAGAAATGGATGGACCTGGCGCCATCGCTGTTCGACGGTGTGTACATCAACCGCGACCCAAGCTGGAACGTCGCCTACTGGAACCTCAATCATCGCCCGCTGCAACAATTGCCAGGCGGTGAGTTCGTCGTGGCCGGGCGCAACCTGACGTTCTTTCACTTTTCCGGATTCAGCATCGAGGCCAGCACCCTCAGCAAACACCAGAGCCGCTTCAACAAAGCCTCAAGCACAGCCTTGCGCGCGATCTGCACCCTGTATGAGCAAGCGTTGACGCGCAACGGTATCGACACCTTCAAACATCTGCCCTACGCGTTCCGCCACTTCGCCGATGGAACCGTGGTTCCAGACAGCGCGCGACGCCTGATTCGCACCAGTGCGGCTTTCGACGGCCTGGACTTCTTCGCCCCGGCGCAGTGTCCGCAGATCCACGCGATCCTCAATCAGCCGAAACCGGGGCGAAATGGCGGGCTAGCCCTGACAGCCCTGGCCATTTCCTTGTGGGAGTCCCGCGCAGACCTGCGTGAGGCCTTTCCTGCCGTACACAGCATCGACAGCATCCGCTTCGCCGAGTGGATACTCGACGCCGCACCGCGGGAGGCAGGTTTTACCGACATCTACCTGAACCCTGTTCGGGCCGCACTCGAGCAGGCCCACACGATGCCCACCCATCAAGCGCAAGCGGAAAGCGTGCTGCACTCAGCAAGCCGCCGACTCTTTCGTCTGGTCTGGCGCCAGCGCCGCCGGGTTCCGCTCAACCTACGCATTGCCCTCGCGCCCTATGCCGGCTGGGTGCTCAAGCAAGCCTACCCACGCCCACATCTGCCCCCACTGCAGTCCCACCCCCCCAGCAGCGATGAGGCGGGGATCAACCTGATCGGCTACCTGCACGCGGAAAGCGGTGTCGGTGAGGCTGCACGCGCATCCCTACGCGCACTGCGCAGCTCGGGCCTGCCCTACTCGCTGATCGACTACCGGCTCGGCAACATTTCACGCATGGGCGAAACCATCGACAGCCACGCCAACCAGGCTTACTACCCGATCAACCTGCTGCACGTGAATGCCGATCAGAGCAAGATCGCCCGCGACCACCTCGGCAGCGAGCTGTTCAAGGGGCGTTACACCATTGGCTACTGGTATTGGGAAATGCCGGTATTTCCGAACTTCCTGCATTTCGCCTACGAGCAGGTCGACGAGATCTGGGTATCCACTGAATACAACCGCCAGGCCATCGCCCGGTTCACCGACAAGCCAGTCACCCTGATACCGCCGGCAATCGAGGTGAAGATAGAGAAACCGCTCAGTCGCGCCGACCTGCACATGCCGGAGGACGCCTTCATCTTCCTGCACATCTCCGACGCACTCAGTGTGCCGCAACGCAAAAACCCGATGGGTGTAGTCGAGGCCTTCCGCATGGCCTTTGGTGGCCAGCCCGAGACCAAGGTCAAGCTGGTAATCAAGCTATCCAACCTGGATCACCAACCCGCGCTGGCAGAGCAGATCTTCGCCATCATGGCGGAAGAGCCTCGTATTCAACTGATCCATGACTATCTGGATCGCAATACCCTGAACAACCTGATGAATGTCTGCGACTGCTACGTCAGCCTGCACCGAGCCGAGGGCTTCGGTCTGCCCATTGCGGAAGCCATGTACCTCGGCAAGCCAGTCATCGCGACTAACTGGTCAGGCAACGTCGACTTCATGAACGAAGAAAATTCTCTGCCTGTCAAATTCGATTTGACGACACTGACGAGCGATATTGGCCCCTATCAAAAAGGGCAAGTATGGGCAGAGCCCAACCTGGAAAATGCCGCTGATCACATGTTGAGAATAACTGCCGACCAGGGTCTCTATGAAAAAATAGCGAAACACGCCGCGTACACGATCAAAAACGAGCTCAGCCCAGCGTCGACATCCAAACTTATCTCGAGCCGCATCGGCTCGATAAGAACAGCCACTATCTAAGCACCAAGCAAAGATCGACTTATGAAATTTACTGCAACCTCCATTACCCTGCATTCACTACCCAAAGAGGTCAGAAATTTCAATCTTGATTTACCTGCCACAGGCATTACATACAATGGCCATGAATTGAGCATTGCGGGCTGGGCATATGCTCAGCCGCCCATGATGGCTCGCTCAATCAGCATCATGAGCGGTGGCAATACCATAAAATGGGTGCCATTGATCATCAGCCGCCCCGATGTGAGCACACACTTGAATGCCGCTGAAGGAGAAGATAGGAAATTTGGCTTTCACACGTGGATCGGTGCGCTTGGTCTAGAAGATCGGACACAGCTTGATATCGTGTTACACATCACAAACTCGCAGACTCAAGAGCAGAGAAAAGTAACGGTCGCCTCCATTCATAGTGAGAAGCAAGCTGAGCTGAAGGCCAGCAGCACCTATCAACCGCTATTACTTACCGCACTCGGGCGCAGCGGAACAACGCTGACCATGCAAGCGCTCTCCGAGCACCCACAGATTCTAACCGCCAATTTTTACCCCTATGAGCTGCGCCAGGCCACTTACTGGTTATCGCTTCTAAAGACACTGAACGACCCAGCCGACTACCATAACTCCACAACACCGACCTCATTCGAACGCAAGGCCAGCTACATCGGGCACAATCCATTCAGACACCCTGAATTTCTTCAGCAGTTGAATGACCCCATGCCCTTCAACCATTACTACACCACGGACCTGCCTAATAAGCTAAGCCGCTTTGTCGTTGATCGAATCAATGAGTTCTACGATTTGATTGCCGCCGGGGAAAACAAGACAAACGCTGTCTACTTTGCCGAAAAAGTACTTCCCTCCCCCATTCAGGCGATCAGCAACGATCTTTTTACTGCGCCCAAGGAAGTCATCCTAACAAGAGACTTCCGCGACATAATTTGCTCCGCCCAGTCCTTCAACAACATGAGGAACGGGCAGTGTTTCAGTCGAGCCGCGGCATCTGACAGTGCGGACTGGATAGGCAGAACATTCAAACACGGCGCGGCGAATCTCGCCAATTCATGGCGCAGCCGAAGCGCTACGGCCCTTCATGTTCGCTACGAGGACCTGATTCGCTCTCCATTCGAGCAAATCCACCGAATATTTGAATACCTGAACATTGAGCACACCCCAGTTCTAATTAACTCAATAGTCCGCAATGTGTTCGTATCTGTTAGCCACCCGAGCCATGTAACAGCTGCCAGCCCTGAGCTATCCATATCACGCTGGGAAAGAGATCTCCCCGATGATCTCATTGAGCATTGCAATACTGAACTTGCCGACGAGCTGAAACTTTTCGGCTATTTATAGCCCGCATCATCGCTTATGGTTCCCCGAAATCACGCCAGTTTAGGAGAGAAGGATGGCAGTTCTTATTCCCAGTATTGCGACCATTTTCCTGCTATCGCCCGGTACCGGCAGCACTTCGCTCTCCAGCTGGTTCATGGAGCACATGGGGGGTATGTGGATTATTCCCGGGAAAACCGGCAAGCACGCCACTCCCCGGGAAATTGCCGCGACCGGCCTGGATATGTCTTGCTACACCATCGCGACGACAACCCGCAATCCATTCGACTTTTACATCAGCCAGTACAACAAGAAGAGAACTTGGAGCGGCGCATCCCCCGACTTCCTCCTGGCCAAGAACAATTCGTTCGATGTCTTCCTGCGCAAATTTCTGCAGCAGGCGCCCAACGGCCACCTGCACCCCACCTACCTGAACGCCGCCGACGTAGTGTTCCGAAAAGAACATCTCGAGCAGGATGTAAACCTGTTCCTGAGCAAAATTGGCGTCCAGGTTAGCGCCAAGCTGCCAAGCATCAATGTGGCCCAGAACCTCAGTCACAATGTGCATGATTGGTATGACGAAACCCTGCTGAGCCTGGTCGAACAGAAACATCAGGCTCATCTCGCCCGCTTTGGCTATTCGCGCGACCATGCAGGGCCACAGCGATCATTACTGCTGAGTGAAACCATTCTGGGAAAGCTAGCATCCCCCCAGCCTGCCAGCTGCGCCGCCCTCGTGTTGCCTGGTAAAAATGGCTGGTTGTATCTCAGCGATGACAGTAACCGGGTTGTTTCATCCAGCACCGGCCACTATGACGCACATCAATACTGGATTGATGCCTGGAAAACTGAGATCGCCGCCCGAGACCTGCATGCACAAACCGCTCGTGCGGCAATTGGCACCTATATAGCCCCTAATACTCACTCGGCTCAGCCGGAGCAGCTCCCCGATGGAGTAACCCTGTCAGCCGACCGACCGATCGCCCGACTGATCGACGAAGTCACCGGCATTGATTACCTGCTCGACCAGCTCGGTGATCCAGACTGTTTTGTCGCCAATGACTCGCACTACTCGGAATACGGCGCCTACAAAGCTTATCGATACATCTGCCAACAGCACGGTCTGAGCCCCCTTACCATTGACAAGCCTGACTTCGAAAGCAGCTATTGCCTGGGCGACCTCGGTGTCAAACTGTTCCCAGCCAAAGGGGCCAATCAGCTAATTCTCGGCCACAAAAAGAAAGAACAGTTGGGGCTGGAAAATGCAGTGAAGATCTTTCAGAGCGGCGTTAAAAGCACCGGCAAATTGGATGTTTTTTACAATCAGCAAGCACCGCTGGAGAACCGCACCCTGCTGATCCTCGGCGACTCCTACGCCAACAAAATTGCCCGCTTCATGACCCACAACTTCCAGTATGTGGTGCTGCTGCATAGTACCCGCCCACCGCTTGAACTGATCGGTACCCTCGAGCCCCAACTGGTTTTTTTCATTCATTCCGAGCGCTTCATGACCCACGCGCCCCAGCAGCAGAGCGCCGCCCACCGGAACGACTATCGGACCAAGCTGCAGCAGCTGGCCAGTGCCCAGATCGCAGTTGGTGCGCCAAGCTACCAGCTTGAGCAAGTGGCCAAACTACCTGGCCTGCTGCAAGAAATCGTCGCCCTGGAAAATATCTATGATTCGACTTTCCACAACCCGGCAATGAACCTGGGCAAACTCAGCGCCATGGCCCAAACCCTGCTGCATCGAGGCATGGATATCGACGAGCTGCTGGACAAGGCCCGGCGTCACCCACATCTGGCATCCGCCATGGCGGAGATTCTCTGTTCGGACGAGTTCACTAGCAAAAATAGCCTGCGTGTACGAATCGACAGCGAAGCCCTCTTTGCAGACGAACCCACCTTAAAAGCCGGGGCCTGATGGACAGCCGTAAGCCGCAAGCCAATTTACTGGCCAAACTCTTGCTGCAAGCCGCTCCAGGCAAAGTGATTCGCCAGCGCTTTCTACAGCGGCTGGCACAGCAAGCAACATTACCCGGACTGGACTACCACTTTGACCAACCCCTCGCAGGAGATAGCTGGTACCCCCGCGAGCACCAGGCCGGAACCTATTGGCGATTTACCGGCCCGGCGTCAACCGCCAGCCTGTACTTCCCCAAAGTAGCGGCCCCGCAGGGCTTTCTGGCGCTGACCATCTATCACGCCGTCAGTCCCGCTCACGCCGAGATGCTGCAAGCATCCTGCAACGGCATCCCCCTCGAACGCTGCCCGACGACATCCCACCGGCTGCTCTTCAAGCTACTCCCGGCAGCGCTCGCCGCTCAGCCGTACATCTGCATCGAACTGACCACCCCACCTACCGTGCAACCCGGTGGAGATAGCCGCTGGCTGGGCATCGCCGTGCAACGCGTCGAGATCTACTGATGAGCAAAGAGCCACGCTTTCTCTACGTACATATTGCCAAGACAGGCGGGGTGACCTTCCGCCAGCTCCTTGAGAACAGCTGCCGAGCTGACGAAATCTTCCATGCAGTGCCTCCGGAAAGCCTTCTGGAACAGGATGACCAGAGCCTGAAGAGCTATCGACTGGTACATGGCCATTTCAACCTTGCCCAGACCCGCCATCTGACGGGCTTCAAGAAAATCACCACACTGCGCGATCCAGTTGCCCGATGCCTGTCCGCCTATAACTTCTGGCGCGGGCTCGATGCCGACAGTGGCGACTGGCCACCAGCAGCCCAAATCAAGATCCGCGCGGCACAGAGCTGCACACTGGCTGAGATGATCCAGCACCCGGATCTGTCGATCCGGCATACCTTCCACAACATGCAGACACGCCTGCTATGCGGGGAGAGCGATCTGCAGAAAAGTCTCGGCGAAGAACATCTGCGCCGCGCCCAGGAAGAGTTGTGCCTGTTCGACTTCATCGGTCTCAACAGCGAGCTCGAACTGTCCATGCAGCTGCTCTGCCACAAGTTCGACCTGTTCCTGCCAGCGCACATCACTGCACTGAACAGCAGCAAGCATAAAATCCAGCAGGATACTGCAACCCTGAAAATGCTCGGGGAAGCCAATCAGTTGGATGCTCGCCTGCTGGACTGGGCCAACCGGAGAGGCCCGTACCGGCTCAATGGCATGCGCGGCAGCGGCATGCTGGATACCCTGAAACGCCTCTGGCGTTGACCCACGCGCCAGTCAGCCCTGTGCTGGCGCGCGCTCAGCCAGGCGCCGTTCAAGCAGTTCCAGAGCCCCCCGATATAACCGCAGATCAGCCTCGATCAGTGGCGCAAAGATGGCTTCTGATACCTCTTCGGCCCGGGAAAGCTCGACTTGCCGGTAGTTCGCCTCATCCTCGGCCAGATTCTCGAAGGCCAACCGTCGCTCACCTGGCGCACAGGCCGGCACCCCCAGCATGTCGGTCAATAACTGTACGGACTCATCGAAACGCTCAAGGATGCCAAACCCAGCCAGACCCTCGAGCAGTCTCAGCGCGTCCTCGACAAGACCGGAAACATCACGGCACTCAGCCTCGGGATCGCGGGCAGGCCAGACTTCCATCGACAGGTGGTTCGCCAGCGCACGGGTCATGCCATTGTTGATATAGGGATGCTGACGCACTTCGGGGTGGGCGAAGAACTGCTCAATCGTCAGCTCATCGGCCATCAGCGCCAGCCCCCAGCCATTGCGCCTGGCCACCTCCGGCCGGTGGGCCTTGAGGAAGTTGTACAACGACACCAGGCGTGCCCGCGGCTCGCGCAGAAAGGTGATGATCTTCTTCGCGCCCGGAATGGCCAAACAGGAAGCCAGATCGTAGTGGCCGGAAATGAAACGGTAGCGGGCAAGCTGGCCCAGCGGCAGCTTGTGCAGGCCATTGAAACGCTCCGGGCAGATGTCCTGCCGATCGAAAAGCTGGGCCAGGTGATGATGCAAAGTCGTTCCGCCGGTCTTCGGCAAATGCAGAAAGACCAGTTTCTCCTGACGCAAGGCCGGCCAGTCAACACCGGGCAACGCCTTGTTGCTGGAGTGATCCAGCCAGCTGAGCTGGGCGAACTCATCTGAGCTCAGCAGTATCCGGCGAAAGGTC
>JBOFCR010000084.1:0-42153 GCA_051646165.1 Pseudomonas sp. | reverse complement strand
AGCTCTATCAGCGCGTCGCGGGCGCGGTCGGTTTCGGCCGCCTGTTGGCGCCTTCCCTCAGTATCGCAGAGGCCGGCGCCTGGTTCGCCGCGCATCCCGAGTCAGGAACATCCCATGATTGATTACATCCGCGACGGCCAGGAGATCTACCGCCAGTCCTTCGCCACCATCCGCACCGAGGCCGATCTGTCGGCCATCCCGGCCGATCTGGAAAAGCTCGCCGTGCGCCTGATTCACGCCTGCGGCATGGTCGATGTAGTGCAGGACATCCGCTTTTCCGCCGGTGCCGGTGCGGCCGGGCGCGCGGCCCTGGCGGGTGGCGCGGCGATTCTCTGCGATGCGCGGATGGTCGCCGAGGGCATCACCCGCGCGCGCCTGCCGGCCAACAATCCGGTGATCTGCACCCTGCATGATGGTGGCGTACCGGAGCTGGCCCGCGAACTGGGCAACACCCGCTCGGCGGTGGCCCTGGAGCGCTGGCGCGAGCATCTGGAAGGCAGCGTGGTGGTGATCGGCAATGCGCCGACCGCGCTGTTCTACCTGCTGGAAATGCTTGATGCCGGTGCGCCCAAGCCGGCGCTGATCCTTGGCATGCCGGTCGGCTTTATCGGCGCGGCCGAATCCAAGGACATGCTCGCCGCCGACAGCCGCGGCGTGCCCTATGTCATCGTACGCGGTCGCCGGGGCGGCAGCGCCATGGCCGCCGCGGCGGTCAATGCCCTGGCCACGGAGATCGAATAATGGCGGTGAAAGGACGTTTGCTCGGCCTCGGCGTCGGCCCCGGCGACCCCGAGCTGATTACCCTCAAGGCCCTGCGCCTGCTGCGGGCGGCGCCGGTGGTGGGCTACTTCGTGGCCAAGGCCAAGGCCAGCAAGGGGCAGGGCGGTAACGCCTTCGGCATCATCGAGGAACACCTGGGCGAGGCGCAGCAGCGCATGCCGTTGGTGTATCCGGTAACCACCGAGAAGCTGGAGCCGCCGCTGACCTATGAAGGGGTGATCAGCGACTTCTACGACACCTGTGCCGCGCAGATCGCCCTGCATCTGGATGCCGGGCGTGACGTGGCGGTGATCTGCGAGGGCGACCCGTTCTTCTACGGCTCCTACATGTACCTGCACGACCGCCTGGCCGAGCGCTATGAGGCCGAGGTGATCCCCGGCGTGTGCTCCATGCTCGGCGGCGCGGCGGTGCTCGGGGTGCCGCTGGTGTACCGCAACCAGAGCCTTTCGGTGCTCTCCGGCGTGCTGCCGGAAGACGAGCTGAAACAGCGCCTGGCCATCGCCGATGCGGCGGTGGTGATGAAGCTCGGGCGTAACTTCGACAAGGTCCGCCGGGTGCTCGGCGAGCTGGGCCTGGCCGAGCGCGCGCTGTACGTGGAGCGGGCGACCATGGACAACCAGCGCATCGTGCCGCTGGATGAGGTCGAACCCATGGCCTCACCGTATTTCTCCCTGATCGTGATTCCGGGGCCGCAATGGACAGCCTGAAAACGCCTGCGCTGATTATCCTCGGCAGCTCCGCACTGGTTACCGCCCGGCGTGTGCAGGCGCTTTATCCGGGCGCACGTCTTCACGGTCTGCGCGGCCGTGCCGAGGGCGCCGAGCTGTTGTTCGACGATTTCGGCGAGACCCTGCGTGAGCTGTATCGCCAGGACACACCGATCATCGCCCTGTGCGCCGCCGGCATCGTTATCCGCAGCCTGGCGCCGCTGCTCGCCAGCAAAGGCGCCGAGCCGCCGGTACTGGCCCTGGCCGAGGATGGCAGCGCGGTGGTGCCACTGCTTGGCGGTCTGGCCGGGGTCAATCTGCTGGCGCGCGAAATCGCCGCCGAACTGGCGGTGGCGCCGGCCATCACCACCAGCGGCGAGTTGCGCTTCGGCACCTGCCTGCTCAATCCGCCACAGGGCTACACCTTGGCCGATCTGGAGCAGGGCAAGCGCTTCGTCAGCGATCTGCTCGGCGGCGAGTCGGTGCGGGTCGAGGGCGAGGCGCCCTGGCTGCAGCAGGCGCGCCTGCCGCTGGATGACGAGGCGGCGCGGCGCATCCTGATCAGCCCGCAGCGCACGGTGGCCGATGGCGAACTGCTGATTCATCCGCGCCTGGTGCTGGCCCGGTTGCACCAGCTGGATGGCGACTTACCGGCCCTGGTGCGCGGCGCCCTGGCCGACGCCCATCTGGCCGAGGCCGCGCTGGCTGCGTTGCTCGCCGATGTCAGTGCGATGGCGCAACCCGGGCTGGCTGCGGCGGCCGCCGAGCTGGGTGTGCCGCTGCGCTTTATCGGCGCCGACAGCGAGCTGCCCGAGGCGCTCGAGAGCAGCGCTGCCCTCAGCCTGCACCTGGCCGTGGCGCCGGAAGTGGCTGAGGCCATCGGGCGCCCGCGTGGCCGCCTCAGCGTGGTCGGCCTGGGGCCCGGTGCGGCCGAACTGATGGTGCCGGCGGTGCGTCAGGCGCTGGATCAGGCCGAGGATGTGCTGGGCTACGAGACCTACGTGAACATGGCCGGGCCGTTCAGCACCGGGCAGGTGTTGCACTGCAGTGATAACCGCGAGGAGCTGCAGCGCGCCGCCCATGCCTTCGAGCTGGCGGCGCAGGGCCGGCGCGTGGTGGTGGTGTCGTCCGGCGACCCGGGCGTATTCGCCATGGCCGCAGCGGTGCTGGAAGCACTGGAGGCTTCCAGTGCGGCGAGCTGGCACAGCGTCGAGCTGGAGGTGTTGCCCGGTGTTTCCGCCGCGCTGGCCACCGCCGCCAGGGCAGGCGCGCCGCTGGGGCATGACTTCTGCCTGCTGTCGCTGTCGGACAACCTCAAACCCTGGGCGATGATCGAGAAACGCCTGGATCATGCCGCCGCCGCCGACCTAGCGATGGCCTTCTACAACCCGATCTCCAGGGCGCGCCCCTGGCAGCTCGGGCGGGCCCTGGAGATCGTCCGTCAGCACCGCACGCCCGCGACACTGGTGGTGCTGGGGCGCGATATAGGCAGGCCGGCGGAAAGCCTGCGGGTGCTGACCCTCGGTGAGCTGACCCCGGAGCTGGTGGATATGCGCACGCTGGTGATCATCGGCTCCTCGACCACCCGCCGCGTGCCGCGTGCCGGTGGTGGCGAGTGGGTGTATACACCGCGCTGGTATCCCGCATGAGAGGGCGTCGCAGGTTGGGTTGAGGCACGCAGTGCCGAAGCCCAACGGGCGGTTATCGGCGCGGCCACTCGCTTGCTGACATCTGTTGGGCTTCGCTGCGCTCAACCTCAACCTAGGTTTTGTATATGGCTTGCCGGGCGTCAGGCGCTATCGGCTGCGAATAATGTGCTACATGTGATGCTGGTATCGCCCCACTCAGGCAGCCGGGCTGCCGCAGGAGAACAACAATGAGTATCCCGTTCTGGTGTGTACTGATCGCCGCCGTGCTGATCTATGTGGCCAAGCTGCCGGTGGCCAAGGCGATGAATGCCGAGGCCGGCGGCTACGACAACCATAACCCGCGCGGGCAGCAGGCGCGTCTCGCTGGTCTGGGGGCCCGGGCTCACGCGGCGCACTTGAACAGCATCGAGATGTTCCCGCTGTTCGCCACCGGCGTGCTGATGGCGCATACGACTCAGGTGTTCGGCTGGTGGGTCGACTTGCTGGCCGTGCTGTTTATCATCAGCCGCGGGCTCTACCTGTTTCTCTACTGGCAAGATCTGCCGACCCTGCGTTCGCTGGTCTGGATCGTCGGCCTGGCCTGCTGTCTGTTGCTAATGCTCAGCCCCGTGCTGTAGACGACAAGGCCCGCAATTGCGGGCCTTGTCGGGCATGGCGGTCGCTTACTGGCCGTCCACGGCGCCTTTGGCTTCGGCGCCAGCGTTCTTGAGCGTGTCGGCGGCTTTGCCGGCTGCGTCTTCGATTTTCTCGCCGGTCGTGGGTTCGGTGCCCAAGACCTGGTCAGTTTTCTGTTCGATGACTTCTCCGGTGTCCTTGGCGGCTTCGCCCAGGGACTCCATGGCTTCGGAGGCGTTTTCCTTGGCCGACTCCATCTTGTCTTCGGGGCTCTTGTCGCAGGCGGCCAGGCTGAGCATGGCCGCCAATAGCAAGGCGTAGGTAAAGGGCTTGCCCATGGTCTGCACTCCTTCTGTGGCTTTCCTGATGAGGACTATCCTCATGTCGCAAGTTAGGAGGGTGGCAAAGTGGCCAAAGTTCCGTTACTTCCACCTCGTTGCGCAGCAGATTGCAGCCTGGCGGCTGTGTGCCCGGACTGGCGAGCGGGTATGATGCGGCCCTTTCAAACCATCGCCACGGAACTGCAGTCATGAGCGATAACCCTGTTCTAGAGCGTGCCCAGCGCTTTCTGGCGGTTCTGCGCCATTGCCAGGTGCTGGGGATGCAGGTGCATCAGGCCAGCACCGCCGGGCTGACCTTGCGTCTGCCGTACAGCACGCCAATCATCGGCAACCCGGAAACCGGGGTGATCCATGGCGGCGCCATCACCACCCTGATGGATACCACTTGCGGTATCTCCACCGTCTGCGTGCTGCCGGAGTTCGAGATCTGTCCGACGCTGGACCTGCGTATCGACTACATGCGCCCGGCCCAGCCGCACAAGGATGTCTACGGTTTCGCCGAGTGCTACCGGGTCACCGAGAACGTCATCTTCACCCGTGGCTACGCCTACCAGGACAACCCGGACGAGCCGATCGCCCATGTGGTTGGCGCTTTCATGCGCATGGGCAAGCCGACCGACCTCAAGGCCAGCGCCAAGGGAGGTGTCTGATGACCGCGCTCAACCTCAATACCCTGGTGCGCCAGGCCCACGAGAAGAACGACTACGACGCGCTGCTGAGCCTGATTCCCTACGCCAAGCTGATCGGCATCGAGTGCCTGCGCATGGGCGACGATATGGTCTTCCGCCTGCCGGCGAACAAGGACAACATCGGTAACCCGACCCTGCCGGCCCTGCATGGCGGGGTGATCGCCGGGTTTATGGAACATTCGGCGATGCTCCACCTGCTGATGTTCATGGGCATCCCGCATTTGCCGAAAATCATCGACTTCTCGATAGATTACCTGCGCGCCGGTCATTATCGTGACACCTTCGTCCAGTGCCAGGTCTGGCGCCAGGGCAGGAGGGTGGCCAACGTCGCCATCACCGCCTGGCAAACCAGCCAGACCGAGCCGATTGCTACTGCGCGTGCTCACTTCAAGGTCGACGAGCCTTAAGCAAAGAGCGGCGCGCGAGACATAACAACAAGGAATCCGGAATGGATGCGTTGCTGATCCTCGGCGGTCTGCTGCTGATTCTGCTGGGCCTGGTCTGGCTGGTGATGCGGGCCTTTGGCACCAGCCTGCTGTGGGGCTGGGGCAGCCTGATCCCGCCGATCACCCTGATCTACATCGTGCGCCACTGGCGCACGGCGCGGCGGGCCATCGGCCTCAGTGCCCTCGGCTTTATCCCGCTGGTGGTCGGCCTGACGCTGATGGCCAGCCAGGATGCCACGCGCCTGGAGGCGATTCTCAGCCTGCAGTGGCTCAAGCCCGACGTCAAAGCCCCGGCCGAACTGGATATCCGCCTGCATGGCGAACTCAACGGTCAACCCTTTCTGCCGCAGCACGCGGAACTGATCGGCGGCGTGCTCAGCCTGCGCGAAGGCGAGGATTTCTTCGCCAGCCGCGAGGTGAAGATCCTCCTGCCCAAGGACGCCAGGGCGCCGATCCGCCTGGACGTGCTGCCCTCCGACAGCGGCCCGCTGCCGGAAGTCGAAGTCAGCTGGCTGTTGCCGGACCAGGATCTGCCCGAGGCGCGCCGCCTGAGCAAGGGCTACACCCTGCACCTGGATCTGCAGGCCCTGCCGCCGAACAAACTGCAGGGCGAATTCCATCTGGTGCTGCCGCCACAGTTCAAGACCACCCTGAGCGGTCGCCTGGAGCTGTTCAGCGACCGCCTGCGCTACCGCGACGGGCGTCTGGATAACAGCTTCGACTCGCGCGAGACCCTGGCCCGGGTGATCGACGACTACCTGCAGCGGCGCTTCAACAGTCGCGTGGTGCAACTGGCCGAGCTGCCCGAAGTGACCTTCCCGAGCAAGCGCGTGGCGCTGGATGTGGCCGCGCGGGTCAATGGCCAGCCCCAGCAGCTGGCCCTGGTGCTGCTCAAGGGCGAGCGTGGCTGGCAGGTCGAAGGCGACCGCTACCCGTCTTTGCCGGCGGTGGCGGCAGTCCCTGTGGCGGCACAGGCGAGCAGCCCTGGGCCGCTGGCGAACAAGCCGGCGGTGGATCGTCGCGAGCATTTCTCCCTGCTGCGCCTGCAGCGCAACCCGGAGCAGTACCGCAACCTGAGCATGCGGGTGACCAAATCCAGCGGCGGTGTGGCCGAAGGTCGCTTCGCCGGGCTCGACAGTGCCGGCAACCTGCTGCTCAGCCAGCAGCGCGGTGGCACCGGGCAGGCCAGTTTCAGCCTGCGTCTGGACGATATTCTCAAGGTCGAACTGCTCGAGCCCTGAGGGCAGTTATCTGGGTCCCCGCCTGCGCGGGGATGACAGGAGCATGGGGTGGTCGCAGTAATCGACGGGTCAGCCCCTGGCTGTGAGTTGTCCAGCGTGCTGCGCAAACACTTGAAATCCCGAACGAAGCCCCCATCTGCATGACATCCGCCGCGTTTGCGGCCTGTCCTGCATGTGGAGTTAGACGACCATGAGTGTGGAAACTCAAAAAGAAACCCTGGGCTTCCAGACCGAGGTGAAGCAGCTGCTGCACCTGATGATCCATTCGCTGTATTCGAACAAGGAGATCTTCCTTCGCGAGCTGATTTCCAACGCCTCGGATGCTGCCGACAAGCTGCGTTTCGAAGCGCTGGCCAAGCCGGAGCTGCTGGAAGGCGGCGCCGAGCTGAAGATTCGCCTGAGCTTCGACAAGGACGCCAAGACCGTCACCCTCGAAGACAACGGCATTGGCCTGAGCCGCGAGGAGGCCATCGCCCACCTCGGCACCATCGCCAAGTCCGGCACTGCCGACTTCATGAAGAACCTCACCGGCGACCAGAAGAAGGACTCGCACCTGATCGGTCAGTTCGGCGTGGGCTTCTACAGCGCCTTCATCGTCGCCGACAAAGTTGATGTATACAGCCGTCGCGCCGGCCTGGCCGCCAGCGAAGGCGTGCACTGGTCGAGCAAAGGCGAAGGCGACTTCGAAGTCGCTACCGTCGAAAAGGCCGAGCGCGGCACTCGCATTGTTTTGCACCTCAAGGCCGACGAAGCCGAGTTCGCCGATGGCTGGCGCCTGCGCAACGTGGTCAAGAAGTACTCCGACCATATTGCCCTGCCAATCGAGCTGCCCAAGGAACAGCAGGGTGAAGAAGCGCCTGCCGAGGTTGAGTGGGAAACCGTCAACCGCGCCAGCGCGCTGTGGACCCGTGCCCGCACCGAGGTCAAGGACGAGGAATACCAGGAGTTCTACAAGCACGTCGCCCACGACTACGAGAACCCGCTGAGCTGGAGCCACAACAAGGTCGAAGGCAAGCTGGAATACACCTCGCTGCTCTACGTGCCGGGCCGCGCGCCGTTCGACCTGTACCAGCGTGAAGCCCCGCGCGGTCTCAAGCTGTATGTGCAGCGCGTGTTCATCATGGACCAGGCCGACGAGTTCCTGCCGCTGTACCTGCGCTTCATCAAGGGCGTGGTCGACTCCAACGACCTGTCGCTCAATGTGTCTCGCGAGATCCTGCAGAAAGATCCGGTCATCGAGTCGATGAAATCGGCCCTGACCAAGCGCGTGCTGGACATGCTGGAGAAACTGGCGAAGAACGAACCCGAGCAGTACAAGTCGTTCTGGAAAAACTTCGGCCAGGTGCTCAAGGAAGGCCCGGCGGAAGACTTCGCCAACAAGGAGAAGATCGCCAGTCTGCTGCGCTTCGCCTCCACCGCCGGCGATGACGGCGAGCAGTCCGTGGCCCTGGCCGACTACCTGGCGCGCGCCAAGGAAGGTCAGGACAAGATCTATTTCCTCACCGGCGACACCTACGCCCAGGTGAAGAACAGCCCGCACCTGGAAGTGTTCCGCAAGAAAGGCATCGAAGTGCTGCTGCTCACCGACCGCATCGACGAGTGGCTGATGAGCTACCTCAGCGAGTTCGACGGTAAGAGCTTCGTCGACGTGGCCCGTGGCGACCTCGATCTCGGCAAGCTGGACTCGGAAGAGGACAAGAAGGCCCAGGAAGAGATCGCCAAGACCAAGGAAGGCCTGGTCGAGCGCCTCAAAGGCGCGCTGGGTGAGCAGGTCGCGCAAGTGCGCGTGTCGCATCGCCTGACCGATTCTCCGGCGATCCTCGCCATCGGCGAGCAGGACCTTGGCCTGCAGATGCGCCAGATCCTCGAAGCCAGCGGGCAGAAAGTGCCGGACGCCAAGCCGATCTTCGAGATCAACCCGGCCCACCCGCTGATCGAGAAACTGGATGGCGAGCCGGACGAAGAGCGTTTCGCCGACCTGTCGCACATCCTCTTCGACCAGGCCGCCCTGGCCGCCGGCGACAGCCTGAAAGACCCGGCTGCCTATGTGCAGCGCCTGAACAAGCTGCTGGTCGAGCTTTCCGCCTGATCGGCAGTTGTTGAACAAGCCCGCTTCGGCGGGCTTTTTCATGCCTGCGCCTCCGTTATGCGTTGCATGGGTTTTGGCAACAGGCACCTTGTAGGTTGGCGTTGAGCGCAGCGAAGCCCAACGGGTCCGGTGCCGAGTTCGCTGGGCTAGGCTGGTAGATAGTGCTGGAGCTGGCCCGATGATGGCGATTTAATAGCCCTGCACCGCGTTCGCGACAGCCGCATGACCAGCCCAGCTTTCCCCCAGTAGCAAGGCCGCCAGCCAGAGCCCGTATGTCCTATCTGACCAGCCTATTCATCGATCCCCGCGACCCCGGCCTGTTTCTCTACGGCAGCCACAACCCCTGGCTGGTGGCGCTGTCGCTGCTGATCGCGGTATTTGCCTCGGGCATGGCCCTGCAGGTGGCGGGCATGGCGCGCCTCAGCGAGAACCGCCTGTACCGCCAGGTGGCGATCATCACCGGTTCGCTGGCCCTGGGCGGCGGTGTCTGGTCGATGCACTTCATCGGTATGCTGGCCTTCCAGCTCTGCGCGCGGGTCGACTACGCCCCCGGGCTGACCCTGCTGTCGCTACTGCCGAGCCTGTTCGCTTCCTGGGTGGCCCTGCAGCTGCTGGTGCGCCGCACGATCAACAGGCTGCAGCTGATCACCAGCGGCGTGCTGGTCGGTGCCGGCATCGGCGCCATGCACTACAGTGGCATGGCGGCCATGCAGATGGCGCCGTTGCTGCGTTACGACCCGTACGGGTTTGCTTTGTCGATCCTGGTCGCGGTGGTGCTGGCGATTCTTGCGCTGTGGGTGCGCTTCGGCCTGCGCGGGCGGATTTCCGGGGGCAAGGCGATCCTCGCCAGCGGCGTGGTCATGGGCCTGGCCATCGCCGGCATGCACTACACCGGCATGGCGGCGGCGCGTTTCATCGGCAGCGCCGAGCCGCTGGACCAGCAGAGCAATGCAGACAGCGTGTTCATCGCCCTGGCCGTGGCCCTGACCACCGTGTCGCTGACCATCTTCGTCGCTGCGGCCAACGGCCTGCTGCGCTACCGCCAGCTGTACCGGCAGATGCAGGGCAGCGAGTCGCGCCTGCGCGCGATCCTGGAAACGGCGGTGGACGGCATCGTCATCATCGACGAGCAGGGCCTGATCGAGGGGCTCAACCCGGCGGCCGAGCAGCTGTATGGCTGGCGCAGGGACGAGCTGGTCGGTCGGCATATCAATACGGTGATTCCCGCGAGCTACCATCAAGGCGCCTCGGACTACCTGCTCCGGGTGATGCGCGAAGGGCAGAGCGACATCATCGGCGGCAGCCGCGAAGTGGAAGCGCAGCGCAAGGACGGCAGCCTGTTGCCGATCCGCCTGGCCATCGGCCTGGTCAAGTTGCCGGGCAAAACCCTCTATGTCGGCTTTATCAGCGATATCAGCGCGCGCAAAAGCATGGAGCAGGCCCTGCGCGAGAGCGAGCAGCAGTACCGCTCACTGATCGGCAATATCCCCGGTGTGTCGTTCCGCTGCCTGCTGGACGAGTACTGGAGCATGCTGTTCATCAGCGACGCGGTGGAAGCGCTGACCGGCTGGACGGCGGATGACTTCATGAGCCGGCGCAAGTCGATAAACGAGCTGTACCACCCCGAAGACTTTCAGCGCGTGGCGGAAGAGGTGCTGGCAGCCATCGCCCAGGGCCACAACTACACGGTCGAATACCGCCTGTATGACCGCCAGGGCGTGGAGCACTGGATCTGGGAAAGCGGCAGTGCAGTGCTCGACGAAAGCGGCGAGCCGAAGTGGATCGACGGCGTGCTGCTCGACATCACCGAAACCAAGCTGCGCAACGCCGAGTTCGAGAGCACGGTGACCGCCATTCGCCGGGCCCTGGTGGTGGCCGAGTTTGACCTGCAGGGCAATATCCTCGACGCCAACCAGAACTTCCTCGGCCTCACGGGCTACCGCCTGGAGGAAATCCAGGGCCAGCACCACCGCATGTTCTGCGCGCAGGATTATGTCGAGAGCCCTGAATACGCCGGTTTTTGGGCGAACCTGGGGCGCGGCGAGCTGGATGCCGGCGAGTACCTGCGCCTGGGCAAGGGTGGGCGCGAGGTGTGGATCCAGGCCTCCTACAACCCGATCTTCGATGCCGACGGCAAGCCGTTCAAGGTGATCAAGTTCGCCACCGACCTCAGCCAGCGCCGCGAGATGGAAGAAGCGCTGCGCGAGGCCAAGGAAGTAGCCGAGCAGGCCGCGGCGGCCAAGACCACCTTCCTGGCCAATATGAGCCACGAAATCCGCACACCGATGAATGCCATCATCGGCTTCACCGAACTGTTGCTCGGCGGCTCGCTGGACAGTTTGCAGCGCCGCCATCTGAGCACTGTGCGCCAGGCGGCGCGATCGCTGCTGGGGCTGCTCAACGACATCCTCGACACCGCCAAGCTGGAACGCGGCGCGGTGGAGCTGGAGTACGTGGACTTCTCCCTGCGCGAGCTGTGCCAGCAGATCTGCGATTCCCTGCGCCTGAGCGCCGAAGCCAAGGGCCTGACCCTGGAGCTGGGCTACCCGGCCGAGCTGGGCCAGCACTTCAAGGGCGACCCGCTGCGTATCCAGCAGGTGCTGACCAACCTGGTGGGCAACGCGGTGAAGTTCACCGAGCGCGGCTGGGTACGCCTGGAGCTGCATATGGGGCAGGGCGACGAGGTGCATTTCGCCGTGCGCGACAGCGGCATCGGTATTGCCGCCGACCGCCTGCAGCGCATCTTCGATCCGTTCGCCCAGGCCGACGCCTCGATGAGTCGGCGCTTCGGCGGCACCGGACTGGGCACCACCATCGCCCGCCAACTGACCGAGCTGATGGGCGGGCGCATCGAGGTCGAGAGCCAGCCCGGCGAGGGCAGCAGCTTCCATGTCTGGCTCAAGCTGCCGGCGGGCGTGGCCACCTCCCACGAGCCGCCGGCCAGCGGCCTCGGCCTGCCGCCGCTGTGTATCCTTGCCGCCGACGACGTGCCGCAGAACATCGAACTGCTCAGCCTGATCCTCGGTCGCCTGGGGCATCAGGTGGTCACCGCTTACGATGGCGAAGAGGCGCTGGCCGCGTACTTTGCCGGTAGTTTCGACCTGCTGCTGATGGACGTGCAGATGCCGCGTGTGGACGGCTTGGAAGCGACCCGGCGGATTCGCCGGCACGAACAGGTCAACGGCTTGCCGCCGACGCCGATAATCGCCCTGACCGCCAGCGTGCTGGAGCAGGACCGCCGCGCCGCGCGTGAGGCCGGCATGGACGGCTTCGCCTCCAAACCGCTGGAGATGGACAAGCTGCTGGCCGAGATCGCCGCCGTCACCGGCCTGGCAGCGCCAGCCCCGTTGCCTGCACTGACGCTGCCGGAGGATGCCCCGGAAACCCCCATCGACTGGCCGCGCGGCGTGCAGCTGTGGGGCAGCGATATGGCCCTGCTGGCGGCCATTCGCCGTTTCCTCGATGAACACGCTAGCGCGGCTACGCAGATCGCCAGCTTGCTGCAGCGCGGCGAGCAAGCCGCCGCCAGCGAGCTGACTCACCGCGTGCGCGGAGCCGCTGCCAACCTGGCACTGCTGCCGCTGAGTCGCCTGGGCGGGCAACTGGAGCATGCACTCAAGGGCGCCATGCCGGCCTCGACCGAAGAGCTGCTGACCCGGTTGGACCAAGCCCTGGCCAGCCTGCCCGCCGAGCTGCCGGAGCTGGCCGAGGCCGGGCTGGACAAGCCCGCGGCCGACACAGTAGAACTGCTGCAACTGCAACCGCTGATCGAACAGTCGCGTACCGCCCTGCAGCATGGCGAGCTGGCCGAAAGCGCCTTGCAGCAATTGCTGGCCGCGCTGCCGGTGGCCCAGGCAGAGGCTCTCGAGGCGGCGATCAACGATTTCGATTTCGAGCGCGCTGCTGCCCAGCTCGCCGAATTGCTTGGCTGGCTGGAGCAGCAGCCCGGAGGCACACCGCAATGAGCGAACTCGCCGATACGCGCCCCAAGCTGTTGCTGGTCGACGATGAGCCGATCAACCTGCAGGTGCTGCGCCAGGTCCTGCAGGACGACTATCGCCTGTTCTTCGCCAAGGGCGGCGACAAGGCCCTGGAACTGGCCGCGCGCGAGCGGCCCGACCTGCTCCTGCTCGATGTGATGATGCCCGGCATGACCGGCTACGAGGTCTGTGCCCAGCTCAAGCAGAACCCGGCGACGGCGGCCATCCCGGTGATCTTCGTCACCGCCCTGGCCGATGTCGACGACGAGGCGCGTGGCTTCGAGGTGGGTGCGGTGGACTACATCACCAAACCGATCAGCCCGCCCATCGTCCGCGCACGGGTGCGTACCCACCTGTCGCTGGTGCGGGTCGACGAGCTCAAGCAGACCCGCCTGCAGATCGTCCAGCGCCTCGGCCTGGCCGCCGAATACAAGGACAACGAGACCGGCCTGCACGTGATCCGCATGAGCCATTACTCGCGGGTGCTGGCCCTGGCCGCCGGCTTCAGCGAACTGGCCGCCGATGACCTGCTCAACGCCGCGCCCATGCACGACGTGGGCAAGATCGGTATTCCCGACTCGATCCTGCAGAAGAATGGCAAGCTCGACGACGAAGAGTGGCAGGTGATGCGTCAGCACGCGCAGATCGGTGCCGAGATCATCGGCGAGCACGATTCCGGCCTGCTGCAGATGGCCCGCAGCATCGCCCTGACCCACCATGAGAAGTGGGATGGCAGCGGTTATCCCAATGGCCTCAAGGGCGAGGACATCCCCCTCACCGGACGCATCGTCGCCATCGCCGACGTGTTCGACGCGCTGACCAGCGTGCGCCCCTACAAACCGGCCTGGTCGGTGGACGACACGCTCGATCTGCTGCGCCGCGAGAGCGGCAAACACTTCGACCCACAGCTGGTGGAGCTATTCTTCGGCTGCATGCCGGAGATCCTGGCGATCAAGGAGCGCTGGGCGGAGGAGGGGTAAGGCGTTTGCGCACGGCACTTTTATATAACCGTGGTCCCTATCCGTAGTTTCTGGAGGCAATGCTCCGATTCATTCGGTACGTAACTCAGGCCTTATCGGGGTTGTTGCTTGGGTATGTGCGCAGCTAAATCAGAACATGCGAAATAAATCTAACAATGCACTCAAAGCGCTCACTTCATTTGCTGGGCCGGTGAAGTCGGCTCATGAGCTTAACCGTTATGCTCTTTAGGGGTGCGCCGTGCATTACCTGATCGTGAAATACCTCATCACCGCAGGAGTTGTCGTGCTTGTATCTGAACTAGCCAAGCGCAGCGACAAGCTCGGTGGCTTTGTTGCGGCGCTGCCCCTGGTTACGCTTCTCACACTTGTTTGGCTGTACATTGAAAAACAGCCAAGCATAAAAATCGAAAATCATGCCTGGTATACATTCTGGTATGTGCTGCCAACCCTTCCGATGTTCTTGGTGTTTCCAGTGTTGTTCCCGCGCATTGGTTTCTGGCCAACCTTACTGGCCTGCATAGTTATTACAGTCACCTGTTTTGGTGTTTTGGCTCAAATAGTTCGCCACTATGGAATTGAACTTCTCTAGCCCACTAAAATAACGATGCGCCTCAAGTCGCTCACTTCGTTTGCTGGAGCTGGCTCCTTGGCTTGATCCTTCGGCAGCTCAAGCTTTGCTCATCAAAAAGTACCGGAGAAACACATGCGTTATCTCATCGGATTGGTTTTCTGCTTCGTGTTGTTGTCTTCGCTAGCACACGCTTGCCGAGGTGTGAGCGAAGAGGGCACGCTTTTCTTTGAGACCATGCCTGATCCGCAACTCGAGGCGGATTTGATCGCGAAAGTGTCCTTGTCTGAGGTCAGTCGCGGAGCCGCTATGGCAGAACTCATGCAGGTACTAAAGGTCTCTGACTCAAGGCTTCATCAAGGAGAAAGACTTCCGCTGAAGTACCGCTTCACAAGCTGCGGGCCCAATCATAGAAGTGGCGCCGAAGGAGTGATCATTGGCAGGCTGGGTACCGATAGCGAAGGCCGTCTTGTACTATATCCATATATGCGCAGGTATAGAGATGGGCGCATCACGCCACCACCCACGGGTGATTTACAATTTGAGTAGGAAAATATGAATCGTCGCAAGAAAATTAACCAATTGTTAAAAGCGCACGCCAAAAAGGCTAGTGCCAAGTTGGCGCCAAAAAGCAAGTCTAAATACATTTGCAAGGCTGACCGGTTGAAACTGGCCGCTGAGGCTGCTCAAGAGTCCAGCGTCTCTCCTGAGACCTGATCTGTGGTTTCAAGCATTGAGGTGGCCTCTAGGTAAAATATGCCTGTTTGGTTTAAGTCGCTCGACTTGCCAGCGCACCTCGGTCAAGCAATAACACAGGCCAATGGCTGTGAGCCGTCCATGGCGTTCAGGCACAATGGTCGCTTCTGCCTGCGCCGGACCTCTTATGACGCTGCAAACCTGGGAACTGCTGTCCTATATCGTCACCGTGGTGGCCCTGCCATTCGCCCTTGGGGTGTTTCTCTTCGAGCAGCGCAAGGAGCGCGAGAACGAGGAAGAGGCCATCTGGCAGCAGATTTCCGATGCCTATATCGACTTTCTCGAAGTGGTGCTCGCCAACCCCGACCTGCGCCTGCGCAGCCAGGCCGCCACGCCTGATCTCAGCGACGAGCAGCGCGAGCGCATGTGGGTGATCTTCGACATGTTGATCTCGCTGTTCGAGCGCGCTTATCTGCTGGTCTACGAAGACGGCATGGCCGAGAAGAAGCGCCGCCGCTGGCATTCCTGGGAGGACTACATGCGTGAGTGGAGCCGCCGCGAGGATTTCCGTGCGCGCCTGCCGCATCTGCTGCGCGGCGAAGACCCCGGTTTCGCTGCCTATATTGGTGGGCTGGCGGAGCAGGAAGCCGCCAGCCTGCAGGACTGATCTGCCTTAGAGCCTGTTTACGATCTTCTCGGGTTCTTCGATGGTGCCTTTGGCCTCGAAGCGTAGGCTGGGTTAGCCGCCAACCAGTACCGTAGCCCGGACTTCAGTCCGGGGTTGCCTGAGGTGTCCCGGACTGAAGTCCGGGCTACTGACTGCAGGATTGATCGGCCTTAGAACCTGTTTACGATCTTTCCGTGCCCTTGCCGATAGCGAAGAGCCGCTGGCTAAGCCAGACGTTATCCACCCTGCAGGGCAGCAAGCGAGATGTTTTTGTAGGAGCCAGCTTGCTGGCGATTCACGGCCCGGGCAAAAGCATCGCCAGCAAGCTGGCTCCTACACAGTCGTGCCTCGCGCCGCTCAGAACCTGTTTATGATCTTCGCTACAGCTTCACGCGGGTGGCGCTTTCCAGGTGCGTTGTGCGCATCCGGAGCCTTCAACGAACATTCTGCTGCGCATCGAGATCGTTCGTGTAGGGCGGGTTCTCGGTATTAGCGCGGCAGTTCGATCCGTGCAGTTTCTCCCGGCACCTGCGGCCAGTCGCCACTGGCCCAGCGCTGCTTGGCCTGGTCCAGCAGGGCCGGGTCGCTGGCGACGAAGTTCCAGTACATGCGTCGCGGCCCCAGCGGCTCGCCGCCGATCAGCGCCAGGTGGCATTCGCCGCAGGCGCTCAGCAGCAACTCTTCTCCTTCGGGCAATACCGCCATGCCGTGCAGCGGCAGGTCGTCGTCCTCCAACCTGGCCTCGCCTTCGATCAGGTACAGCGCACGCTCGCGGTGCTCGGCGGGGATGCTCAGGTTGGCGCCGGCCTGCAGTTTCAGCTCGGCATACAGGGTCGGTGAGCGCACCGGCACCGGCGACTGCAGGCAGAAGCCTGAGCCGGCAATTAGGGTGATCTGCACGCCCATGGCCTCGCTACGCGGCAGGCTGGCGGCGGGGTGGTGGCTGTAGCTCGGCTTGCCCTGTTCCTCGGCCTGCGGCAGGGCCAGCCAGACCTGCAGGCCATGCATCCGTGAGCCGCTCTGTCGCAGGTGCGCGGGTGTGCGTTCGACATGCGCCACCGCGCTGCCGGCACTCATCCAGCTGACATCGCCGGGGCGCACCAACTGGTCGGAGCCGAGGCTGTCCTTGTGCTGCAGTTCGCCCTCGAACAGGTAGGTGAGGGTGGACAGGCCGATATGCGGGTGCTGGTTGATGTTCATCCCGCTGCCGGCCGGGTAGGCCTGCTCCAGCATATGGTCGAAGAATACGAAGGGGCCGACGCTACGCGCCTTGGACGAGGGCAGCGGGCGCAGGATCGGCTGGCCGGCGATGTCTTCCGCACGAGGCTGGATCAGTAGCAGGCTGGCCATTTCAGGCCTCGTCGAGCTGGGTGGTGATTTGTACCTCGCTAGTGGTCACCAGCTTGTGTACCGGGCATTTGTCGGCGATACGCAGCAGCTGTTGGCGCTGCGCATCATCCAGGGCGCCATGCAGGTCCAGCTGCACGGCCAGGCGGTAGATGCCTTGGCGCTCCTCGCTGTCGTCGCGGCTGACGTGCACGTCGAGGCTCTCCAGCGGCATGCCTTTCTGCTTGGCGTAGAGCATCAGGGTCAGGGCCTTGCAGGCGCCGATGGCGGCATCGAACAGGTCATGGGGCTCGGGGCCGGAGGCGTCGCCGCCAAATGCGACGGGAGCATCGGTGTGCAGCAAGTGCTCGCCGATTTCGATGCTGTGACGCAGGCCGTTCTCGGTGCTGATGCGGATCATGGCTGTTCCTGGGCTGACGGTTCGAAACGTCAGCCTAGCCCAGGCGACACTACTCAGACCAGCACGGACAGGCGCACATCCGCGCCAAGCACGCGCAGCAGACGGCCATCGGCGGCGAGGATCGGCACCGATACGGTGAAGCAGAAGTCGTCGGTGGCCGAGGAGCGGTAGACCGGGGTGATGTGGCTGCGCAGGTCGTCGGCCACTGCGCGGAACCAGGGGCGCTGGCTCCAGTTGCGGCCGCGGCAGGAGGGTGCGTCCTGGTGCGGTACATCATTGGCGAAGACGTTTTCCGAGAGCTGCACGCCGCTGGCATCGACCAGGTAGAACAGTTCGAAGCGCGCATCGCGCTTGAGGGTGTCGGCCAGCAGGCGCTCGGCGCCGGCCACATCGCCGCTGAGTGCCGTCTGGCTGGCCAGCTGTTCGACGCCGCTCTGCACCGAGCGATGCAGTTGCAGGCGGAAGTCGCCGAGGCCCTGCAGCAGGCGATCGCCATCCTCGCGTACCGCCTGGCTGTGGCGCAGCACCTGGCCGGCCTTGCCGAGCAGGTCGCCGGCGACCTGGGCGATCTGCTGCACGTCGCCATTGATCGAGCGCACCGCCTGGCCGATCTGCTCGGTGCCGGTGGCGATATGGCCGACCCGTTCGTCCAGGCTGTCCATGGCCAGGCGGGTGCTGTCGAGGCCGCTGCCGACCTGCAGCATGCCGTCGCGGCCATCCTCCACGGCCTGGTGCATGCGCTCGCCGGCGCCGGCCAGCTGGCTCATGCCGTCGCGAAAGCGCTCGATGATCTGGCTGACCTGGCCGGTGGCCTCGGTGGTGTGCCCGGCCAGGCGCCGGACTTCCTCGGCGACCACGGCGAAGCCGCGGCCGTGCTCGCCGGCGCGGGCCGCCTCGATGGCGGCATTCAGGGCCAGCAAGTTGGTCTGCTGGGAAATGCTGGCGATCACCCCGATGACCTTGCTGACCTCTTCCAGCTGGGTAGTGAGGTTGCCGATCACCTTGCCCAGTTCGGCTTCGCAGGCACCGATGGCGTCGACCTGGATCAGCACGTCCTGGCCGCTCTGCTGGCATTGGCGCAGGGTGCTGGCGACCTCGCCGGAGAGCCGGGCGACTGCCGCCGCGCCGGGTACCAGTTCGACATCGAGGGTGGTGGTGACCTGTTCGCTGGCGCTGGCGATTAGCTCCGAGGACTGCGCCAGGCTTTGCCCGCTTTCCTGGTTGGCGCTGGCGATGCTGGCCAGTTGCGGGGCGTGCGCGGCAATGCCGACGGCGGCGCCGAGGCTGGCGCGGATGCGCTGGTGCAGGCTGTCGCTGAAGCGGTTCAGGCGGCCCATCCAGGCCTGCTGTTCGGCCAGGCGGGTGGTCAGGTCGTGCTGGTCGAACAGGGCGCTGAGCGCTTCTTCGTGTTCGATACGCCGTGAATGGTTGCGCAGCAACTGCAACATGAGGCCTCTCCCTTGAATGTCTGCAGGGAGCAGTGCAAGCACAGTGCCACTACACAGGTTGCCGCGACGTGGCGCCGGCGCCAGCAATCTGACCCGGCCTGCGCACGGCGCCGGGGCGATTTGCTGTGGAAGGCTCTATTGCGGGGCGTCTGGCCGGTACCACAGCTCCTTGCGGGCGAAGGGGGTCTGTTCCGGCAGGTCGGGGTTCTGCAGCTCGATCACCCGGCGCTGGTCGAGGCGCGCCCGGCGCAGGGTCTCGCCGTGGTACTGCTCGAACAGGCGGTCGAAGCTGCCGTCGGCGATCATCGCTTCCAGGCCGCGCTGGATATCGGCGGCCAGCTCGGCGCGGGCGCGCGAGGTGAAGAAGTAGAAGGCGGTCGGGTAGTGGATGACGATATGCGGGTCGACAGCCAGCTTGAGCCCGGCGTTGTTGGCGCGCTGCTGTTCGTCCCAGGCCACCACCACTTCGCGGGGGAACAGGTCGAAGCGCCCGGCATCGAGCATGCGGAACAGGCTCTCGTAGCTCTGGCTGGTGATCACCTGCAGGCCGTTGCTGCGCAGGATATGGGTATCCGGCCAGTCGGTGCGCTGACCGAAACGCATTGGCTTGAACTGGGCCGGTTCGCGCACCGACTTGAGCCAGTCGCGGTCTTCCTCGCGCACCAAGGCCACGCGCCAGCCGATCAGGCCTTTGTAGATCGGGATGCGGACCGGCAGCATGCTCAGCTCGCGCTCGCGGGTGGTCATGGTCCACATCAGCTGCACATGGCCGTCGTTCTGCTCCAGCGACAGCTGCGCGCGGCTCTGCGGCATGGCCTTGGCCGAAGGCTGCAGGCTGTGGCCGGCACCGCTGTGTTCGAGGGCCTGGCGCAGCAGTTCGACCACGTAGGCCTCGGGCTCGGCCCCGTCGGAATGGCGCGGGTAGGTCAGCAGCTCGCCGGCCATCACGGGCAGGCAACTGAGCAGGGTGAGCAGGGGCAGCAAGCGGCGCATGGGCAGGCTCTTGGTGGCGTCACCGAGCATGATGGTCGCTGGCGTGGCACAACGCCAGTGCACCCCGGTTGTGGCGATTGGTCTACCTGTGCCAGACACCGCAGGAGGATCGTCCTTGCCCCACTGTTGCTGGCCGCCATTCTGGGCCTGCTGGCGTGCGCGGTGTCTGCTTGCGACTATCGCTACAGCGATGCGCACCTGCATTGCTCTCGATGTGGCGCAGGTAACTTCCTCGCCGTGCTGCCCAGGCGCAGTGGCTCGACTGACTGTCACAAGGTTGTAACCGGCATGTCATAGCCTCGCGCCATCCCAAACAAGGAGCGCGAGATGAAACTGTTCAGCCTGAGCGCACTGGCGCTGGTCCTGGCATCCAGCCTGGCCATGGCCGATGTGCGAGTCGAAGGACCGATCGAATACGGCGTATTCGCCACTGCCCCCATCAAGGACCCGCAGCCGGGCGAGCGGGTACTGACCCGCGCCAACCAGACCATCGAGCAGACCGAGGACGTGCCAGGGCGTCTGGGTACCAAGTTCGGTCTGCGCTATAGCCTGAGTGGCAAGACCGAGGCCGAAGCTCCGCTGACCCTGCTGTACCTCACGCCCGGGCTGGTCGGCCCCGATGGCCGGCGCCAGGACAAGATCGAGCTGGTGCAGAAGATGGCCCCCGGCGCCCCGCAGGACGTGATGGCGTTCGAGTTCACTGAACATTACGAGGTGGTGCCGGGCGAGTGGCACTTCATGGTGTTCCAGGGTGACCGCCTGCTGGCGGAGCAGCGTTTCCAGGTACGCTGAGGGTCGTTTTGACCCAGGCCCGGCTGCTTTGCAGTCGGGCCTTTTTTGTTGGCGGCTGGCGTGGGGCGCCTGGCTTTGCTTGGCTTAGGGTTCCGCTGCTCTTTGCCAAGGATGCCGCCATGTACTTGAGAAATCTGAAAATCGCCCCGCGCGCCGGGCTCGGTTTTGCCATTCTGGCCCTGCTGGTGCTGATCCTGGGCAGTTTCTCGCTACTCCAGATGAACCGCATGCAGGGCAAGTCCGGCGAGGTCAACGATAACTGGCTGCCGAGCATCCAGGCGCTCAACGAGATGAGCCAGGAGATCCTGCGCATCCGTGCAATCACCCTGCGCCTGCTGGTAAACCGCGACCCGCAGAGCCTGACCCAGAACGAGCAGCGCCTGCTGGCGCTCAAGCAGGACCTGCGCGAATCCCAGGGCCGCTACGAGAAACTGATTTCCTCTGCCGACGAGCAGGCTGCCTACGATCGGTTCAGGAAGGCCCGGAGCGATTATCTGGGCGAGCAGGAGCGGATCATGGCGCACTCGCGGCAGAACCAGCTGGATGAGGCGCTGGCCATCGCCAATGGCGTGCTCAATCAGTATGCCGATGCCATGGCCAAGGCCTTGCACGAACTGACCGAGATGAATCGGCACGGCGCCACGGCCGCCGCCGCAGAGAGCAAGGCGGCCTACGAGAGCGCGGTGACCATGGTGCTGGTCTTGCTGGTGGTCAGCGCGCTGATCACCGTGGTGCTGGCGGTACTGCTGACCCGCAGCATTGTCCGCCCCCTGGTGCAGGCCGTGGAGGCCGCCCAGGTGGTGGCGGCAGGCGACCTGACCGGCGAGATCGATACCGCTGGCCGCGATGAGCCGGCGCTGTTGCTGCAGGCGCTAAAACGCATGCAGTCGAGCCTGCGCGAGACCATCCAGCGTATTGCCGACTCGTCCAGCCAGCTGGCTTCGGCCTCCGAGGAACTGCATGCGGTAACCGAGGACGCTACCCGTGGCCTGCACCTGCAGAACACCGAGATCGAGCAGGCGGCCACGGCGGTCAACCAGATGACCGCGGCGGTGGAGGAGGTGGCGCGCAATGCGGTGAGCACCTCCGAGGCCTCGCGCGAGTCCGACCGCACGGCCCAGCAGGGGCGTGAGCAAGTACAGCAGACGGTGAGCAGTATCGGCTTTCTGGCCGATGATGTGACCAGCACGGCGAGTCAGGTGGAAGACCTGGCCGGCAAGGTGCGCAATATCAGCCAGGTGCTCGACGTGATCCGTTCGATTGCCGAACAGACCAACTTGCTGGCGCTGAACGCCGCCATCGAGGCGGCGCGGGCCGGCGATGCCGGGCGCGGCTTCGCCGTGGTGGCCGACGAGGTGCGCGCGCTGGCACACCGTACCCAGCAGTCGACCCAGGAAATCGAGCAGATGATCGGCGGCATTCAGCAGGGTACCGAGTCGGCCGTCAGTGCCATGCAGGGCAGCACCAGTCGCGCCCATTCGGCGCTGGCGGTGGCGCGTATGGCGGGTTCGGCGCTGGAGGAGATCGCCGTGGCCATCACCTCGATCAACGAGCGCAACCTGGTGATCGCCAGCGCCTCGGAAGAGCAGGCCCAGGTGGCGCGGGAGGTTGACCGCAACCTGGTGAATATCCGCGACCTGTCGCTGCAGACTTCGGCCGGCGCGGATCAGACCAGCGCGGCCAGCCAGGAGCTGTCGCGCCTGGCGGTCGACCTCAATGGCCTGGTCGGGCGCTTCCGGCTCTAGCGGTTTCTCGCGGCACACACAAAAACGGCGCCCTCGGGCGCCGTTTTCATTGCTGTAGCTGTCAGCCTTTGAAGCGCTGCAGAACCAGCGTGGCGTTGGTGCCGCCGAAGCCGAAGCTGTTGCTCATCACGGTGTTCAGCGTGGCGTTCTCGCGGGTCTGACGCAGGATCGGCATGTCGGCGACTTCCGGATCCAGCTCGTCGATATTGGCCGAGCCGGCGATGAAGTTGCCTTCCATCATCAGCAGGCAGTAGATCGCTTCCTGCACGCCGGCGGCACCCAGGCTGTGACCGGACAGGCTCTTGGTCGAGCTGATGGCCGGCGCCTTGTCGCCGAACACGGCGCGCACGCCACGGATTTCCGCCACGTCGCCAACCGGGGTCGAGGTGCCGTGGGTGTTCAGGTAGTCGATTGGCGCATCGACGGTGGCCAGCGCCTGCTGCATGCAGCGGATGGCGCCTTCGCCGCTCGGCGCGACCATGTCGTAGCCGTCGGAGGTGGCACCGTAGCCGACCACTTCGGCGTAGATCTTGGCGCCGCGGGCGAGGGCGTGTTCCAGCTCCTCGACCACCACCATGCCGCCACCGCCGGCGATGACGAAGCCGTCACGCTTGGCGTCGTAGGCGCGGGAGGCCTTCTCCGGGGTTTCGTTGTACTGGGTGGAGAGGGCGCCCATGGCGTCGAACAGGCAGCTCTGGCTCCAGTGTTCTTCCTCACCGCCGCCGGCGAAGACGATGTCCTGCTTGCCCAGCTGGATCTGTTCCATCGCCTGGCCGATGCAGTGCGCGCTGGTGGCGCAGGCTGAGGAGATGGAGAAGTTCACGCCCTTGATCTGGAACGGCGTGGCCAGGCAGGCCGACACGGTACTGCCCATGGTGCGGGTGACACGGTATGGGCCGATGCGCTTGACGCCCTTCTCGCGCAGGGTGTCGATGGCTTCCATCTGGTTCAGCGTGGAAGCGCCACCGGAACCGGCGATCAGGCCGGTACGCGGGTTGGAGACCTGCTCCGGGGTGAGACCGGAGTCGGCAATCGCCTTTTCCATCGACAGGTAGGCATAGGCTGCGGCGTCGCCCATGAAGCGGAACACCTTGCGGTCGATCAGCTCTTCCAGGTTCAGGTCGATCGAGCCGGACACGTGGCTGCGCAGCCCCATCTCGGCGTAGGCCGGGTTGAAACGGATGCCCGCCTTGCCGGCACGCAGGCTGGCGGAGACGGTGTCTTTGTCATTGCCCAGGCAAGAAACGATGCCCAGACCGGTGATCACGACGCGACGCATGCGGATAACCCTTAGAAATTGTCAGTGGAGGTGAACAGACCGACGCGCAAGCCTTCGGCACTGTAGATTTCGCGACCATCGACGCTGACGGTGCCATCGGCGATGGCCAGGATCAGCGAGCGGTTGATGGTGCGTTTGATATGAATGTTGTAGGTGACCTTCTTGGCGGTGGGCAGTACCTGGCCGAAGAACTTCACTTCGCCGGAACCCAGGGCGCGACCGCGGCCGGGGTTGCCCTGCCAGCCGAGGTAGAAGCCGACCAGTTGCCACATGGCGTCGAGGCCCAGGCAGCCTGGCATCACCGGGTCGCCCTCGAAGTGGCAGGCGAAGAACCACAGGTCCGGGTTGATATCGAGCTCGGCGACGATTTCGCCCTTGCCGTACTTGCCGCCGGTTTCGCTGATGTGAACGATGCGGTCGATCATCAGCATGTTGGGGGCGGGCAGTTGCGCATTACCCGGGCCGAACAGCTCGCCGCGACTGCAGCGCAGCAGGTCTTCCTGGGTGAAGGCGTTTTGCTTGGTCATGCGAGCTCCTCAATGGCCCCGCCGCACGGGGCTAAGCGATACATCCTGGGCGCCGCAGGCTCAAGGCGTCTGTCGGCAGCGTAGTCATAGACTGTTGCGTATTGGTGAAAGTCACAGTTTCCCGTGAACACCTGTATACCGCTGCATGCCTATGCCTGATTGGTGCGCGTTGGCTGACTCTAGCACTACTGCCCCAGGCGTTGGTTACGGTTGCTCAACCAGCGGAGCAAGACCCGTTCCAGATCGGCGCGTTTGAAGGGTTTGGCCAGGTAGTCGTTCATCCCGGCCTGCAGGCAGGCCTCGCGGTCGCCCTGCAGGGCGTTGGCGGTGAGGGCGATGATCGGCACGCTGCAGTGCGGGGCGCGCTGGCGAATCTGCCGGGTGGCCTCGTAACCGTCCATGACCGGCAGGCGGCAGTCCATCAGAATCGCGACGAAACGCTGGGCATCGAAACTGTGCACGGCCTGGGCGCCATCGCCGACCAGGGTCACGCGGTAGCCGAGGCTGCGCAGCATGGCTTCGATCACGGTCTGGTTGACCGGGTTGTCCTCGACCAGCAGCACCTCCTGGCCTTCGCCGGCCGGGCCTCGCAGGGCCTGGTCGGGGCCCTGGCTGACACTGCGCGGACGGAATGGCAGGGGGATCTCCAGGCTGAATACCGAGCCGGCACCCTCCATGCTGGAGGCGTGCAGGGTGCCGCCCATGCGCTCGGCCAGGGTGCGGGCGATGGACAGGCCGAGGCCGGTACCGCCGTAACGCCGGGAGATCGAAGTGTCGGCCTGCTGGAAGGCATCGAACATATGTTCCAGGCGCTCCTGGGCGATGCCGATGCCGCTGTCGTGCACCGCGCAGGTGAACCACAGCACTTCGTTGTCCAGCGGCTGCCAGTGGGTCTCGATGCGAATGCCCCCGTCCTCGGTGAACTTCAGCGCATTGCCCAGCAAATTGACCAGGATCTGCCTGATGCGCGTCGGGTCGCCCTGCACCTCGAAGTCCTCCAGGCCCGGCTGGTTCTCCAGGCGCAGGTACAGGCCGCGCTGCTGGGCGCTGTGCTGGAACACCTGCAGCGAGCCTTGCAGCAGGTCGAGCAGATTGAACGGAATACGCTCCAGCTCCAGGGCGCCGCGCTCGATGCGCGAGAAGTCGAGGATGTCGTTGATCACCTTGAGCAGATGCTCGGTGGATTCGGCGGCCAGGGCGGCGTACTCGGCCTGTTCCTGGTTCATCTCGGTGGTTTCCAGCAGCTGCAGCATGCCCAGCACGCCATTCATCGGGGTGCGCAGCTCGTGGCTCATCATCGCCAGGAAGTCGGACTTGGCCCGGCTGGCCTGCTCGGCCTGTTCGCGGGTCTGGATCAGCTGCTCCATGGCCGTCTTCTGTTCATGGCTGGCCTTGGCCAGGCCGCTGGCCAGGTTGTTGATATGGCGCGCCAGCTCGCCCAGCTCGCCGCCCTCGGTCTCCGGCAGCGGGCTATGATAGTCACCGGCCTGCAGGGCTTCGACGGCGCGGCCCATGGCGCTGATTGGGCGCGCCAGACGACTGGCCAGCTGGCGGGCGAGGATGAAGGTCAGCACCAGGGCCAGCAGGCTGAGGACGGTGGCCTTGATCAGGATTTCCTGCTGCTGGCTGGTCAGGGCCTCGCTGGACATGCCGACCACCACGCGGCCCAGGTAGTCGCCCGGGGGTGTGTCGTTCGGTTCGGCCTGGTCGAGCGGCGGGGCAGCATCGGGCGCGATGCGCTGCTGATGGATCGGCGCCTGGAACACATCGACGGTGGCGCCACTGTCGTGATTCGGCTGCTCGACATAGATCAGGATGTTTTCGCTGCGGTCGCGCACCTCGAGAAAGCGCACGTGGGGCGTGTTCAGGGTTGCGCGCAACAGGTTGTCGAGCACCTGCGGATTGTGTGCCAGCACGCCATATTCGGCGGCCGGGGCCAGTTGGTCGGCAATCAGCTGGCCGGTATGGTCGAGATCCTGGCGCAGGTCCTGCAGCCGGCCGTAGGTGAAGAAGCCAGTCAGCAGCAGGGTCAGCAGCAGGGCCGGGCCAACGCTGATCAGCTGGGTGCGGGTATGAATATCCCAGTTGCGGCCGAAACTCATGGGCGCGCCACTCCTGCGGTTGGTGCAGGGCAGGGCTGGGGCTCGGGTCGCGACGAGCCAGGATGTGGAGACAGCGCAGGGCGGTAGAGTGAGGTGCGCACGGAACAACCTTGTTCGGGGGCGGACCCGCGCATGTTAACCGAGATGCCCGGGTTTGCCAGCGCGCGGCGTCGTCGATGGTCACACGCGGCACTGGCCGGTCGGGCGATGCTCCGTGATAATCCCCCCATTCGCCATATGGATGGCATGTTCTGGAACCCTTATGACTGAGCAACAACCTGTTGCAGTGCTGGGCGGCGGTAGTTTCGGCACCGCCATTGCCAACCTGCTGGCCGAGAATGGCCAGCGCGTTCTGCAGTGGATGCGCGATCCCGAGCAGGCCGAGGCCATGCGCACCCAGCGCGAGAACCCGCGCTACCTCAAGGGCGTCAAGCTGCACCCGGGCGTCGAGCCGCTGAACGACCTGCCGGCCGCCCTGGCCGCCTGCGAGCTGGTGTTCGTCGCCATCCCGTCCTCGGCCCTGCGCAAGGCGCTGCAGCCGGTGGCCGGCAACCTGGCCGGCAAGATGCTGATCAGCACCACCAAGGGCATCGAGGCCGATGGCTTCAAGCTGATGAGCCAGATCCTCGCCGAAGTGGCGCCGCAGGCGCGCATCGGTGTGCTGTCCGGGCCCAACCTGGCCAAGGAAGTGGCCGAGCACGCGCTGACCGCCACGGTGATCGCCAGCGAGGACGAAGAGCTTTGCGAGCGCGTGCAGCAGGCGCTGCATGGCCGTACCTTCCGCGTCTATGCCAGCCGCGACAGCTTCGGCGTCGAGCTGGGCGGGGCGCTGAAGAACGTCTACGCGATCATCGCCGGCATGGCCGCGGCGCTGGGCATGGGCGAAAACACCAAGAGCATGCTGATTACCCGTGCGCTGGCGGAAATGACCCGCTTTGCCGTAAAACTTGGGGCCAACCCCATGACCTTCCTCGGCCTGGCCGGGGTCGGCGACCTGATCGTTACCTGCACTTCGCCGAAGAGCCGCAACTATCAGGTCGGTTTCGCCCTGGGCGAAGGCCTGAGCCTGGAAGACGCGGTGGCGCGCCTGGGTGAAGTGGCCGAGGGCGTCAACACGCTCAAGGTGCTCAAGCACAAGGCTGAGGAAATGCAGGTGTATATGCCGCTGGTGGCCGGATTGCATGCCATCCTGTTCGAGGGCCGTACCCTGGCTCAGGTGATCGAGGCGCTGATGCGCGGCGAGCCGAAGACCGATGTGGACTTCATTCCGACCAGCGGATTCTGATCCGCAGCGACTAAGGAGAGTGACATGAGCGAGCCGGGCAACGACGTGGAACGTGAATCCATCCTGCTGCGCATTCTGTGGATGTTCATCTTCGCCATCATCTGGCAACTGGCGGAAATCATCCTCGGCGGCGTGGTGCTGCTGCAGCTGGGCTATCGCCTGTTCTACGGCGCGCCGAACGGCGGCCTGCAGGGCTTTGGCGACAGCCTCAGCCAGTACCTGCAGCAGATCGGTCGCTTCGGCACCTTCAACAGTGAGGAAAAACCCTGGCCGTTCGCCGACTGGCCGACCCCGCGTGCACCGGAAAACAATGAGCCGCACAGCATTCCGCCGGCGCCGCACCCGGTGCGCGACGAAGAACCCAAGCTGTGATTCTCTGGTTGCTGCGCCATGGCGAAGCCTCGCCGCATGCGCGCAGCGACGCCGAGCGGGCGCTGACCGAACACGGTCGCGCCGAAGTACGGCAGAGTGCCGAACGCCTGTGTGGTCGGCCCTTGCAGCGCATTCTGGTCAGCCCCTATCTGCGCGCCCAGCAGACTGCCGAGCTGGTGCGTGAAACCCTGGGCCTCGACCTGCCACTGACCACTCTCGACTGGCTGACGCCGGACGATTCGCCGCGCGATGTGGCCAGCCAGCTCGACCAGTATCCGGCCGATGAGCTGCTGATCGTCAGCCACAATCCCTTGCTCGGCGCCCTGGCCGGGCTGCTGGTGCATGGCCACCTGCAACTGCCGTTTTCCCTGCGTACCGCCAGCCTGATCGGCCTCGAAGCCGAGCTGCCAGTGGCCGGCCTGATGCAGAAAATCGAGCTGCATCACCCGCGCTAGAGCGGCGTGTTTTGCCGAAACATTTCTTAACTTGCACTGCCTCCTGACGCATGGAATATTCAACCAAGCAAGTGCTTGGTTGCTCCCTGTGACAAAAACAAAAAACAAGGAGGCCCCGTGGCCAGTGCAGTCCGTTTACCGCTCGAGGTATTTTTCGAGCGCGAGTCGCGTCACCCGAACAAAACGTACCTGATCCAGCCTCAGGGCAATGGTCAGGTCGAGGCGCTGACCTGGTCCGAGGTCGGCGAGCAGGCGCGCCGAGCCGCCAGCTGGCTGCGTAGCTTGGAGCTGGAACCGGGCAGCCGCATCGCCATCATCTCGAAGAACTGTGCGCACTGGATTGTCACCGACCTGGCCATCTGGATGGCCGGGCACGTCTCGGTACCGCTGTATCCCAACCTTACCGGCGACTCCGTGCGCCAGGTGCTGGAGCATGCCGAGGCCCGCGTGGCCTTTATCGGCAAGCTGGATGACTGGCCGGCGATGCAGACGGGCATTCCCGCCGGCGTGCCGACCGTGGCCATGCCGCTGCACCCGGCCGGGCAATACGACAAGCAGTGGAGCGACCTGCAGGCCTGCGCGCCGATCCAGGACACCCCACGCCCGGCCCCCGAGCAGCTGGCGACCATCATCTACACCTCCGGCACCACCGGCATGCCCAAGGGCGTGATGCACAACTTCAGCAATTTCGGCTTCACCGCCAGCCATGCCACCGAGCTGTTCGGCGTCACTGATGCGGACCGGGTGCTGTCCTACCTGCCGCTGTGCCATGTGGCCGAGCGCATGTTCGTCGAACTCAACTCGCTGTACAGCGGCCTCACCGTTTACTTCGCCGAGAGCCTGGATACCTTCCTGGTCGACCTGCGCCGCGCGCGGCCGACGGTGTTCTTCGGCGTACCGCGGATCTGGACCAAGTTCCAGATGGGCGTCTACTCGAAGATGTCGGCCAGCACGCTGGATCTGCTGCTCTCCATCCCGCTGCTCGGTCGCCTGTTCGGCCGCAAGGTGCTGCGTGGGCTGGGCCTGGATGCGGTGCGCTACGGCCTGTCCGGCGCCGCGCCGGTGCCCGAGGCGCTGCTCAACTGGTACCGCCGCCTGGGCCTGGAGCTGCAAGAGGTCTACGGCATGACCGAGAACTGCGGCTACTCCCACGTGTGCCGCCCCGGCAAGTTCAAACAGGGCTGGATCGGCCAGAACAATCCCGGCGTGGAAGTGCGTATCAGCGAGGAGGGCGAGGTGCTGGTGCGCAGCGGCTCGACCATGCAGGGCTACTTCAAGGAGCCGGGCAAGACTGCTGAAGCCATGAGCGAAGATGGCTTCCTGCGCACGGGCGACAAGGGCGAACAAGACGCCGAAGGCAACCTGCGCCTGACCGGGCGGATCAAGGAAATCTTCAAGACCAGCAAGGGCAAGTACGTCGCCCCGGCCCCGATCGAAAACCGCCTGGCGGTGCATGCACATATCGAACAGGTCTGCGTGGTCGGCGACGGCCTACCGCAACCGCTGGCGCTGTGCGTACTCTCCGATACCGGCCGCAAGGAGCCGCGCGAACAGCTGGAAGGCAGCCTCAAGCGCCTGCTGGAAGAAACCAACAAGGTGCTGGACAAGCACGAACAGCTCAATGGCCTGGTGCTGGTGCCGGAAGTCTGGGCGGTAGACAACGGCTTCCTTACCCCGACCCTGAAGATCAAGCGGGCGGTGGTCGAGAGCGCTTATAGCCCGCATTTCGAGAGTTGGGGCAGCCGTTCTGGCGAAGTGCTCTGGCCAAACTGAGTGCGCGCTGGGCTCGCTGTACTGTGGTTTAACCCTGAATGGGGGCGCAGTTTGGGGCGGTTCAGTCTTTTCGCTTGCGCAGTGACAGAACTCGCCGCAATGGCGCGGTGATCTGCCAGGAGTGACTGGCGAGCAGTGCCTGCACTCGGGACTCGGCACAAGTTGCTCGTGCTTGGGCGTCGGCCAGCAGGGCTTCGGCGTGCAAGGCGCGCGCTTCGGCTGTTAGCGCTCGCTGTTCGACTTCTGTCGTACGATGTCTGGCTTGTGCGATCTGCTGCACGCTGAGGCGGGCGGTAGCGGCGTTCTGCGCATGCAGCTGCTGTCTGTCCAGTTCATGACGGACATCCAGTGTCGACTGGGGGGCGCTGGCGGAGCCGTCGACTGTATCGAGTGGGCCTTGCCGGCGCACGGCGGCCAAGGCGTGATCCAGATCGAAGAAAGCCAGCGGTTGGGTCTGGCAGGTAGTCACCAGAATGCCGTTAGTCCAGTCGATATCGATGCCCTTGGGGCCGCCTTTCAGCGGAGGAGTTGCATTCCTGACCTGGAACAGCGCATCGCTCATCACTCTGAGGCTCAGGCAAGGATCGTAGACTCCCTGCCAATGGGCGTCCGGTTGGCAATAGATATGCACATAGGGCGAGCCGGCATCAGCTAGCAGCAGATAGCGCTCATCGTCGCTGAAGCGAATGCCGTGGGGAGCGTAAGCGCCGCGCAGTACGGCCTGGGGAAGGGCTTCACTGCACGGCTGTGGGCCATGCGGATAAAGCAGTACGCTTTGAGTGTTCAGGCTGCTCACCGCCAGCCAGCGCTGGCTGAGGCTGATGCCGTTGGGTGATTTCAGCCATTTGTCCAGCAGCACTTGTTCTTCAGTGAGGCTGTAAGCGTTTTCGACATCGATGACATGGCGGGATATGCACGAGCCAGCTTCTCGACATACCAGCAGCTCGTGCTGCTGAGTACCGAGGTGCGCAATGGCTACGGAGCTTGGTCGCTGTAGCGTCCTGTCCTGGTTGGGGAAACATTGCAGCAGGGTCAGCTCAGCCGTTGCTGCATCGTTGTGCGGGGGCAGGCGAAACAGGGTCAGGTCACCATTGCGATTGGCGACTGCCAGTGTGTCGTTATCGATGAAGTCCAGGCCATGGGGGGACTGCAGTTCTTCTGCAGATAGCTCGACGGCTGTATTGAGCTGGATCAGCTTGCCTGTTGCCGTTCTCTGCACCTCGACAGCGAAGATGAAAATCTTCTGGCGTTGCATTGCTGCTATAGCAAAGCGACGGCGATCGGGAGAGAAACGTAGGTCTTCCGTGCGTCCCATGGTTGCGATGACATCCAGCACCTGCTGCGGTGCACAAAAGCCAAGCTGCATGCTGTTTTCCGGATGTGCGCTGGCGCAGAGCCGAGCGTGAGGGTGAGGGTGAAAAGTGCGAAAGATACACGCTGCCTGTTCCAGTAGGTATGCCCACTGAGGGCGAGTCTCCATGGGCTACATGCCTGAAGTGTGACCGGGGCAGCAGATCTATCGCTGTAAAGGCAAAAAAAAGCCCGGCCAAACCGGCCGGGCTAAGCACTACTCCGCAGGAGCGAAGGGGATCAGGCAATCTCTGCCAAAACGTTAATCTGTTGCTGCGCGGCCACTTCACCGATCACCAGGATCGCCGGGCTCTTGAGCTGAAAGTCGTGGGCATCCTGCTGCATGGCGGCGAGGCTGCTGCGGCACTCGCGCTGGTGGGGCAGGGAGGCGTTTTCGATCATCGCCACCGGCATGTCGGCGCGCATGCCGCCGGCCAGCAGGCTTTCGCGGATTTCCGGCAGCTTGGCCACGCCCATGTACACCACCAGGGTGGTGCCGCTTTGCGCCAGGGCCGGCCAGTTGAGGCTGCTGTCGTCCTGGGTGTGGGCGGTGATCAGGGTCACGCCGCGGGCCACGCCGCGCAGGGTCAGGGGGATGCCGCAGTTGGTGGCACCCGCCAGGCCGGCGGTGATGCCGTTGACCATTTCCACCTCGATGCCGTGCTCGGCCAGCCAATCGGCTTCCTCGCTGCCACGGCCGAAGATGCACGGGTCGCCGCCTTTCAGGCGCACCACGCACTTGCCCTGGCGCGCATAGCGCAGCATCAGGCGATGGATGAACGCCTGCGGGGTGGAGCGGCAGCCACCGCGTTTGCCCACCGGGACGATGCGCGCGTCGGGGCAGTGCTCCAGCACGGCCGGGTTGACCAGGTCGTCGATCATCACGATATCGGCCTGATTGAGGGCTTTCACCGCCTTGAGGGTCAGCAGTTCCGGATCACCAGGACCTGCGCCTACCAGCCAGACTTTTGCGCTCATACTGCGATCTCCTCACTCGGTTCCGATGGTGCCCACGCTCCGGCGTGGGAGCCGATCCGGGGACGCTCTGCGTCCCTTGAGACGCGGAGCGTCTCGGCTACATGCCCACGCAGAGCGTGGGTACGATCAACTCAGGCAGTCGCTACCGCTGGCACGACTTGGGTCGCCAGCAGACGCTTGATTTCCGGTACGCAGGAGCCGCAGCTGGTGCCGCATTTCAGCTCCTGCTTGAGGCCGTTCAGGTCGAGGCCGCGGGCGATGCCGGCGCATACCGCGTCCTGGCTGACGTTCATGCAGTTGCACAGGGTCTTGCTGGCCTTCATGCCGCCGCCCGGTGGAGTGGCCAGTGGGGCGAGCAGCCAGCGGCGCAGGTCGGCTTCGGCCTTGCCGTCGCTCCACAAGCCTTTGAGCCAGTCGCGGGCGGCGGTTTCGCCGGCCAGGCGGATGCTGGTGATGCGCCCGTCTTCGATGCGTACCCGCTTGCCCACGGCGCGCTGCGGGTCGTCGTAGGCCAGTACCGGGCCGGCGTCGATGCCGAGCAGGGCGTCGATCTGCGCCAGCAGGGCGGCTGGCGGCGGCTCAACGCTGGCAGCCTTGATCTGCAGGGCCGGGCGTTCGCGGCCGGCCAAGGTCAGGCTGGCGTAGGCGAAGGACTCGAACAGCGGGCGCAGCGCCTCGAAGCGGCGTTGCACGTCGCCTTCGACCAGGGCGAAGAACTGCCAGGGCAACTCGGCCCTGGCCACGTCGACGCCGCTGAGCTTCAGCTCCGGCTGCTTGGACAGCGGATCGAAGGCCGGCTGGGTCAGCACGTTGGTGCCCAGGCCCTTGAGGAAGCGATTGCCCCAGTGCATCGGCAGGTAGGCCTGGCCGGGACGCACGTTGTCGTCGGCCTGCACCGGCAGGATCAGGCCACCACGGCGGCTGCGCAGGACGATCAGTTCGCCGGTCTGTAGCTGGCGCTGGCGCAGTTCGTCCGGGTGCAGGCTGAGCACGGCTTCCTCGGCGTGGCCGAACAGCCGTGCGGCGGTGCCGGTGCGGCTCATGCCATGCCACTGGTCGCGCAGGCGGCCGGTGTTGAGCAGCAGCGGGTAGTGCGCGTCGCTCTGTTCCCTGGCCGCGCGGTACGGCTCGGCGAGGAACTGCGCGCGCCCGCTGGTGGTGGGGAAGCGGCCGTCTGCGTACAGGCGCGCGGTGCCGTGCTGGGCACCGGCCGGGAACGGCCATTGTTGCGGACCTTGGTTGTCCAGAATGGCGTAGCTCAGGCCGGAGAGGTCGAGGTCGCGATTGCTGGTCAGGTGTTTGTATTCCTCGAACAGCGCTTGCGCACTGGCGAAGTCGAACAGGCTGGGCAGGCCGGGGCGGAGCTGTTGTTCCAGGCGGCGGGCGAAATCACAGGTGATCGCCCAGTCCGGCCGCGCCTCTGCGGGCGCTGGCACGGCGCGGCGCACATGGGTGATGCGCCGCTCGGAGTTGGTCACGCTGCCTTCTTTTTCTCCCCAGCTGGCGGCTGGGAGCAGAAGGTCGGCGTAGTGGCAGGTTTCGGTGGTGAAGAAGGCTTCCTGCACCACCACGAAGGGGCAGGCGGCCAGGGCTTCGTGGACTTTCTGCTGATCCGGCAGCGATTGTGCCGGGTTGGTGCAGGCGATCCACAGGGCCTTGATCTGGCCGCTGCGCACCGCCTCGAACAGTTCGATCGCGGTCAGACCGGTGTTATCCGGCAGGCTGTCGACGCCCCAGTAGCGGGCGACTTCGGCACGGTGCTCGGGGTTGGCCGCCTCACGGTGGCCGGGCAGCAGGTTGCTCAGGCTGCCGGTCTCGCGGCCGCCCATGGCATTCGGTTGGCCGGTGAGGGAGAAGGGCCCGGCGCCGACCTTGCCGATCTGGCCGGTGGCCAGGTGCAGGTTGATCAGCGCACTGTTCTTGGCCGAACCGGCGGTGGACTGGTTGAGGCCCATGCACCACAGCGAGAGGAAGGCCGGCGAGCGGCCGATCAGCTCGGCGGCGCGGCGCAGGTCGGCCTCGTCGATGTGGCACAGGCGCGCCACTTCGCTCGGCGGGTAGTCGGCGGCCAATTCGCGCAGGGCGTCGAAGCCTTCGGTGTGGGCTTCGATATAGGCGGCGTCGTAGTCACCATTGACCAAGAGCAGGTGCAGCAGGCCGTGGAACAGTGCCACGTCGGTGCCCGGGGCGATGGCCAGGTGCAGGTCGGCCAGGTCGCAGGTGTCGGTGCGCCGCGGGTCGACGACTATGACTTTCATCTCCGGCCGTGCGGCCTTGGCCGCCTCAAGACGGCGGAACAGAATCGGGTGGGCATAGGCCATGTTGCTGCCGGCGATCAGCAGGCAGTCGGCCTGCTCGATGTCCTCGTAGTTGCACGGCGGGGCGTCGGCACCCAGGCTGCGCTTGTAGCCGACCACGGCCGAACTCATGCACAGGCGCGAGTTGCTGTCGATATTGTTGGTGCCGACCAGGGCGCGCGCCAGCTTGTTGAAGGCGTAGTAGTCCTCGGTCAGCAACTGGCCGGAGATGTAGAAGGCCACGCTGTCCGGGCCGTGCTCGCGGATGGTTTCGGCGAATACATTGGCGGCGTGATCGAGGGCGCTGTCCCAGTCGGTGCGGGTACGGGCCAGGCCCTTGCCCAGGCGCAGCTCGGGGTACAGGGCGCGCGCGTCGAGGTCGCCGGTCAGGTGCAGGGTCGAGCCCTTGCTGCACAGCTTGCCATGGTTGGCCGGGTGGTCCGGATCGCCCTGCACGCCGAGGATCTTCTCGCCGTCATGTTCGATCAGCACACCGCAACCTACGCCGCAGTAGCAGCAGGTGGCGGCGGTGAGCTGGTTGGCCGGGGTCGCTTGCAGGAGGACTTCAGACACGGGCGGCATCCTTGGCTTGCAGACCAGCCGCTTCAATGCTGGTTTGGCCGAACATCAGGTGATCGCGCACCTGGCTGATATCGGCCGCGCCGCAGATCTGCTGGAAGTACCAGCCGCCGTCCAGGGTGTCGCCGTACAGGCAGCCACCGACCAGCACGTCGTCCTTGATCACCAGTTTCTTGTACACGCTGCCGAGGGGGTCGGAGAGGGTGATGGTCTCGGTACCTTCGGCGCCCATGAAGTCGCCGGCGGAGAACAGGTCGATACCCGTTACCTTGAGCTTGGTCGAGGTCACCGAGCCCTGGTAGCGCGCGGTGCCGAGCATGGCCAGGTGGTTGGCGCAGACTTTGGCCTGTTCGAACAGCGGCGCGACCAGGCCGTAGGCAATGCCGCGATGGTTGGCGCATTCGCCGACCGCGTAGATGCGTGGATCGAAGGTCTGCAGGCAGTCGTCGACCTGGATGCCGCGGTTGCACGGGATGCCGATCTTCTCGGCCAGTTCGGTGTTGGGGCGGATGCCGGCGGCCATCACCACCAGGTCGGCGGGGATCACGTCGCCGCCCTTGAACTGCACGGCGCAGACGCGGCCGTTACCGTAGTCCTGCAGCTCTTCGGTCTGTTCGCTGAGGCGGAAGTGGATGCCGCGGGCCTCCAGGGCCTGTTGCAGCAGCTTGCCGGCGGTCTTGTCCAGTTGGCGCTCCAGCAGCCAGTCGGCCAGGTGCACCACGGTCACGTCCATGCCGCGCTGGCGCAGGCCGTTGGCCGCTTCCAGGCCGAGCAGGCCGCCGCCGATGACCACCGCGTGGCTGTGGGTGCGGGCGGTTTCCATCATCTTCTCGGTGTCGGCGATGTCGCGGTAGGCGATCACGCCTTCCAGGCGGTTGCCCGGTACCGGCAGGATGAAGGGGTTGGAACCGGTGGCGAGGATCAGGCGGTCGTAGTGGGCGGTGCTGCCGTCGTCGGCGGTGACCACGCGCTTCTTGCGGTCGACGTTGATCACCTTGCGCCCCAGGCGCAGGTCAATGCCGTGCTCCTGGTACCAGTCGACGCCGTTGAGGACGATGTCATCGAAGCACTGTTCGCCGGCCAGTACCGGCGAGAGCAGGATGCGGTTGTAGTTCGGGTGCGGCTCGGCCCCGAACACGGTGATGTCGTAGAGGTCGGGAGCGAGCTTGAGCAGCTCCTCCAACGTCCGCACGCCGGCCATACCGTTGCCAACCATTACCAGCTTGAGTTTTTTCATGCCGGTCATCTCCTGCGTAGAAATCGAAGAAACAAAAAAGGCGTCCCGCTAGTTGCCTAGCGAGGACGCCTTTGTCCTGTCCCGATCGATCGGGGCAAGTCGCCCTTCGCCTTTGAAGGGCAGACTCTATGTCTGTGTTATTTGTGATTAAGCATGGATTGTGCCAACTCTTTGGAAGGGCCTGTCAGGCGGGTTTAACCAGGTTTTCCGCCTGAATCGCGCACCGCCCTGAGGCGGTTTGCGCCGTCATGGTGCGGTTTGTCCCGCTTTGGGTGCAGAGAGCAGCAGCCAGGTGATCAGCTCGCTGGCCAGGTTGTCGCTGGCGGTGCCGAAGGCCGCGACCAGTGCGGCGACCTGGGCATCGCTGCTGCGCTGGCTGACCTCGAAGCGACGGCTGGCGAGGATGCGCCGGCTGTTGCTGTCGACCAGTTGCGCGTCCAGGCGGATCACCGCATGGGGTTGGCCGTCTTGGTATTCGCTCTGGAAGCTCAGCAGGTTGCCGAGCAGTTCCAGGTCGCTGTGCAGGTGCTGCTCGTCGCTGACCAGGGCCGGGAAGCGGCCATCGCTGCGCAGCACGGCGAGCAGGCGATCACGCAGCAATGACGGTGCCGGGTCGGCCCAGCGTGCGCCCTTGTAGCTGCTGATGCGGTTGCCCTCCGGCAGCACGGCGATGCGCGTGCTGTCGAGCGCCTGGCTGGCCTGCGGGCGGGCGATGCTCAGGGTGCGGGTGAGCGGCGCGGCGCTGGCCTGGCTGGCGAGGGTAGCGGGCGGCAGCAGGTAGGTGTCAATTGGCTGCGCCTTGGGCAGCAGCGAGCAGGCGCCAAGCAGGCTGGCCAGGGTCAGCGGGATAAGGGCGCGCAGGGCGTGGATCATGGTTCGAACTCCTGGTTCTGTTCGCGTTCGAGCAGGGCGCCGGGGTTTTCCGCCAGGCGGCGGCCTGACTGGCGCAGCACGGTCAGGGTGCTGCGCAGTTCGGCGATGGCCGGGCCGATGTCGCTGATGCCCTGCAGGCCGCTGGCGAGGGCGCCCTGGTTGGTGGCCAGCAGTTGCTCGAGGCTGCGGCTGCTGCGCTCCAGGGCGGCGACGGTCTGTTCGGTGCGCTGGAAGATCGCGCTGCCCTGCTCGTCGACCAGGCGGTTGGCCTTTTGCGCCAGGGCGGCGCTCTGTTGCAGGGTCAGGTTGGCCTGACGGCTGGCCTCGCCGAGCTGGGCCAGGGTCTGGCGGATGCCGTCGCGCTGTTCGGCGAGCACGGCGGTGGTCTGGTCGAGCTGCTTGAGGGTGTTGCCGACATGAGTCAGGTTCTCGTCGGAGAACAGCCGGTTGGCGTTGAGCAGCAGGCTGTTGATATTGCCCACCAGGTCTTCGCCGTTGGACAGCAGGCGTGCCAGCGGCGACGGGTCGGCGGGGATCTCGCTGGGTTGCTCGTTGCGTGTGGCCAGGGCCGGGCTGGAGGGTGTGCCGCCGTAGAGCTGGATGATGGCGTTGCCGGTGACGCCGGTGATGGCCAGGCGCGCACGGGTATTCTGTTTGATCGGTGTTTGCGGGCCCACGCGGATGCGCACGCGCACCTTGCGCGGGTCTTGCGGGTCGAGGCTGAGCTGGCTGACGTCGCCAACCTTGATGCCGCTGTACTGCACGGCGCTACCCAGCGACAGGCCGGTCACCGCTTCCTTGAACACCACGTCGTACAGGCGGAACTCCTTGTCGACGCTGGACTTGCCTAGCCACAGGGCGAACAGCAGGGCGGCGCCGAAGGCCAGCACGGTGAACAGGCCGATCAGTACATGGTGGGCGCGGGTTTCCATCAGGATCTCTCCGAACGCAGAACCGCCTGGGCGGCGGCGCGGCCACGGGGGCCGTGAAAGTAGTCCTGGACCCAGGCGTCGTCGGTGGTCTCGACCACGTCGAGGCGGTCGGCCACCAGCACGCGCTTGCGCGACAGCACGGCGACGCGGTCGCAGATGCTGTAGAGGGTGTCCAGGTCGTGGGTAATCAGGAACACGCTGAGGCCGAGGGCGTCGCGCAGGGTGCGGATCAGCTGGTCGAAGGCGGCGGCGCCAATCGGGTCGAGGCCGGCGGTGGGCTCGTCGAGAAACAGGATTTCCGGGTCCAGGGCCAGGGCGCGGGCCAGGGCGGCGCGCTTGACCATGCCGCCGGACAGCTCGTCCGGGAACTTGTCGCCGGCGCCCACCGGCAGGCCGGCCAGGGCCACCTTGAGCCGCGCCAGGTGCTCGGCGTCCGCGCGTGGCAGGCCGGCGTGCTCGATCAGCGGCAGGGCAATGTTCTCCACCACGCTCAGCGAAGAGAACAGGGCGCCGCGCTGGAACAGCACGCCGAAGCGCCGCTCCACCTGCGAACGGCGTTCGGCCGAGAGGCTCAACAGGTCTTCGCCAAACACCGTGACCCGGCCGGCAGCCGGGCGCAGCAGGCCGACGATGCTGCGCAGCAGTACCGACTTGCCGGTGCCGGAGCCGCCAACCACGCCGAGGATCTCGCCATGGCGGATATCCAGGTCGAGCTGATCGTGCACCACCTGCGCACCGAACTGGTTGCGCAGGCCGCGCACCTCGACCAGCGCGCTCACCAGCCCATCTCCATGAAGAACAGCGCGGCGAGGGCGTCGAGCAGGATCACCACGAAGATCGACTGGACCACGCTGCTGGTGGTGTGGTCGCCCACCGATTTGGCGCTGCCGCTGGCCTTGAAGCCTTCCAGGCAGCCGACGATGGCGATCAGCATGGCGAAGAACGGCGCCTTGACCAGGCCAATATAGAAGTGCTGCACCGGAATGTCGGTTTGCAGGATGTTGAGGAACAGGGTCGGCGATACGTCCAGCAGCAGGGTGCTGACCAGGCCGCCGCCGACTATGCCGCAGAGCATGGCGATAAAGGTGAGGATCGGCAGGCAGATCAGCATCGCCAGCACCCGTGGCAGCACCAGCAGCTCCATGGGGTCGAGGCCGAGGGTGCGGATCGCGTCGATTTCCTCGTTGGACTTCATCGCGCCGATCTGCGCGGTAAAGGCGCTGGCCGTGCGCCCGGCCATGAGGATGGCGGTGAGCAGCACGCCGAATTCACGCAGGAAGGAGAACGCCACCAGGTGCACGGTGTAGATGGTCGCGCCGAACTGCTCCAGCACGGTGGCGCCGAGGAAGGCCACCACCGCGCCGACCATGAAGGTGAGCAGGGCGATGATCGGGATGGCATTGAGGCCGATCTGCTCGATATGCGCGACCAGCGAGGTGATGCGCCAGCGCCGTGGCCGCCACAGACTTTGCAGCAGGCAGGCCAGGGTCAGGCCGAGGAAGCCGAGCAGGGCCTTGAGCTGGGTGAACTGGCCGCTGACGGCGGCGCCGATATGTTCGAGCACCTCACGGCTGGTCGAGGGTGGCGGTGGCGGGCAGGCCACCGGCACGTCGCGCAGGGCGGCGCTCACGGTGCGCAGCAGGGCCAGGCGTTCGGCCGGCAGGTCGGGGGCCTGTTCGACCAGCTGGGCCAGGCGCTCGGCGCCCAGCCAGTCGCTGAGTAGCGAGGCGCCGGCGGTGTCGAGCTGGCCGAGCTGGCTCAGTTCGAGCTGGGCCGGTACCGGCTGGCTGGCGAGGTATTCGCGCAGGGTTCGATAGTGGGCCAGGGTCCAGTCGCCGCGCACCCGGGTACGTGGAGGGCTGGAAGTACTGTCCAGTTCGATGCTGCCGGCCTGCGCCATATTCATCCTGATAGGGCTGGAACGGGCATGGCAGAGAGCTGCCATGGGTTGCGACCAGTGTAATGGACGAGCTCCCGGCTGGCGACCCGATCAGGTTTCAGGGGATGTTGCGGCCCCAGGTACCTGATCTTGTGCTTTTGTAGGAGCCAGCTTGCTGGCGATCAGTGGCATGGGTCGCTCACGCTCTGCTGGCAGGCTTGTGATCGCCAGCAAGCGGGCTCCTGCATCATGTTCCTCGGGTCTGTTCCCGTTTCGTGGCCGTGATGGCGCCCGTTTTTGCGCGGGGCTCGCAGCAACGCGGTTCGCGAGCGAACCTTAGTGCAGCAGGCTGACCAGCAGCACCAGGTTGATCAGCAGCGAGCTTAGCGCCACCGCGCGCCAGACTTTCAGCGGCTCGCGTTCCAGCAGCGGACGCGGGCGCACGCTGAGGGCCTGGCGCTCGCCCTGTTCGAGGCTGAGCAGCCATTCCTCGGCGGTCTCGAAGCGCTCGCTGGGGTTGGCCGCCACGGCGCGCAGCACGCAGTCGTCAAGCCAGGCGGGAATGTCCGGGCGGTAGCGGCTGGGCGCCGTCGGCTTGCCGAAGCGCGGGTGCTGGAAGGCCTCAATCTCGCCATAGGGGTAGTGGCCGGTGAGCAGGCGGTAGAGGGTAACGCCGGCGGAATACAGGTCCTGCTGCGGGCTGGGCTTGCCGCCGCTGAATGCCTCGGGGGCGATATAGCTGGGCGTGCCCGGCAGGCTGTGGTTCTCGTCGCGCGACAGGCCGGGGCAGTAGGCCAGGCCGAAGTCGAGCATGCGCAGCTCGCCGTCGTCGCACCACAGCAGGTTTTCCGGCTTGATGTCGCGGTGCAGGATATTGCGCCGGTGCAGCATGCCCATGGCCTTGAGCAGGCGGGGGGCAAGGTCCAGCCACTCGGGCAGACCCAGCGGGCCGGACAGGCGCAGGTGCTCGGCCAGGGTCTGGCCCTGGTGCTCGCGCTGCACGTAATACAGGTGCTGGCGCTGTGGCAGCGGGTGGGCTTCGGGGAAGTGGCGGCCGGCGACGCGGCGCAGGAACCATTCTTCGAGGAGCAGCGCGGGGGCGGCCTGTTCCTCGTCATGGCGGCTGCTCGGCAGGGTCTTCAGCAGCCAGCGCCGCGACTGGTTGTCGCGCACCCGGTAGACCAGCGACTGACGCGACTCGGCCAGCACGCGCTCGACCTGCCAGCCCTCGAAGCTCTGTCCTTCGCGCAGGGTGGGTGGCAGCGGCCACTGCTGGATCTGCGCCAGGGTGTCGGCCAGGTCGTTGTCCGGCAGGCCCTGGATCTGTACCAGCACGGCGCTGGCATTGTCCTGACTGCCGGCCAGGTGGGCGGCACTGACCAGCGCGCGGCAGGCTGCAGCGGGGTCGCTCTCGTCCTTGAGCATGCTGTGGATGCCGTTGTCGCCGAGGGTCGACCATACGCCGTCGCTGACCAACAGGAAGCTGTCGCCTTCCTGCAGCTCGCCTTCGCGGTAGTCCACTACCAGGTGCTGGTCCAGGCCGAGTGCGCGCTTGAGCACATGCTGCATGCCGGGCTGTTCCCACACATGGTCTTCGCTGAGGCGCTCGAAGGTGCTGCCGTTGAGGCGATAGGCGCGGCAGTCGCCGACATGCGCCAGGGTATAACGGCGCCCGCGCAGTACCAGGCTGGTCAGGGTGGTGAGCAGCGGCTGGCCACCACCGTTGGCCTGCAGCCAGCGGTTGTGGGCGACCAGCAGGCGATCCAGGGATTGCGCCACGGCCCAGGTTTCCGGGGTGGCGTAGTAGTCGAGAGCCAGGGCCTGCAGGGTGGCGCGGGCGGCCAGGCCGCCATCGGCGCACTGGCTGACGCCATCGGCCAGGGCGAACAGGAAGCCTTTGCTGGCCGCCAGGGCCGGGGCCGGGGTGACCACGCGGATGGCGTCCTGATTCTCGGCCCGAGGGCCGGTGGCGGTGGCTTCACCGAAGGTCAGTTGCAAGGCCATCTGCTGCTCTCGTGGGTAAAACAGACAAGTCGGTTGAGGCAAAGGCGAAACCAGTCCG
>JBOFCR010000069.1:0-18100 GCA_051646165.1 Pseudomonas sp. | reverse complement strand
AGGACTTCATTGCCAACGAGATTCTCCGACGCAAGCCGCAGGTCGTCGGCATCTACCGCCTGATCATGAAAAGCGGCTCGGACAACTTTCGCACCTCCAGCATCCAGAGCATCATGCAACGCATCAAGGCCACAGGCGTCGAGGTCATCATCTACGAGCCGGCACTGAAGCAAGGCGAGTACTATGGCTCCCGGGTCGTCAGCGATCTTGCCCGCTTCAAGCAAGAGGCCGACGTGATCCTCAGCAATCGCATGAGCCCTGCCCTCAACGACGTGGTCGAAAAGATCTACACCCGCGACCTGTTCGGCCGCGACTGACTCCATCCAGAGGCAAGCGCCTCTGGAGCTGCATGAGCCCGCAATTGATGTCCACGCCCTTCCTCCCCGCCTGGTGGCTGCGCAATCCACACCTGCAAACCCTGTGGGGCTCGCTGTGCCGCCGCGCGCCACAGCTGGAGCGCCAGCGCGAACGCCTGTGGCTGGAGGATGGCGACTTTCTCGACCTCGACTGGCACGGCCCGCACGAAGCCACTGCACCGCTGGTGCTGGTGCTGCACGGGCTGACCGGCTCTTCCAGCTCGCACTATGTGCTCGGCCTGCAACAACAGCTGGCGGCGCGCGGCTGGGCTAGCGTGGCACTGAACTGGCGCGGCTGCTCGGGCGAACCCAACCTGCTGCCGCGCGGCTACCACTCCGGGGTCAGCGAGGATGTGGCACGGGTGATTCAGCACCTGCAGGCCCAGCGCCCGCTGGCGCCGCTGTATGCGGTGGGCTATTCGCTGGGCGGCAATGTGCTGCTCAAGCACCTGGGCGAGAGCGGAACCGACTCGGGGTTGCAGGGTGCGGTGGCGGTGTCGGTGCCGTTTCGCCTCGATCACTGCGCCGAGCGCATCGACCGCGGTTTTTCCAAGGTCTACCAGGCGCACTTTATGCGCGCACTGGTCGCCTATGTGCGCGACAAGCAGCAGCGCTTCCTCGCCGAGGGTCATCACGAGCGCCTGGCCGCGCTGGAGGCACTCGGCCCGCTGGACGGCATGCGCACCTTCTGGGACTTCGACGGCCGTTTCACCGCGCCGCTGCACGGCTATGCCGATGCCGACGACTACTACCGGCGCGCATCCAGCCGCTACTTCCTGGGACAGATCCGCACGCGCACGCTGATCATCCAGTCCAGCGACGACCCCTTCGTCTTCCCCCACAGCGTGCCGCAGGCCCATGAGCTGTCGGGCAGCACCCAGCTGGAGCTGCATGAGCGCGGTGGTCACGTCGGCTTTATCGGCGGCTCGCCGCGCCAGCCGGACTTCTACCTGGAGCGGCGCATCCCGGCCTGGCTGGACGCACGCACAGTCTCGTAACGCCCGCCCGGGCGACGCTCAGTCGCCCAGTACCTGCTCCAGCGGCACATGCAGGCGTTGCAGCAAGGCGCTCACCGCCGGCCGCGCCGTGGCGCCGACATAGCCGCTTTCCAGCGCCAGCACCTGATAGATGCCGCGCTGCATCTGCTCCTCGCTGAGGGTACCGGCATCGCTGCGCATGGTGCACAGGAAGCGCACCCATGAGGTCAGGATGATCCAGCTGTTGAGGGTCAGCGCCTCGATCTGCGCGGCGTCCATCTGCAGGATGCCGGCCTCCGCAAACCCCTGGTAGATGCCGGTGGCACTGCCCAGGCAGCGGCGGGCGAACGCCTGGTAGCGCCCGGCCAGTTCGGCATCGGTTTCCAGCAGGTGCTCAAGGTCGCGGTGGAGGAAGCGGTAGTGCCACATCGCCGCCAGCAGCGCTTCCAGGTAGAAGGTCTTGTCGTCCACCGTCAGTACACGCCCCTCGGGGCGGCGCAGGAACACGTCGACGCGGCTTTCATACTGGGCGAACAGCTCGGCGATGATCATCTGCTTGTTGCGGAAGTGGTAGTACAGATTGCCCGGCGACATGCCCAGGTGCGCGGCGATGTGATTGGTGGTCACGCTGCGCTCGCCCTGGGCGTTGAACAGCTGCAGGCTGGCTTCGATGATGCGCTCGCGGGTGTTGATCTTCGGGGCCATGGCTCGGCTCGATTGGGCAAAGTGGCAAAAGTACGGGAAAGCGCCGCGTCTGACGACCGGGTGCATTCCGATTTGACAGTTTAGAGTAATTACTCTAAAAATCGCAGCTACTTATCATCCGCCGTCTCCAGGGAGACACCGCCATGGTCGCCGATATCGCTTACCTCCAGCAGGCCCAGCAACAGATCAGCCAGCTGGAGCCACTGCTGGCCACCCAGCGCGCCGCCTTCCGCAACAACCCCATGCCCTCGGCCGAGCAGCGCCGCGCCTGGCTCAAGGCGCTGCGCGAACTGCTGCTGAGCGAGAAGCAGGCCCTGGTCGAGGCGGTCTCCAGCGACTTCAGCAACCGCGCCGAGAGCGAAACCCTGCTGGCCGAGATCATGCCCAGCCTGCACGGCATCGATTACGCCAGCAAACGCCTGAAGAAGTGGATGAAACCCTCGCGCCGCGCCGTCGGAGTGGCCTTCCAGCCTGCTGCCGCCAAGGTGATCTACCAGCCGCTGGGCGTGGTCGGCGTGATCGTGCCGTGGAACTACCCGCTGTTCCTCGCCATCGGCCCACTGGTCGGCGCCCTGGCTGCCGGCAACCGGGTAATGATCAAGATGAGCGAGTCGACCCCGGCCACCTCGCAGCTGGTCAAGGACCTGCTGGCCAAGGTCTTCCCCGAAGACCTGGTCAGCGTAGTGCTGGGTGAGGCCGATGTCGGCCAGGCCTTCTCGCGCCTGCCCTTCGACCACCTGCTGTTCACCGGCGCCACCAGCATCGGCAAGCATGTGATGCGCGCCGCTGCCGACAACCTGGTGCCGGTCACTCTGGAGCTGGGCGGCAAATCACCGGCCATCGTCAGCGCCGACGTGCCACTGGAAGATGCCGCCGAGCGCATCGCCTTCGGCAAGACCATGAACGCCGGGCAGACCTGCGTCGCCCCGGACTACGTGCTGGTGCCGCAGGAGCGCGTGGAAGGCTTTATCGCCGCCTACCGCGCCGCCGTGCAGCGTTTCTATCCACAGCTGGCGGACAACCCGGACTACACGGCAATCGTCAACGAGCGCCAGCTCTGCCGCCTCAAGGGCTACCTCAGCGATGCCGAGAGCAAGGGGGCGCGCATCGTCTCCCTGTTCCCGCAGGATCAGGGCCGGCGCATGGCGCACAGCCTGGTGCTGGACGTGAACGACGAGATGAAGCTGATGCAGGACGAGATCTTCGGCCCGCTACTGCCGATCGTGCCCTACCAGCGCATCGAAGAAGCCTTCAGCTACATCAACGACCGCCCGCGTCCGCTGGCGCTGTACTACTTCGGCTACGACAAGGCCGAGCAGCAGCGCGTGCTGCACGAGACCCACTCCGGTGGTGTGTGCCTCAACGACACCCTGCTGCACGTGGCCCAGGACGACATGCCGTTCGGCGGCGTCGGCCCTTCCGGCATGGGCCACTACCATGGCCACGAAGGCTTCCTGACCTTCAGCAAGGCCAAGGGCGTGTTTATCAAGCAGCGCTTCAATGCGGCAAAACTCATCTACCCGCCCTATGGCACCGGCATCCAGAAGCTGATCCAGAAGCTGTTCATCCGCTAAGGCGCGAGGCCACAACAACAATGAGCGATACCTCACTCGCCACATCCCAGCTGTCGCGCCGCAACCTGCTCAAGGTTGGTCTGTTTGGCAGCGCGGTGCTCGCCACCGCCGGTGTCACGGCCAGCCTCAGTGGCTGTTCCAGCGCCACCCCGGCTGGCGGCTACGCGGTACTGCGCCTGAGCGACCTACCCTTCCTGCGCGCCCTGATCCCGGTGGTGATAGAGGGCGCAGTACCCAGTGACGCCATGGCCGCGACCATCGAAGCCACGCTCAAGGGCATGGACCGCAGCCTGCACTCGGTTTCGCCGGAACTGCTCAAGCTGACCCAGCAATTGTTCGACGTGCTCGGCATGGCCGTCACCCGCGGCCCGCTGACCGGCGTCTGGGGCAGCTGGGACAACGCCAGCCCGGCGGACGTCCGGCACTTCCTCGAGCGCTGGCAGAACAGCTCGCTGAGCCTGCTGCGCATGGGCCACAGTTCGCTGCTGCAGATGGTGCAGATGGCCTGGTACGCCCAGCCCGCATCCTGGGGCCATTGCGGCTATCCGGGGCCGCCCCAGTACGCCCTGTAAGTCGGCGCACCTATAACAAGAGAATCGACATGCCCGTACCTGATGTTTTCCGTGATGGCCTGGCCCGCGGCTGGGTTACCTATAACGGCTCGCGCCTGGACAAGGACCTTTTGCTGGAAGCCGACGTGGCCATCGTCGGCAGCGGCGCCGGCGGCGGCACCACCGCCGAGATCCTCAGCGCTGCCGGCCTGCGCGTGCTGCTGATCGAGGAAGGCCCGCTGAAGACCAGCAGCGACTTCAAGATGCAGGAGGCCGACGCCTACCCCGACCTGTACCAGGAAGGCATCGGCCGGATGAGCAAGGACGGCGCCATCACCATCATGCAGGGACGGGCCGTGGGCGGCACCACTCTGGTCAACTGGACCTCCAGCTTCCGCACCCCGGAACCGACCCTGCAGCACTGGGCCGAGGCACACAACGTCAAGGGCCACAGCCCGGCCGAGATGGCGCCGTGGTTCGAGCACATGGAGCAGCGCCTGGGCGTCGCGCCCTGGGCCATGCCGCCAAACGCCAACAACGCGGTGATCAAGACCGGTTGCGAGAAGCTCGGCTACGCCTGGCATGTGATTCCGCGCAACGTGCGCGGCTGCTGGAACCTCGGTTATTGCGGCATGGGCTGCCCGGTCAACGCCAAGCAGTCGATGCTGGTCACCACCATTCCCGCCACCCTGGACAAGGGCGGCAGCCTGCTCTATCTGGCCCGCGCCGAACGCCTGCTGCTGGATGGCGAGCGTGTGGTCGGCCTGGAGTGCCTGGGCATGGACGAACGCAGCGTGGCACCCAACGGCCGGCGGATCATGGTCAAGGCCCGCCACTACGTGCTGGCCGGAGGCGGCATCAACACCCCCGCCATCCTGCTGCGCTCGAAAGCCCCGGACCCGCACGAGCGCGCCGGCAAGCGCACCTTCCTGCACGTGGTGAACTTCTCCGCGGCGCAGTTCGATACGCTGATCAACCCCTTCTACGGCGCGCCGCAGTCGATCTACTCCGACCATTTCCAGTGGACCGAAGGCGCCACCGGGCACATGTCCTACAAGCTGGAAGTGCCACCCCTGCAGCCGGCGCTGGCGGCCACCCTGCTCGGCCAGTTCGGCGTCGAGAACTCGCTGCGCATGGAGCAGCTGCCCAACACCAACGTGATGCTGGCACTGATGCGCGACGGCTTCCACCCGGACAGCGCCACAGGCACGGTGGAGCTGCGCGGCGATGGCACTCCGGTGCTCGACTACCGCATGACCGACTACACCTGGGACGGCATCCGCCGCGCCTTCCACAGCATGGCCGAGATCCAGTTCGCCGCCGGCGCCAAGGCCGTGCTGCCGGTACATGCTGACGCCGGCTATGTGAAGACCCTGGACGAGGCCAAGGCCTTGATCGACAGCCTGAGCCTGGAGCTGTACCGCACCCGCCTGGGCAGCGCCCACGTGATGGGCGGCTGCGCCATGGGCGAGGACCCGACCCAGGCCGTTACCGACAGCCTGGGTCGCCACCACCAGTTGGAGAACCTGTCGATCCACGACGGTTCGCTGTTCCCCACCAGCATCGGCGCCAACCCGCAGCTGTCGATCTACGGCCTCACCGCCAAGCTCGCCAGCCTGCTGGCGCAGCGCCTCAAGGCCTAGGGTGCCGGCATGAGCAAGCTGATCGCACTGCTGTTGCTGGTCGCCGGGGTTATCCACCTGCTACCGCTCAGCGGTGTGCTCGGCGCGCCGCGCCTGGCTGCGCTGTATGGCCTGGAGCTGGGCGAACCCAACCTGCTGCTGATGATGCGCCACCGCGCCGTACTGTTCGGCCTGCTCGGCGCCCTGCTGGTCGCGTCCGCCTTCCTGCCGGGTCTGCGCAGCCTGGCGCTGGGCGCCGGCCTGGCCAGCGTGCTGGCCTTCCTCCTGCTGGCCTGGGGCGAACAGGGCTACAACCCGGCCTTGCGCCGGGTGCTGCTGGCCGACTGGATCGCCCTGGCCTGCCTGCTCCCGGCGCTGGCCCTGCATCTGCTGCAACAGCGCGGCGGCGCAGCCTGAACGCCACGGCTTGGCCCTGGCGGCCTGCTGCGCTACCATCCGGTTCCCTCAAGACTCCAGCCAGGACGTCACGATGAATCGAGTGCTGTACCCGGGTACCTTCGACCCCATCACCAAAGGCCATGGCGATCTGATCGAACGCGCCGCGCGCCTGTTCGACACCGTGATCATTGCAGTGGCTGCCAGCCCCAAGAAAAACCCGCTGTTCTCTCTGGAACAACGCGTCGAACTGGCCAGGGAAGTTACCAAACACCTGCCGAACGTCGAGGTCGTGGGCTTCTCCACCCTGCTCGCGCACTTCGTCAAGGAACAGAACGCCAATGTGTTCCTGCGCGGCCTGCGCGCGGTGTCCGACTTCGAATACGAGTTCCAGCTGGCCAACATGAACCGTCAGTTGGCGCCAGACGTGGAGAGCATGTTCCTCACCCCGTCGGAGAAGTATTCCTTCATTTCCTCGACCCTGGTGCGCGAAATCGCCGCCCTGGGTGGTGACATCAGCAAGTTCGTCCACCCCGCCGTGGCCGAAGCCCTGGCCCAGCGCTTTCCGCGCTGAGCGCCTAGGCAGCAGACCCTCGTGGAGCGGCCACAGGTCGCTCCGCGCATGGCGCCAACGGCGCCAATCCGGCACAATTCCCCTATCGATTGCTGAAAGTGTCGTGGCCATGGCCATGGCAGGAGTTGTTCCATGTCCCTGAAGATCACCGACGACTGCATCAACTGCGACGTCTGCGAACCCGAGTGCCCCAACGCCGCGATTTCCCAGGGTGAAGAGATCTACGTGATCGACCCCAACCTGTGCACCGAGTGCGTTGGCCACTACGACGAGCCGCAATGCCAGCAGGTCTGCCCGGTGGACTGCATCCCGCTCGACGAAGCCCGTGTCGAGAGCAAGGACGAGCTGATGCAGAAATATCTGGTCCTGACCGGCAAGGCCTGATCGCCCGCCTGTGAAGCGCACGGGGTCATGCGGCGACGAACTCCGCTAGGCTGTTGCTCCTGCCCGCTCCGCTAACGGCGACCACCTGCATGCTCAAGAACGCCCTGCTCTACTGCCTGCTCCTGCTCTGCACCCTGCACGCTCAGGCCGCCAGCACACCTCCCGGGCAGGCCGCCGTCGCCACCGCTCATCCGGCCGCCACCGTCGCCGGCCTGGAAACCCTGGCCCTAGGCGGCAATGCCTTCGACGCCGCCGTCGCCATCAGCGCCGCCCTGGCAGTGGCCGAACCCTACGGTTCCGGACTCGGTGGTGGCGGCTTCTTCCTCCTGCGCCAGGCCGGCGAGCAGCCCACCTACCGCTTCCTCGATGCCCGCGAGCGCGCGCCGCTGGCCGCCACGGCCGACCTCTACCGGCGCAATGGCCAGGTGCAGCGCGAGCTGTCGCTGAACGGCCCGCTGGCCGCTGCAATTCCCGGCCTGCCGGCAGCCCTGGTGGTGCTGGCCGAGCGCTACGGCAAGTTGCCGCTGATCGACTCCCTGACTCCCGCCATCCGCCTGGCGCGCGATGGCGTCGGCGTCGACCGGGTCTACCGCGAGCGCGCGCAGTGGCGCCTGGACGCCCTGCGCAAGGACCCGGCCAGCGCCGCCATCTTCCTCGAACAGGGGCGCATACCCGGCGAGTTTGGCCTGCTGCGCCAACCCGAGTTGGCGCGCACCCTGGAGCGCCTGGGGCATGACGGGCATGCGGGCTTCTACAGTGGCGAAACGGGCAAACGACTGCTGGCCGGGGTCAGGGCCGCTGGCGGTATCTGGGGCGATCGCGACCTGCAGAGCTACCAGGTGGTCGAGCGCCAGCCCCTGCGCTTCGCCCTCGCCGATGGCCGCGCGCTGATCAGCGCACCACCCCCTTCGGCCGGCGGTGTAGCCCTGGCGCAAAGCCTGGCCATGCTGCAACAGTTGCCCTGGCGCAAGGCCGGTGAGCTGCAGCGCAGCCATTACGTGATCGAAGTGTTGCGCCGCGCCTACCGCGACCGCAGCCTGCTCGGCGACCCCGACCGGGTGCAAAACCCGCTGAGCCAGTTGCTGGCCCCGGCCTATCTGCAAGGCCTGGCCAAGAGCATCGAACTGCAAAACGCCACACCCAGCAGCAGCTTGCCACCGGCCCCGGCCTGGCGCGAAGGCGACCACACCACCCACTTCAGCGTACTCGACCGTGACGGTAACGCGGTGGCCGCCACCCTGTCGATCAACCTGCCGTTCGGCGCCGCCTTCACCGTGCCCGGCACTGGCGTAGTGCTCAACAACGAGATGGACGACTTCGCCGCCGACCCGCAGGGCAGCAATGTCTACGGCCTGGCCGGCAGCCAGGCCAATGCCATCGCCGGCGGCAAGCGCCCGCTGTCGAGCATGAGCCCGACCTTTATCGAAAGCGCCGACGACTTCGCCAGCTTCGGCACGCCCGGCGGCAGCCGCATCCCCAGCATGGTGCTGCTGGCGATCCTCGACTACCTGGATGGCAAGCCGGTGGCGCAATGGCCGGCTACGCCGCGCTATCACCACCAGTACCTGCCGGACGTGGTCGAGTACGAGCCGGGCGCGTTCTCGTCGGAGCAGATCGGTGCGCTGGAAATGCGCGGCTATCGCCTGCAGCCGGTTGAACGCCGCTATGGCAACCAGCAGGTGCTGCTCTGGCACAAGCCGGATGGCCGCGTGGAAGCGGCCAGCGACCCGCGCGGGGTAGGCCGCGCCGAGCTGCTGCGCCTGCAGTGAGTCACTCGACGATGATCAGCGGCCCGTCTGCCACTTCGACCTGGCGCAGGCCATGCAGCGGCCCCTGCTCCTCGGCCAGCATCAGCACATTGCGCAAACTCTGGAAGATCCGCCCGACATAGCCCAGGTCGTTCATCAGCGAGCTGCTCTGCAGGCCGTCCAGCTGGCCCTGGCGCAGCAGGCTGAACAACCGCTCGCGATACGCTCGGTCGGCCGCCGCAGCATCGTCGTCGAGCCTGCGCAAGCGCGCACTGAGGCCTGCCTCGTCCATATCCACGCGAGCCAGCTCGTAGATTTCATGGAGCAGCATCAGCAGGTGCCGCCGCAGTTCGACATAGCTCTCGCGCACGGTGGAAGGCTCCTGGCGCAGATAATGCCCCAGGTTCTTCTGCAGGTGCTTGGCGTCCTTGACCGCATCCACCAGTTGCAGTGCGGCAAGCTGGCAGGCCATCCAGAACTGTTGATGCGCCTCGTCCAGCGACAGTTCCAGACGCCCCATGAAACTCAACAGGTCGCCGTACACCCCCTTGATATGCCGCTGGTAGAGCACCTCGGCATCCAGCGCATGGGGCTCCGGCGCGGCGTGCAACAGGGCCTCGCCGCCGCGCGCCTGGGCCAACTGGTCCACCGGCAGGTACAGGGCATGGCAGATCACCTCCAGGCTGAGGCGCCCGAGGTGACGCAACTCGCGCATCACCGCACTGGCCGCGGCATCCGCCGATTCCAGCGCCTGCTCGTTGAGGTAGCGCGCGCGGGTACGCGCTGGCTCCTCTTGCGGGCCGGGCGCCGCCAGTTCGGTAATCAGCACCTGCGGCTCGACCGGCTCCGGCAGCCAGCGCAGCAGCAGCCGGGCCAGAAGCCCCTGCCAGGGCCAGAACAGCAGCACGCCGAAGGCATTGAACAGGCTGTGGAACAGCGCCAGCTGGATCAGGCTGTTGTCACCCAGGCCCACCAGCCCCGCCAGCCACACCACCAGCCAGGTGAGCGGGGTCAGCAGGACGAACGCCAGCGTCGCGCTGACCAGGTTGAACAGCACATGGGCCAGGGCCAGGCGCTGGCCGCTGCGGTTACCGCCCAGCGAGCCGACCACGGCGGTACTCACGCTGCTGCCAACGTTCGAGCCGATAGCGATGGCCAGGCTCTGGCCCAGCTCCAGCTGGCCGCCAGCCAGTGCGGCAAGGGTCAGCATCAGCGTGGCATGGCTGGATTGCAGCACCACAGTGCCGACCAGACCGATCAGGGTGAACAGCAATTGACCGGTTAACCCTTCGACCTGGTAGCGGGTCATGTCCAGATCGCCGCCGAGGCTGGCGAAGCCTTCCTTGATCTGGTCGATGCCGAAAAAGATAAAGGCGATGCCCAACACGATACGCCCGGCCGCCTTGCTCTTCGCCCCGTTGAAGCCGGCCAGTACGCCGAACACCAGCAGCGGCAGGGCCAGCGGGCTAAGGCTGAGGTTCTGCCCGGCCAGCGCCAGCAGCCAGATGCCGCTGGTGGCACCCAGGTTGGCGCCGAACAGGATGGCGATGCCGCCAGCCAGCTGGATCAGCCCGGTGCTGATAAAGGCGATGGTCAGCAACGACACCAGGGTGCTCGACTGCAGCAGCATGGTGCCGCCGATGCCGAACAGCATGGCCCGACCCGGCGTCGCCGTGCTGCGTCCGAGCAACTGCTCCAGCTTGCTGCCGGCCAGCTGGCGCAGGCCTTCTTCCAGGCACTGCATGCCGAACAGGAACAGCGCCAGACCGGCACACAGCTGCAGCCAGCCCGCGCTGGCCCAGAACGACCAGGTCAGGCCGCCCGCCAGTAGCACCAACAGGATTGCCCGCGCGTAGAAATTCACATCCTCAGCCCTCGTTTCGTCCTGCCGCCAATACTAGCCAAGCCAGCGCAGCAGAGCGGCGACCGAAACAAAAAGCCCCCGGCACTCGCATGCCGGGGGCTTTTTCTGACAGGGCTGGAAATCAGTCCTTCTTGTAACCGCTCTCGGTGCAGCCCAGGCAACGCACGAAGGCTGCCATGCCCGGCTCGACCACCAGCGACTGACCCGCTTCCTTGACGTTGCCACCAGCGGCAGTGAACGGCAGGCTGATCAGGAACAGACCAGCGCCGATCACGGTACCGGCGATCAGCAGCGGACGGGCGATGATCAGGTCACCGGCCATGGCGTAGCCTTTCGGCGCTTCGAGGGCATAGGTCGGGTCACCGCTGGTGTTCTGCTGCACAACTTCCGCCTGCGCAGGCAGTGCCAGCAGGCCAGTGGTCAGAGCCAACACAGCGGCGATAGTGCGAAACAGATTCATGGCGCGATCCTTCATTGTGTAGTTATGGCAGAACGATATGGCTAACTATAACAGCGCTCGCGCAATTGTCAGCGTGAACGCCGTCAATCGCCGTGGTATGCAAATTGTGGCTTTTTCGGCACATAGGGCCGAAAGAACGCCAGCAGCGTGCGCATATCCGCCTCGGCATCGCCGCTTGGCTGCAGGGGCTGGCCAATCACCACGCGCCGGTTAGCGTAGTCCAGGGCTGCCGGCACTATGGGTACGCCGGCGCCGCAGGCGATATGGTAAAAGCCCATCCTCCAGCGTTCGACCTTCTTGCGCGTGCCCTCCGGGGACAGCACCAGGATGAACTCGCGGTTGTCCTGAAACCCCTGGATCGCCTGCTCCACCATGTTCAGCCGCAGGTGGCGCTGGATCGGAATACCGCCCCAGGCGCGCAGCAGGCCGCCGAAGGGCCAGATGAAGATGCTGTGCTTGCCGAACCAGCGCGCATTCAGGCGCAGGACGAACTTCAGCGCGATGAACAGGACGAAGTCCCAGTTGGAGGTGTGGTGGGCGCCGATGGCGACGAACTTGTCGAGCTTCGGCAGTGCGCCTTCGATGCGCCAGCCCATCAGTTTCAGTGCGGTGCGCCCCAGCCATTCGGCGAATGGATTGGGCGGCAGGTAGTTGCCGTGCATGGTGTTCCTACTGCTTGTTTTTATTTTTAGGGGATTGCGCTTAGCGCTGGCACTTCGGGCAATAGACACTGGCCCGCTGGCCCAGCTTGACCTCGCGCAGGGTGCTGCCGCAGTGCTTGCAGAACTCGCCGCCGCGTCCGTAGACGAACAGCTCCTGCTGGAAGTAGCCCGGCTGGCCATCGCCACCGACGAAGTCACGCAGCGTGGTGCCGCCGCGTTCGATGGCATGGGCGAGGATGCGCTTGATCTCCAGCGCCAGCGCCACATAGCGCGCCCGCGAAATGGAACCGGCCTCGCGGCGCGGATCGATGCCGGCAGCGAACAGCGCCTCGGTCGCATAGATATTGCCGACCCCAACCACTACCGCGTTATCCATGATGAACGGCTTGACCGCCATCGAACGGCCGCGCGACAGCAGATACAGGCGCTCGCCGTCGAACAGCTCGGTGAGCGGCTCCGGGCCGAGCCGAAGCAGCAGCTCGTGATTGAGCGGATCGCTGCTCCACAGCAACGCGCCGAAACGCCGCGGATCGGTGTAGCGCAGCGCCAGGCCCGATTCCAGCTCGATATCCACATGCTCGTGCTTGGCCACCTCGGTGCCCACTGGCACCAGGCGCAGGCTGCCGGACATGCCCAGGTGGCCGATCAGCGTGCCGCTCTCGGCCTTGATCAGCAGGTACTTGGCGCGGCGCTCGACGCATTCGATACGCTGCCCGGACAGGCGCACATCGAGGTCTTCGGGAATCGGCCAGCGCAGCCGGCGTTCACGCACCAGCACGCGGCTGACACGCTGGCCGACGAGGTAAGGGGCGATACCACGGCAAGTGGTCTCGACTTCAGGTAATTCAGGCATTCACGCACTCGCGGGGTACAACTGAGCGGAGTGCCACCCTAGCAGGAAAGCCACAGGGCCGGGAGACCCGCTCAGAGCCTGTTTACGATCTTCTGAATTAGAGCCAGACAAGGCGCTACGCCAGTAACAGCCTCCGGCTGGTCAAAACGGCGAGGGAGCGGAGTTTACAGTTGTAAATGAGCATGACTCGTTTCACTCGCCCTTCGGGTCGCACTGAAGCGCGTTAGCCGCAAGCGGCTTGCCGAGCCTGTTTTTAACGCCGTATGGCCGCGAGTCAGGAGATCGTAAACAGGCTCTCAGCCGGCACCCAGGTCGTGGATGCTCTCCTTGAGGGTCTGGAAGTCGTACTCGGTCAGGCCGACGTACTCCAGCACCTGCTGCTGGATGCTGTCCCACTCGTGATCCTCGTCCTGGTTGCCCAGCACCCGGTAGCTGCCGCAGATGTGCTCGGCCATCTTGAGGATCGCCATCAGCGTCTTCAGCTGGGCATCGCGACCGGTGTCGTCCTCGAAGAACGACAGAGCGTTGTGGTGGTTGGCGATCGCTTCGCACAGGTGCAGCGGCAGGTTCCACGACTTGGCGGTGAAGTAGCCGACCACCGCATGGTTGGTGTTGAGCAGGCGGTTCTCGGTGTCCACCACGCGGCGCTCGCTGCTGGCGTTGTAGTACGCCTCTTCCAGCACCGTCATGTAGTTGGGGAACCGCTTGAGCATCAGCGGGATGCCACAGTTGTGGAACAGGCCGAGGGTGTAGGCCTCGTCCGGCGCCTGGTAGCCGATGCGCTTGGCCAGAGTCAGGCAGGTCATAGCCACGTCCTGGGCGGTGTCCCAGAAACGGTTGAGGATGACGATGGTCTCGTCGCTCATCTCGCCCTTGATCGACTGCGCGTTGATCAGGTTGATCACCGAGTTGCAGCCCAACAGGTTGACCGCCTGCTGGATCGAAGCGATGCGATTGGCCAGGCCGAAGAACGGCGAGTTGACGATTTTCAGCAGCGCGCCGGACAGGCCCGGATCCTGGCTGATCAGCCGGGCGATGGTCTTCAGATCCGGATTGGGCAGGAACTGCTCCATCTGCAGATCGACCATGATCTGCGGCTGGGGCGGCACGCTGATGCCCTGCAGCACCTGCTGGATCTGTTCGGCGGAAAGTTCGTGGGCCATGACGACGGCAACTGGAATGAGAAATTCAGCACAGTCTAGCCAATGCCAGCCTGTCTTCGCAGCCAACTTTTGTAAACGCTGTGTACCACCCATGCAACAGGGGCGGGCAAAGCCAGGCCGGCTCGTCGTTGCCCACGAGCAGGCCAGCAAGATTGCTCGACCAGCGGTCGACCCAGCCACCTTTTGCCCACGCGAGGCAATCCGCAGCAGCTGCGCGATACCTTCCGAGGCTATAATTCCGCTCTTTTTCGCGGAGTAGCCCCATGTCCCTGCCCAGCCTGCGCCTCAAAGCCAATGCCGATCGCCGCCTGCGCGCCGGCCACCTGTGGGTCTACAGCAACGAGATCGACGTAGCCGCCACCCCGCTGCACGGCTTCCAGGCCGGCGACCAGGCCATCCTCGAAGCGGCCGGCGGCAAGGCCCTGGGCATCGTCGCCATGAGCCCGAACAACCTGATCTGCGCGCGCCTGCTGTCGCGCGACGTCAGCCACGTGCTGGACAAGTCGCTGCTGGTACACCGCCTCAACGTCTGCCTGTCGCTGCGCGAGCGCCTGTTCGACCAGCCCTTCTACCGCCTGGTCTACGGCGACTCCGACCTGCTTCCCGGCCTGGTAGTCGACCGCTTCGGCGACCACTTGGTGGTGCAGCTGGCCTCCGCCACCATGGAACGCAACAAGGACGCCCTGATCGAGGCCCTGGTGCAGGTGCTCAAGCCGCGCGGCATCCTGTTCAAGAACGACTCCGCCGCCCGCGATGCCGAAGGCCTCGAACGCTACGTCGACACCGCCTTCGGCGTGGTGCCGGACTGGGTCGACCTGGAAGAGAACGGCGTGAAGTTCCAGGCGCCGGTGCTGGAAGGCCAGAAGACCGGCTGGTTCTACGACCACCGCATGAACCGCGCGCGCCTGGCGCCCTATGTAAAGGGCAAGCGCGTGCTCGACCTGTTCAGCTACATCGGCGGCTGGGGCGTGCAGGCCGCAGCCTTCGGCGCCAGCGAAGTGTTCTGCGTCGATGCCTCCGGCTTCGCCCTCGACGGCGTGGAGCGCAACGCCACGCTGAACGGCTGTGCCGAGAAGGTCACCTGCGTGGAAGGCGACGTATTCGCCGCCCTCAAGGAGCTGAAGTCCGCCGAGGAACGCTTCGACGTGATCGTGGCCGACCCGCCCGCCTTCATCAAACGCAAGAAGGACATCAAGAACGGCGAGGCCGCCTACCGTCGCCTCAACGAAACCGCCATGCGCATGCTCAGCAAGGACGGCATCCTGATCAGCGCCTCCTGCTCCATGCACCTGGAAGAAGACAACCTGCAGAACATCCTGCTGACCAGCGCCCGCCACCTGGACCGCAATATCCAGCTGCTCGAACGCGGCGGCCAAGGCCCGGACCACCCGGTGCACCCGGCCATCGCCGAAACCCGCTACATCAAGAGCCTGACCGTGCGCCTGCTGCCCAACGCCTGAGCAAGAGAAAGGCCATATCCCCGGCACGCCTGGTGCCGGCCAAGGCGGTAGGTTGGGCTTGAGGAGCTGCGCGACGAAGCCCAACGAGCCCGGTACCGGGCCTGCCGGGCTTCGCTGCGCTCAACGCCAACCTGCGCATAAGGTCGCCTGCGGTCGATCCAGACCTGGCAAACCTATGCAGCCCAACAGCTGAGCAAGAAAAAGCCCCGCCCGCGCAAGCGGACGGGGCTCGACTTGTCCGCCGTCAAAAACCCTTGCGTTTCACCGTCCACAGCGTGCTGACGCATAGGCTGCACAACGTGCCATTGAACGTGCTTTTCGCCGTCTGGTCGTTCATCAGCTGGTAACGCAACCAGGCCGTAGCCGGCCCGCGATAGGCCCCGCCATTACCCACCGGCTCGAAGTGCGTGACCGTACGCCGCTCGCCCCAGAACACTGGAACATTGGCCCGGTTATAGACCGGCTGGGCATTCAGGTAAGGGAACGCAATGGTGTCGCCACCGCCGGACATCAGGAACATCGGCCCCTTCTGCTTGCTCTGCGAACTGGTGTTGTGACCGAGCCCGAGGGTATAGGGCTGGATCGGCGCCGTTGTGCGCACCCGCTCGTCCTGGCCGGCCATGATCGAACCGCCACCGCCCTGGGAGTGACCCGACGTACCGACGCGCCCTGCGTTCAGCTTGCCGGCATAGATGCTATAAGTGCTGCCGTTTTCCTGCACCAGATAGCTCAGGCAGGCGAGCATTTCCTGGCCGGTACCAGCATCGGAAGTTTCCGCGGCAGCCACCACGAAACCGTGGCTGGCCCAGTGTTTCAGCAGCTCCGCATAGGTATCGGGCGTAGCACCAGTGCCGTTGCCCCACAGAATGATCGGATGACGCACGCCATTCTGGCCGAGGGTACTGGGCCGGTAGACCCGGCAGCTCGGCCCCTCGCTCTGACTGGTGGTGGCGTAAGGGCCGGCGTTGTCGAAACTGGCAACGGCCGGGAACGCCGTTCCGGGTGTATCCGGCAGGGGAGCTGCCATAGCAGTGGTCGAGGCGACCAAAAGGGTGGCCGCGAAGCCCGATCTGACATTGCGCATTAAAGGGAATCCTCGTTTTTATTTGAGTAATGAGATTCGCCACCACCCCTCCCGACCCACTGCATCGGACTCGGCCGCACTGCACCCATTGCTGGCAATACGCTGGCGAATGCCGGTGCGCGGCCAACGGGCGTTGCGCACCGCCGAGCACCATACGTGACCAGCCAGTCACGCCAACAATCGCCCGAACGGCGAAAGCTGATGAACGGCATCACACCAAAGGGCGAGCTCACAAAGACTCGCAGCGGGCACGCAGACCCCGGCGGCTGACCGCCAACCTTTCCCTGGCGGCCAGCGGCGGCGTAGAATCGGGACATTCCTCGCCACCATCCTCAGGCGGGCCAGTGAGCCCAGACCGCCCCAGCGCACACCCCGCGCCGTGTCGGTTCTGCCGAACGCACGGAGACCTCCGCTTGCCGCCGGCACGAAACACTCACGACAACCTAATAACCGATACCTGATACAGCCGCAGGAACCGTCATGCCTGACTATCGCTCGAAGACCTCCACCCACGGCCGCAACATGGCCGGCGCCCGCGCCCTATGGCGTGCCACCGGGATGAAGGACGAGGACTTCAAGAAACCGATCATCGCCATCGCCAACTCCTTCACCCAGTTCGTGCCCGGCCACGTGCACCTGAAGGACCTCGGCCAGCTGGTCGCCCGCGAGATCGAAAAAGCCGGCGGCGTGGCTAAAGAGTTCAACACCATTGCCGTCGACGACGGCATCGCCATGGGCCACGACGGCATGCTCTATTCGCTGCCGAGCCGCGAGATCATCGCCGACGCCGTCGAGTACATGGTCAACGCCCACTGCGCCGACGCCATCGTCTGTATCTCCAACTGCGACAAGATCACCCCCGGCATGCTGATGGCCGCCCTGCGCCTGAACATCCCGGTGATCTTCGTGTCCGGCGGACCGATGGAAGCCGGCAAGACCAAACTGGCCAGCCACGGCCTGGACCTGGTCGATGCCATGGTGATCGCCGCCGACTCCTCGGCCTCCGACGAAAAAGTCGCCGAGTACGAGCGCAGCGCCTGCCCGACCTGCGGCAGCTGCTCCGGCATGTTCACCGCCAACTCGATGAACTGCCTGACCGAAGCCCTGGGCCTGGCCCTGCCGGGCAACGGCTCGACCCTGGCTACCCACAGCGACCGCGAGCAGCTGTTCCTGCAGGCCGGGCGCACCATCGTCGAGCTGTGCAAGCGCTACTACGGCGAAAACGATGAATCGGTACTGCCGCGCAACATCGCCAACTTCAAGGCGTTCGAAAACGCCATGATGCTCGACATCGCCATGGGCGGCTCGACCAACACCATCCTGCACCTGCTGGCCGCCGCCCAGGAAGCCGAGATCGATTTCGACCTGCGCGACATCGACCGCCTGTCCCGCGTCGTGCCGCAGCTGTGCAAAGTGGCGCCGAACATCCAGAAGTACCACATGGAAGACGTGCACCGCGCCGGTGGCATTTTCTCCATCCTCGGCTCCCTGGCCCGTGGCGGCCTGCTGCACACCGACCTGCCGACCGTGCACAGCAAGTCCATGGCCGAAGCCATCGCCAAGTGGGACATCACCCAGACCAGCGACGAAGCCGTGCACCACTTTTTCAAAGCCGGCCCGGCCGGTATCCCGACCCAGACAGCGTTCAGCCAGTCGACCCGTTGGGA
>JBOFCR010000068.1:0-55796 GCA_051646165.1 Pseudomonas sp. | reverse complement strand
GACTTTTCGTACAGGCTCCGTGAAGGCGTCAGGGAAAGGCGTGGCCCGCCTGGTCTCAAAACGGCTTCATTGGGAGTGCGAAAAAGGGAGGGCATGATACCCGCTCTCGGTGACCGGATAAAGGCTGTTTTGAACAAATTATGAACAGTCGTCGGGTTATCGCCGTTGGTGCGATGAAACCGCGCAAGCGCCGGAAATCCGCCGCCTGCAGGCTATTCCGGCGAGTGGAAACTGAGGCTGTAGTTGACGGCCTTGGCGCCCGGGTCGTTGATTTCCAGGGACACGTGGATAGGCGTCTGCGGCGGCATTTCCGCCTGGCCGGCAAGCTCGCCGCCGAGGTACTGGCTGGGCTTGAAGCGGCTGCTGGCGAGCAGCTGGCCGTTGATGTCGGCGAAGCGCAGTTCCAGCAGGGGGAAGGGTTGGGCGAAGGGCGCGCGGTTGTAGATGATCGCGTCGACCATCAGCGCGTTCATGTAGTCCGGGTGGCTGCGCACCACCAGGTTGGTGCTCTTGATCTGCTCGATGTCGACCTTGGACGGCAGGGTGCAGCCGACTTCCGGGCACAGCTGCTCGAACCAGGGGCGGTACTGGTCCTGACGGGCCAGTTCCTCGAAGTGGTAGCTCACGTACTGGCCGGCCAAAGCGCCGGCGGCCAGCAGGTTGAACAGGCCCCAGGCGATCCAGCGGCCCCAGGGTTTTTTCACTTCCTGCCAGTCGAGCTGCAGCGGTTCTTCGGCCAGGTCGAGCAGGCTGTCGTTGCGCAGGCCCGGCTCGTTGCGGGTCGGCTGGCCCGGGGTGCTGGCGAGGCGGGCGTAGTCGGCATCGCCGATCTCGTCGCTGTCCTCGGGTTCTTCATCCAGGGCGCTGATCGGCGGTTCGTCACGCTGCGCCGGCCCATCGTCTGGCAGCTCTTCGCGGGCATGGGCGAAGCTGGGTTCGCGACGAACGGCGGGTGGCCGCTCGTCGAGCGGCGGCGGAAAGGACGCCGGAATGGGTCGTGGGGCAGGAGTCGGCGCTATTTCGACGCGCGGTTCGGGCTTGAATTCGGGCTCGATCTTGCGCGCCGGCTTTTCTTCTTTCAGCAGCGACTCGGCCCAACTCTCGTCATGCCGGTCGCGCTCGGGTTCCGGCTGAGTGAACAGGCGCTCGCCTGGCTGGGGGGCGCGGTCGATGGCGAGGAAATCCTGGGAGAGCTGCATTTCCTGCTCTTCCAGCTTGGCCAGTTCTTCGTCGAGGTCGAGGCTGTCGAGATCGAGATCGTCGTGAATCCACAGGGTATCGACGGCTTTCTTTTCGCCAGTGCTGCTCGGGTTCAGGCTGGTTGCCGGAGCCACGCTGCGCTCAAGCGGCGGAGCAGGCGGGCGTACAGTCGCGGCTACGCCAGGCATGGGGGCTGCGGTGCGCGGCGCCGGAGCACTGGCAGCCGGTGCAGGCATGCTGGGCGCGACCGGTTTGCTGGCCCGGGACTGATCGACCAGCAGTTGCTGGGCGGCATTGAACACGTGCAGGCAGGCCCCGCAGCGAACCGCGCCATGGGCTGCGCCCAGCTGCGCACGACTGATGCGGAAGCTGGTGCGGCAATGGGGGCACTGGGTGACGAAACTGTCGGTCATGCGGGGGTCCGGGTAAAACGAGGCGCTAGTTTACCCAAGCACAGGGTGGAAAGCACAAGCTTGGCGGCGCGCGGGCGTTCAGAGCCCGCTTTCAACGTCGTTTGGCCAGCGCGCAGCAGATCGTGGGAGGTTCTCAGCGACGGACGCCGCTGATACGCACCCAGCCATCCTTGATTGCAGTCGGATCGAGCTCGAAAGCGTCCTGATAGGCCGTGCGCACTTCCTCGGCCTGCTCGGCAAGGATGCCGGACAGCGCCAGGCGTCCGCCCGGCTTGACCAGGCTGGTGATCTGCGGGGCCAGCGACACCAGCGGGCCGGCGAGGATATTGGCGACCACCACGTCGGCGGCCTGTTGCGGCAGGTCGGCGGGCAGGTAGACCGGGAAGCGGGCCGGGTCGATGCCATTGCGCGAGGCGTTGTCGCGCGAGGCTTCCAGGGCTTGCGGGTCGATATCGGTGCCGCTGGCCTGCGGGGCGCCCAGCAGCAGGGCGGCGATGGCCAGGATGCCCGAGCCGCAGCCGAAATCCAGCACGTCGCAGTTATTAAGGTCCTGGCCGTCCAGCCATTCCAGGCACAGGGCGGTGGTCGGGTGGGTGCCAGTGCCGAAGGCCAGGCCCGGGTCGAGCAGCAGGTTGACCGCGCCCGGCTCCGGCGCAGCATGCCAGCTCGGCACAATCCACAGTCGTTGGCCAAAGCGCATCGGATGGAAGTTTTCCATCCAGCTGCGCTCCCAGTCCTGGTCGGCGATGTGTTCGATCTGGTGCTCGGGCAGCGGCGCGCCGGTCAGCAGCTCCAGGTGGGCGACCAGGTTGGCGGCGTCGGTGTCGGCCTCGAACAGGGCCAGCAGGTGGGTGTGCGACCACAGCGGGGTGGTGCCCAGGTCCGGCTCGAAGATCGGCTGGTCTTCGGCGTCCATAAAGGTTACCGACACGGCGCCCACGCCGAGCAGGGCGTCCTCGTAGGTTTCCGCCTGATCCGGGGTGATGGCGAGACGGACTTGTAACCAGGGCATGGCAAACCTCGTGAACGATGGGGCGCTAGGTGCAATTGGCCGCGCAGCTTACTTGAGGGGCGGGCCGGCTGCCACCGCAGGCGCCGGCCGGAAACGACAGGGGCCGCCCGAAGGCGGCCCCTGTACTGGGTAGGGCGGGTGAAACCCGCGCGGGTTGCACCCGCCCTACGAGCTACGGCAGGCGTTAGTGCTTGTCCATGCCCAGTTTCTTTTCCAGGTAGTGGATATTCACGCCGCCCTTGGCGAAACCCTTGTCGCGGGTCAGGTCGCGGTGTAGCGGGATGTTGGTCTTGATGCCGTCCACCACCAGCTCGTCCAGGGCATTGCGCATGCGCGCCATGGCCTCGGCGCGATCCTTGCCGTAGGTGATCAGCTTGCCGATCAGCGAGTCGTAGTTCGGCGGTACCGAGTAGCCGCTGTACAGGTGCGAGTCGACGCGTACACCGTTGCCGCCCGGAGCATGGAAGTGCTTGACCTTGCCGGGGCAGGGCATGAAATTGTCGGGGTCTTCGGCGTTGATCCGGCACTCCAGCGAGTGGCCGCGGATAACCACGTCGCTCTGCTTGAACGACAGCTTGTTGCCGGCGGCGATGCTGAGCATCTCCTTGACGATGTCGATGCCGGTGACCATCTCGGTAACCGGGTGTTCGACCTGTACGCGGGTGTTCATCTCGATGAAGTAGAAGTGGCCATCTTCATAGAGGAACTCGAAGGTGCCGGCGCCACGGTAGCCGATCTCGATGCAGGCATCGACGCAGCGTTGCAGGACTTCGGCGCGGGCCTTCTCGTCGATGCCCGGGGCTGGCGCTTCTTCCAGGACCTTCTGGTGGCGGCGCTGCAGCGAGCAGTCGCGGTCACCCAGGTGGATGGCGTTGCCCTGGCCGTCGGAAAGCACCTGGACTTCCACGTGGCGCGGGTTGCCGAGGAATTTCTCCAGGTAGACCATCGGGTTGCCGAACGCGGCACCGGCTTCGGTGCGGGTCAGCTTGGCCGATTTGATCAGGTCTTCTTCCTTGTGCACCACGCGCATGCCGCGACCGCCGCCGCCGCCGGCGGCCTTGATGATCACCGGGTAGCCGACTTCACGGGCGATCTGCAGGGCAGTGGCCTCGTCTTCCGGCAGCGGGCCTTCGGAGCCGGGTACCACGGGGACGCCGGACTTGATCATGGCGTTCTTGGCCGAGACCTTGTCGCCCATCAGGCGGATGGTGTCGGCTTTCGGGCCGATAAAGGCGAAGCCGGAGTTTTCCACCTGTTCGGCGAAGTCGGCGTTTTCCGCGAGGAAGCCGTAGCCCGGGTGGATGGCGGTGGCGCCGGTGACTTCAGCGGCGCTGATGATCGCCGGGATATTCAGGTACGACTGTGCGCCAGCGGCCGGGCCGATGCAGACGGATTCGTCGGCCAGGCCCAGGTGCATCAGCTCACGGTCGGCGGTGGAGTGCACGGCCACCGTCTTGATGCCCAGCTCCTTGCAGGCGCGCAGGATGCGCAGGGCAATTTCGCCACGGTTGGCGATCAGGACTTTTTCCAGCTTCTGCATCGCAGGTTCCCCGCGCATCAAACGATGGTGAACAGGGGTTGGTCGTATTCCACCGGCTGGTTGTTATCGACCAGGATGGATTCGATCACGCCGCTGGCTTCGGCCTCGATGTGGTTCATCATCTTCATCGCTTCGACGATGCACAGGATGTCGCCTTTCTTCACGCTCTGGCCCACTTCGGCGAAGTTGCCGGAGGTCGGCGAGGCGGCGCGGTAGAAGGTGCCGACCATCGGCGAGCGAACCACATGGCCGTTCAGCTTGGCGGCGGCCGGAGCGGCTTCGGCGGCAGCGGCCGGGGCGGCAGCGGCAACCGGGGCGGCGACCGGAGCCGGGGCCGGGGCGTACATCGGCTGAGCGTAGGCGGGCTGCTTGCTGTGGCGGCTGATACGCACGGACTCTTCGCCCTCGCGGATCTCCAGTTCGTCGATACCGGACTCTTCCAGCAGCTCGATCAGTTTTTTGACTTTACGGATATCCATAGTTTTGCAACTCCCAAGGTGAGGTCGTCAGGGGCGTTCTAATTGTTCCAGGGCAGCCTCCAGAGCCAGCCGATAACCGCTGGCGCCAAGGCCGCAGATCACTCCCACGGCAACGTCGGAAAAGTAGGAGTGATGGCGGAAGGCTTCACGCTTGTGCACGTTGGACAGGTGCACTTCGATGAATGGGATGCTCACTGCCAGCAATGCGTCACGTAAGGCGACGCTGGTATGAGTGAAAGCCGCCGGATTTATCAGAATAAAGTCGACACCTTCGCCTTTTGCGGCGTGAATGCGCTCGATCAGCTCGTATTCGGCGTTGCTCTGCAGGTACTGCAGGTGGTGGCCGGCGGCGCGGGCGCGCTGCTCGAGATCCTGATTGATCTGGGCCAGGGTGGTGGCGCCGTAGACGCCGGGTTCGCGGGTGCCCAGCAGGTTGAGGTTGGGGCCGTGCAGCACCAGGAGGGTGGCCATGAATTTATCCTTATTCTGTCCTGGGAATGGCCGGGACTATGCCGAATGCACTGCGCACTGTCCAGTTGCCTGCAGTAGTCAGCACGATGGCCGAAATTTGCGGCAAAAATATGACGTTGTCAGTTTTGACGGGCGGCGGCGCGGGTCAGGCGTTCGGCAAAGTCGGCGGCGCTGATTTCACCTACGACACGCAAATCGGCACTTTCGTCACCCTTGGCGGAAAAGAACAGGATCGCCGGCGGGCCGAACAGCTGGTAGCGGTCGAGCAGGGCGCGCTGATCGGCGCGGCTTTCGGTGATATCGAAACGGATCAGCCGGTAGGCGCCCAACTGGCGGGTCACTTCGGGGGCGGTGAACACTTCGCGCTCGATCACCTTGCAGCTGATGCACCAGTCCGCATACCAGTCCAGCAGCAGCGGCTGGCCGGCGCTTTTCGCCGCGGCCAGGGCGGCATCCAGCTCGGCCGGGCTGGTCACGGTCTGCCAGGTGCTGCTGGCCGGGGCCGCCAGTACCGCGCGGGTCACGGCGGAGTCGCCCAGTGGACGCAGCGGGTCGCTATGGCCCTGCAGGGCGCCGAACCAGGCGGCGATGGCGTAGATCAACAGCGGCAGGCCGAGCAGCTGGGCGAATTTCTGGTGGTGGGTCTTCGGCGTCAGCTCCAGCGCGCCCAGCCACAGGGCCACGCCGGCAGCCAGCAGGCCCCACAGCGCGAGGGCGACCGGGCCCGGCACCACACGCTCCAGCAGCCATACCGCCACCGCCATCAGCAGGGCGCCGAACAGGTTGCGCACGCCGACCATCCAGTTGCCGGATTTCGGCAGCAGGGCGCCGCCGCCGACGGCGAACAGCACCAGTGGAGTGCCCATGCCGATGCCCAGTGCCAGCAGCTTGAGGCCACCACCAAGGGCATCGCCGCTGGCACTGATATACAGCAGGGCGCCGGCCAGGGGGGCGGAGACGCAGGGCGAGACCAGCAGGCTGCTGAGTACGCCGAGGGCTGCCGCGCTGAAGATGGTGCCGCCGCGCAGGCGCTGGCTGAGCTTTTGCAACGGGCCATCGATGGCCTGCGGCAGGCGCAGTTCGAGGAAGCCCAGGCTGGCCGCGCCGAACAGGGCGAAGAAGATGGCGAACGGCACCAGCACCCAGGGCGATTGCAGGCGCGCCTGCAGGTTGAGTTCGGCACCGAACAGGCCCATCAGCGCGCCGAGGATGGCGAAGCTGAGCGCCATCGGCAGCACATAGGCCAGCGCCAGCACCAGGCTGCGCAGGCCGCCTGGCTGGCCGCGCAGGACCACGCCGGTGAGGATCGGCAGCATCGGCAATACGCAGGGGGTGAAGGCCAGGCCCAGGCCGCCGAGGAAGAACAGCGCCAGTTCCTTCCAGCTCCAGCCCGCTGTGCTCGGTGCAACGGAAGTGGTGTTGCTGGTCGCTGCGCGGGTCGCCGTATCGGCGGCATTTTCGCCGCTACCCGCAACCTCCAGTCGTTCGGTTTCCGGTGGGTAGCACAGGCCCTTGTCGGCGCAGCCCTGGTAGGTCACGTGCAGGGTCAGCGGCAGGCCGATGGGGTTGTCCAGCGGCAGCTCGACATCGAGGACGCCGTGGTAGACCTCGACATCGCCAAAGTACTCGTCGTGCTTGGCTTCGCCGGCGGGCAGCACGGCCTCGCCCTTGGCCAGGTCGCTGGGTTCGATGCGGAACTGGAAGCGGTGGCGGTAGAGGTAGTAGCCCTCGGCGGCGACGAAGCGCAGTTTGACCGATGTCGGCGTGCTCTCCACCAGGCTCAGGCGAAAGGCCTCGCGCACCGGCAGGAAGTCGGCGCTGTTGTTCAGCGGTGCGCCCAGTGGCGCCTCGGGCAGCTTGTCGAACAGCCCGGCCATGGCCGGCAGGGTGAACAGCAGCAGGAACAGCGGTAGCAGACGGCGCATGGCGGGCTCGCACAACGGACTTGGCGGGCATCATACCCAAGTCGGCGGAGCGACCCCATAAGGCTGCATGCCGCAGGGTGTCAGCGGATATTGCCGGGCGATGGGCGGCGGTTTGCCGTCATGCGTGTGTGGGCAGGTCTGGCGAGGGGCCGGTGCTACCCGCTGCGAGCCCGGCGCGGGTTGCACCTGCCCTATGCCTTGCCATTCCAGTGCGCGGCGCTCGCTAGCCGACGCGGAAGGCCTGCACGGCGGTATGCAGCTGGCCGCCAAGCTGCAGCAACTGCTCGCCCTGTTGGCGGCCCTCGCCGATACGCGCCAGGTTGTCGCCACCGAGGCGGTGGATGCGTTCGCTGTGGCCACGGATCTCGCTGGCCGCGCCGCCTTGCTGGGCTGTGGCCTCGGCGATGCGCTCGGCCATGCTGGCGATGGTGCGGATCGAGGTGACCACCGTATCGAGCGCGCCATCGGCCTGTGCGGCCTGGCTGGCAGTGGTTTCGGCATGCTCGACCTGGGCGCGCATGGCCGCCACCGATTGCTGCGCGGCTTGCTGCAGGCGGGCGATCAGTTGCTGGATTTCCTCGGTGGCGCCGCTGGTGCGCTGGGCCAGCGAGCGCACTTCCTCGGCGACCACGGCGAAGCCGCGGCCCATCTCGCCGGCGCGTGCCGCTTCGATGGCGGCGTTCAGGGCCAGCAGGTTGGTCTGTTCGGCAACGCCACGGATCACCGTCAGCACCTGGCCGATGGTGGCGGTTTCGCTGGCCAGCTGTTCGATGGACTGGGCGTTGCCCTGTACTTCGCCGACCAGCGCATGCAGGCCGGTCAGACTCTGTTCGATAACGCGCTGGCCTTGTTCCACGGCGCTGCTGGCCGAGCGGCTGGCGTCGGCGGCCTGGCTGGCGTCGGCCGCAACCTGGGCGATAGTGCCTTCCAGTTCGCCAAGGGCATCGCGGATCTGTGCGGTATCGGCCAGCTGGCGTTCGGCGCCGCCGTGCAGGCCCTGGCTGAGGTCGGCCAGGGTGCGGCTGCTGCCGGCCACTGCGCCGGCATGGTGGTGGATGGTGCCGACCAGCTCCACCAGGTAGCGGCGCAGGTGGTTCAGCGAGTCCTCGATATCGCGCATTTCGCGGGTGCGTACCTGCACGTCGATGTCGGCAGCGAAGTCGCCGGCGGCCCAGTGCGAGAGTGCTGGCACCAGGCGCCCGAGCACGTTGCTCAGGCGGCGCTGGATCTGGTCGAGGCCCAGGGCGATCAGCAGGATCAGGCCGATCATCAGGCCCTGGATCAACCTTACTTCGCCCTGGATGCGCCCGTGTTCGGCGCGTACCGCCGGTCCCATGGCGGCCAGCGCCTGTTGCAGGCTGGCGATCTTGTCCTCGCTGTTGCGTGCCAGGCTGCTGCGCTGCTCGATCAGCGCGCGGGTGCGGGTCAATTCACCGGGGTAGCGCTTGAGCAGGCTGGCGAAGTCGCGCTTGAGGGCGATGCCCTGGTCTTCGGCCTGCTGTGTGCTGTCGTCGCTGGCCAGGCCCATCAGGGCGGCGAAACTGTCGGTGGCGGACTCGCTGCTAGCGGTCACGCCGAGCAGTGGCAGGCCGTCGAGCACCCTGGCCTGCTGGTCGAGGGCATGCAGTTCGCGCTGTACGTCTTCGGCCAGCTCGCTGCGCCCGCTGCTCACCAGCTTGCCGCGAGCGTGGGCGAGGCGCGCCAGGTGCTGCGCGGCGGCGAACAGCGGGGCCTGGTAGGCCGCTGCACTCGGGTTGTCAGTGCGGGCGTACTGGGCCAACTGGTCGAGGGCGCCGGCCATCTCGCGTTCGGCCTGCAGCAGCAGGCCTTGCGGGTCGCCGGCCAGCTTGCCGGCGGCGAGCAGTTCGCCGGCGCTGAAGCGGCTCAGTTCATCGAGGCTGGGGCGCAGGTCGTCGCTCAGCTGTGGCGGCAGTTCGCCGAGAGCCTGCTCCAGGTCGGCGATGGCCTGGCTGGCCTGCTGGTGGCGCACGGCATCGCCGCTGGCCAGGTACGCCTGGATATTGCCGGCGACCTGGTGCTGGAACTGCTGCGACAGGCCGAGGTAACGCTGCATCAGCAGGTAGGGGCGCTCCAATGCCTGCTCCGACCACCAGAGGGTGCCGGCCAGGGCCAGGCAGGCGGCGACCAGAAGGGCGGTGGAGAGGTTGGTGAGCAGTTTGAGACGCATGGCGGAGGCACCGGAATCCAGAAACGGTGCGTCCGAGGTTATTGCGGTTTGGTTGCAGGATTGTGACGGCGTGACGCCGTTCACACCTGCGTGGCGTTAGCCCAGATGGATTTCCACCCGGTTACGGCCGCCGCGCTTGGCCAGGTACAGGGCCTCGTCGGCCTGCTTGGACAGGGTGTTGCAGTCCATGCCGTCGCTCAGTTCGGCGATGCCGCAACTGAAGGTGCAGGACAGGTCGCAGGGCTGCGCGGGGTAGTGGATCTCGGCGAAGCGCCGGCGGATATCGTCGAGCACCCTGGCGGCGGTCACCGCATCGGTGTCCGGCAGGACCACGGCAAATTCCTCGCCACCGTAGCGGCCGATATGGTCGGTCTTGCGCAGGCGCTGCTTGAGGAACAGCGCCAGGCTCTTGATCACCCGGTCGCCCATGGGGTGGCCGTAGGTGTCGTTGACCTTCTTGAAGTGGTCGATGTCGATCATCGCGAAGGTCAGCGGCTGATCGTCGCGGCGGGCGCGGAAGCGCGCATCTTCCAGCAGCTGCAGGGTGTGGGTGTGGTTGAACAGCCCGGTGAGGCTGTCGCGCACCATCCGTGCGCGCAGGTTGCGCGCCCGCGCCGCCCGGTTGCGCACGGTGGCGATCAGGTGGCGTGGCTTGATCGGCTTGGTCAGGAAGTCGTCGCCGCCCTCGCTCATGGCGTCGAGCTGCTTGTCCAGGTCGTCCTCGGCGGACAGGTAGATGATCGGCACACTGACATAGCGGTCGTTGTGGCGGATTACTTTGGCCAGCTCGGTGCCGTGGCAGTCGGGCATGTACATGTCGAGGATGATCAGGTCGGGCTGGAATTCGGCCAGCTCGGCCATGGCCTGGATCGGCTCGGTGAGGGTGCGGGTGACGATGCCGGCGCTGTTCAGCACGCGCTCGGTGTGGGTGGCCTGGGCCCGCGAGTCGTCGACGATCAGCACCTTGTAGGGGTCGTAGTGCATGACGTTGGTGAGGATCTCGACCCGCTCGATCAGGCTGGAGGCGTCCAGGCTGCCGGTGAAGAACTCCTCGCCGCCGGCGCGCACGGCGGCCAGGCGGGTCGGGGTATCGACGTCGTCATGGCTGAAGAACAGCAGCGGCAGCTTCTGTTCCAGGCCCTGCTGGGCCTCGCCGGCCAGCAGCAGGCCCTGGCCAGGCCCGGCGAAATCCACTTCCATCAGAATGGCGGCCGGGTGGCGCTCGGCCATGGCCGAGCGGAAGGCGTTGGCGCTGGGCAGGGCCTGGGCGGTGAGGCCGAAGAATTCCAGTTGCTGGGCCAGGCGCTCGGCGCGCTCGAGATCCTGCAGCGCCAGGTACACCGGTTTGCGCAGGGGCGGCAGGAAGGTCTGTTCGAACTGGTCGCCATGGCGCAGGCCGGTGCGCGACAGGCGCTGCATCAGCAGGTTGAGTTCGGTGATCAGGTGGCTGGTGAGGCGGCCGCGATTGGCCTCGACCGCCTCCAGGCAGTTGCCGACGGAGCGGGCCAGCTGGATATGCACCTCCTGCTCGAAGCGCTCGGCGTAGCGCAGCAGGCCGAGGTTGGTCTCGGTCAGTTCGGCCATGATGCCGGCGTTCCACTCGCCTTGCTGCAAACGCTGCCAGACTTCCAGCACCTGGCGCGCCTGATAGATCACGCGTTTGGCGAAATGCTGCTTGAGGCGGTCGCGGCTGGGGTCTTCTTGCTCGATCATGGCTTCAGGCGTTTCTCTGGCCAGTTGGCTGGCTGGATGATGGCTCGATGCTACCACTGAGTAGGGCGAGCGCTATAACCTTCGGTCATCTGGCGTCAATTTTCCAACATTTGGCCGTTTTGCCCGACTTTGCCGGCAGCATACGGGAGTTGGGCGCTGCGTACCGGATGCGCTTCACTTATAGTGCCATCCGGCAACTCCCGGCCCCGTCACGGGTCGGATACCGAAAGGACGTAATCAAGGACACTGCCATGCTGGACTGGAAGAAACGTGCGGGCGACCTGCGCGATAACGTCGATGAGTCGGTGGACGATGTGCGCAGCTACTTCGGCGGCCTGTGGCTGAGCCGGGCGCTGGGCACCCTGTTGGCCCTCTATCTGCTGGGCGCCCTGGGCATCGGCTGGTTCTGGAGCCAGGAGCCCGAGCTGTTCCCGGTGCAGCAGAACGCCCAGGCTGCGGCCGAAAAGGCCCAGCGCAAGCTGGTCAGCGGCTACACCACGGTCGAGACCCTGAAGAAGGTTTCCAGCACCCTGCTGGACAAGTCCGGCGGTTACCTGTCCAACGACCTGGCACCGCCCGGCCTGTGGCTGGACAACATGCCGAGCTGGGAATACGGCGTGCTGGTACAGGTGCGCGACCTGTCCCGCGCGCTGCGCAAGGACTTCGCCCGCTCGCAGTCGCAGTCCACCGAAGACCCGGACCTGGCCAAGGCCGAGCCGCGCTTCAACTTCGACAACAAGAGCTGGGCCCTGCCGGCTTCCGAGAGCGAATACGCCGAAGGCATCAAGTCGCTGGATCGCTACCTGGTGCGTCTGGCCGACCCAGGCCAGCCGAACGCGCAGTTCTATGCCCGCGCCGACAACCTCAACAACTGGCTGGGCGATGTCGCCACCCGTCTCGGTTCGTTGTCCCAGCGCCTGTCCGCCAGCGTTGGCCGGGTGCGTCTGAATACCGACCTGTCGGACAAGCCGCTGGTCGCAGGCGAAGCGGTCCCGGTCAGCGAGGAAGAGGTGAAAACCCCCTGGCTGCAGATCGACAACGTGTTCTACGAGGCCCGTGGTCAGGCCTGGGCACTGTCGCACATCCTGCGCGCCATCGAGGTGGACTTCGCCGACGTGCTGGCGAAGAAGAACGCCACCGTCAGCGTGCGGCAGATCATTCGCGAACTGGAGGCGGCGCAGGAGCCGCTGTGGAGCCCGATGGTGCTCAATGGCAGTGGCTATGGCGTGCTGGCCAACCATTCGCTGGTGATGGCCAACTACATCTCCCGCGCCAACGCCGCGATCATCGACCTGCGCACCCTGCTGACCCAGGGCTGAGACATGCAGCTCTCGCCTGACGAGGCGGCCCATCGCGCCGCCTCGGATGCCGAACGGATCGTCTGGGTCGACGAGCAGGATGGCGTACTGGGCAGCTTGCCGCGCGCCGAATTGCGTGAGCGCGGGCTAATCGGCCGCGGCACCTTCATCCTGCTGTTCAACTCCGCCGGCGAGCTGTGCGTGCATCGGCGCACCCTGAGCAAGGCCATCTATCCCGGCTACTGGGATGTGGCAGCCGGCGGCATGGTTGGCGAGGGCGAAAGCTACGCCGAGTCCGCTGCCCGCGAGCTGGCCGAGGAGCTGGGCATTGCCGGGGTGGCGTTGCGCGAGCATGAGCGTTTCTTCTTTGCGCAGCCGGGCAATCGCCTGTGGTGCGCGGTGTTTTCTGCCGTGTCCGATGCACCGCTGGTGCTACAGCCGGAAGAGGTGCTGGAGGCGCGCTTCCTGCCCCTCGACCAGGTGTTGCGTGAGGCCGCGCGCAAGCCGTTCTGCCCGGACTCGCTGGAGGCGTTCAGGCGCTACCTGGGCTGAGCCTAAGAGCTTGTTTACGATACTTTCGGGGTTTCTGTCTGAATACCCCGGTCAGCCAGGCTGAAGCAGTCCGGGCTACGGAACTGTGTTGAAATCGGGTTCGGTCAGAAGATCGTAAATAGGCGCTAAGTCCCTGGCCAAAGCCGCGTCCCGCCTGGCTTTGTGCAATATTCCCCGACAACCTTGTGCGCTATGCCGAACGGCGTCGCCAATCCGTCGATCAATGGCGCAATTTCGTTCTTAGCAGCGGGCTTTTTTGCCTATACACTGCGCGACCTTCAACGCCAGGCTCCCCGCCTGGTTGAGCTGCCCCTGCCTGAGTGGGGCCTCGCGGTCGGCACCCCGCCGGCCAGTCGCTGTCCTGACCCCTACGAGGAAAAGCCGGTGGTCAAGAAAGCTGCTTCGTTTGCCGCCCTGGGCGGACTCGTCTATTCCACCGACGCCGGTCGGCATTGCCCCGACTGCAGCCAGCCGGTGGATGCCTGCATCTGCAAGAAATCGCTGATTCCCGCCGGCGACGGCATTGCCCGCGTGCGCCGGGAAACCAAGGGCCGTGGCGGCAAGACCGTCACCACCATCAGCGGCGTGCCGCTGGCCGAAGAGCCGCTCAAGGAGCTGGCCAGTGCGCTGAAGAAGCGCTGCGGTTGCGGTGGTGGCCTCAAGGACGGGGTGATCGAGATCCAGGGCGACATGGTCGACCTGCTCCTCGAAGAACTCGCCAAACGCGGCTTCAAGGCCAAGAAGTCCGGCGGCTGACCGGGCTTTTCCTAAACTTCTGGGCAGGATCGCGGGTCAACACCCCGGTCGGGCACTTGTCCGCCCAGCAACCGTCATTTATCCGCTCTAACCTGTCGCCGCCGGTGACAGTTCGACTCGCAACAGGGAGACCTCGATGGCCGCACGACGTACACGCAAAGATGACGGTAGCCAGTGGACAGTGGCCGATAGCCGCAGCGTTTATGGCATTCGCCACTGGGGCGCCGGTTACTTCGCGATCAACGACGCCGGCCGCGTCGAAGTGCGGCCGAACGGCCCGGACAGCACGCCGATCGACCTCTACGCTCAGCTCGACGGCCTGCGCGAGAGCGGCCTGTCGCTGCCGCTGCTGGTGCGTTTCCCCGGCATCCTGCAGGACCGCGTGCGCCAGCTGACCGGCGCCTTCGACGCCAACATCGCGCGCCTGGACTACCAGAGCCACTACACCGCCCTGTACCCGATCAAGGTCAACCAGCAGGAAGCGGTGGTGGAAAGCATCATCGCCACGCAGAACGTTTCCATCGGCCTGGAAGCCGGCTCCAAGCCCGAGCTGCTGGCCGTGCTGGCGCTGGCGCCCAAGGGCGGCACCATCGTCTGCAACGGCTACAAGGATCGCGAGTTCATCCGCCTGGCGCTGATGGGGCAGAAGCTCGGCCACAACGTGTTCATCGTCATCGAGAAAGAGTCCGAGGTGCAGTTCGTCATCGACGAGGCGGCCGAGCTCAAGGTGGTGCCGCAGGTTGGCCTGCGCGTGCGCCTGTCCTCGCTGGCGTCCTCGAAGTGGGCTGATACCGGCGGCGAGAAATCCAAGTTCGGTCTGTCTGCCGCGCAGCTGCTGTCGGTGGTTGAGCGCTTCCGCGCGGCCAAGCTGGATCAGGGCATCCGCCTGCTGCACTTCCACATGGGCTCGCAGATCGCCAACCTGGCCGACTACCAGCACGGCTTCAAGGAAGCCATCCGCTACTACGGCGAGCTGCGTGCCCTCGGCTTGCCGGTCGATCACGTCGATGTCGGCGGCGGCCTGGGTGTGGACTACGACGGTACCCACTCGCGCAACGCCAGCTCGATCAACTACGACATGGACGACTACGCCGGTGTGGTGGTTGGCATGCTCAAGGAGTTCTGCGACGCCCAGGGCCTGCCGCATCCGCACATCTTCTCCGAGAGCGGCCGCTCGCTGACCGCGCACCACGCGGTGCTGATCGTGCAGGTCACCGATGTCGAGAAACACAACGACGACGTGCCGCTGATCGAAGACAAAGCCAGCCTGCCGGAGACCGTGCAGTGGCTGGCCGACCTGCTCGGCCCCACCGATATCGAGATGGTCACCGAGACCTACTGGCGCGCCACCCACTACATGAGCGACGTGGCCGCGCAGTACGCCGACGGCAAGATCAGCCTGGTCGAGAAGGCCTTGGCCGAGCAGTGCTACTTCGCCGTGTGCCGCCGCCTGCACAACTCGCTGAAGGCGCGCCAGCGTTCGCACCGCCAGGTACTCGACGAACTCAACGACAAGCTGGCCGACAAGTACATCTGCAACTTCTCGGTGTTCCAGAGCCTGCCGGACACCTGGGCCATCGGCCAGATCCTGCCGATCCTGCCGCTGCACCGCCTGGACGAGGAGCCGCTGCGCCGCGCCGTGCTGCAGGACCTGACCTGCGACTCGGACGGCAAGATCAACCAGTACGTCGATGAGCAGTCGATCGAGACCAGCCTGCCGGTGCACGAAGTGCGCGAGGGTGAGGACTACCTGCTGGGCGTGTTCCTGGTCGGTGCCTACCAGGAAATTCTCGGCGACATGCACAACCTGTTCGGTGACACCGACTCGGTGAACATCTACCAGAACGCCGACGGCAGCGTGTACCACGCCGGTATCGAGACCCACGACACCATCGAGGACATGCTGCGCTACGTGCACCTGTCGCCCGAGGAGCTGATGACCTACTACCGCGACAAGGTGGCCAGCGCCAAGCTCAGCGCCCGCGAGCGCACCCAGTATCTGGATGCCTTGCGTCTGGGCCTGACCCGTTCCTCGTACCTGGCGTCCTGAACCGTAGGGCGGGTTAGGTCGTAGGTTGGGTTGAGGAGCAGCGCGACGAAGCCCAACGAGCCCTGCACTGGGCCCGTTGGGCTTCGCTGCGCTCAACACCAGCCTACGAGAGTTACCTGGCCCGCGGCTGATTTGGATCCGCCAGAAACCCTGCAATACAGCAAGGCTCCTCAGCTTTTGTTAGGGTCGTGGATTACTCGCCGAGCATGCCGAAACCACGCGCCATCAGGCTGGCGAGAAACGGCAGGCAGACCAGCAGCAACAGTTCGACGCGGATCACCAGGATGGTACGCCGGGCCGTGGCCGGGCTGATCTGCGGTGCCTTGCCGGCCAGCAGGTCGTTGCGCCAGTTGAAGAAGGTCAGGGTCGGGATGATCGACAGCAAACCGATCAGGAGGAACAGGCCGACCTTGGCGTGGAACAGGCTGTTGTGCAGGTAATAGTCCAGTCCCTTGCCGAACCACAGCACGCGCGCGGCGCCGGTGAACAGCACCACGCCGGCGCAGGTGCCGTAGGCGACATCCACCCGCAGCAGGCTGCGCGCGCGCTGCAGCTCCATGACCGGCTTGAACAGCAGGTGCTCGCCGGTGAGCAGGGCGAACAAGACGAAGATCGACAGGTAATGCAGGCTGGCGGCGATGGCGTCGGCCATGATGGCTCTAGTCCTCGGAGGGTTCGTGGGCGTGAACTGTCCGGTTGCGACCCTGTTCCTTGGCGAGGTACAGGGCACGGTCGGCGCGTTCCAGCAGCATGGCCTGGTTTTCGTCCGGGTGAGCCAGGGCGGTACCCAGGCTAGCCGTCATGGGGTACCGGTGTTCACTGATGTTCATCGGCTCGTCACCGATGGCGCAGCGTATCCGCTCGGCGATCTGCGACAGTTCGCCGGCATCGTGCACCATCACCAGGGCCACGAACTCCTCGCCACCCTGGCGCACCAGCAGGTCGTTCGGGCGCAGCGCTGTACCCATGCGCCGGGCGCTCTGCCAGAGCACCTGATCGCCGCCGGCGTGGCCGAACTGGTCGTTGACCTGCTTGAAGTGGTCGAGGTCGATATAGATCGCTCCCAGGCGCAAGCCGGCCTGCCGTGCGGCACTCGCTTCACGGGGGAAGAAATGTTCGAGGGCCCCGCGGTTCCACAGCTGGGTCAGGTTATCGATCATGGCCTTGCGCTGCTCGCGGCTGACCGCCTGGTGCAGCCTGTGCGCCTGTTGGCCAAGGCTGCGCATGTGCAGGTAGCCCTCTACCAGAATGCCCAGGTCGTGCAGACGCTGGCACTCGTTGTCGCTGAACGGGCGCGGCTCGGGATGGATCAGGCAGAGCGTGCCGATGGGTTGGTTGTCACCGGTGAAAATGGGCTGGCCGGCATAGAAGCGAACAAAGGGTGGGCCAGTGACTATCGGGTTGTCGGCAAAGCGGGGGTCGCTCAGGGCATTCTCCACCACAAGCGGCTGGCGAGCCGCCACGGCATGGCCGCAGAAGGAGGTGGCGCGCGGCGCCGGCTCGCCCTCCAGGCCGGTGTGCGCCTTGAGCCACTGGCGGTCGTGGTCGACCAGGCTGATCAGCACGGTCTCCACCTGGAACAGCTCGCGTGTCAGGCGCACCAGGGTATCCAGGTACAGCTCGGCGGGGGTATCGAGTAACTCCTGGTCATCCAGTGCACGCTGGCGCAGGTGTTCGTCGGCAGGAATAGGGGCAGACTGCATATTCGTCTCCATCATGACTGATCGGCAATCCAGGCATCCTGGTTCCGCAGGTGCCAGGCGATGGCCGCAAGGCTGGTGCCGCGTAACAGCATAAAGCATAGAAATGATAGCCACAGACCGTGGTTGCCGAGTCCCTGCAGGGCCCAGCCGAGCAGCAGCGCCAGGGCCACGCTGACTAGCATGGCATTGCGCATTTCGCGGGCGCGGGTGGCGCCGATGAACAGGCCGTCGAGCAGGTAGCTCCACACGGCCACCAGCGGCAGCACGGCCAGATACGGCAGGTAGACATAGGCCACCGCGCGCACGGGCGGCATATCGCTCTGCAGGTCGATGAACCCGTGCCCGCCGAGCAGGAAGGCCACGGCGAACAGCAGGCTGCCGAGCAGCGACCAGCCGCCGGCGACCACCAGCGAGCGCTGCAGGGTGAGCCGGTCACGGGCGCCGATGGCCTGCCCGCACAGCGCCTCCACCGCCTGGGCCAGGCCATCCAGGGCGAAGGCGGCGAGCAGCAGGCCGTTGAGCAGCAGGGCATTGGCCGCCACCGTGGCATCGCCCAGGCGCGTGCCCTGTATTGTGATCAGGAAGAACACCAGGTGCAGCGCCAGGGTGCGGATCAGGATGTCGCGATTCACCGCCAGCAGGGCGATCCAGCTGGGCCAGCGATACAGCTGTTCGCGCTGCAGCTGGCCGGGCTGGCGGCGCAGGGTGCGCCAGGCCAGCCACAGTCCGACCAGCGCGCCGCACCATTCGGCCACTACCGAGGCGCGTGCCGAGCCGAGCACGCCCCAGTCCAGGCCGAGGACGAACCACAGGTTGAGCGCCACGTTGAGCAGGTTGGTGGTCAGCAGCACGGCCAGGGCGGCGCGGGCGTTCTGCGTGCCGAGCAGCCAGCCGACCAGGGCCGAGCAGGCCAGGGTTGCCGGCAGGCCCAGCAGGCGGGCGTGGAAGAATTCGCGGGTCAGCGTATCCAGTGCTGCCGAGGGTTGCATCAGGCCCAGGGCCAGGCCGCTCAGGGGAATCGCCAGCAAGCCGATCACCACGGCCAGGGCGCCGGCCAGCAGCAGGCTCTGCAGAAGGATCAGGCGCAGTGCGCCGCCATCACCCCGGCCATAGGCCTGGGCGGCGAAACCGGTGGCACTCATGCGCAGGATGCCGAACACCCCCACCAGCATGGCGTACAGGCTGCTGCCCACCACCACGGCGCCCAATTGCTGGACATGCGGCAGGTGGCCGATCACGGCGCTGTCGACCAGCGCCACCAGCGGCACCGAGAGGTTGGACAGGATCATCGGCGCAGCCAGCGCCCAGACCCGCCTGTGGGTCGGGCGATGGCGCCAGGCGTCGAACAGCAGGGACATGGACGGCTCCAGCCAAAAACCGATTATAGGCACGTGCCCATAGCCGATTTGCGACTATCGCCGCGCCGCGATAGCAGCAAGTGTTTCTGCCGCTGCGACCAGCCGCGCGGGGCCGCCAACTAGACTTGTAGCTATCAGTGCCGCGCCGTCGTTGCGGTCGAGGAGGTGGATCATGCACATGGCCGAAACCCTGGCCCGCAGTTTGCGCCGGGCCGATTGTCGCTTCGATCTGGTCGAGCATCCGCCTTCGGCCACCAGCCTGGAGTCGGCACGCAAGGCTGGCATTCCGGCGGCGCAGATGGCCAAGCCGGTGATTCTCGATGATCGCCGCGGTCACTACCTGATGGCGGTGGTGCCGGCCAACCGGCAGCTGGATCTGGACAAGGTGCACAAGGGTCCCTGGCGCTGGCAGCTGACCAGCGAGCAGAGCCTGGGCGGGCTGTTCAAGGATTGCGAACGCGGCGCTCTGCCGGCGCTTGGCGAAGCCTATGGCATGGGCATGCTGGTCGACCCGGCGCTGGTCCGGCAGAGCCGCATCTACCTGGAGGCGGGTGACCACGAGAACCTGGTGCAACTGTCGATCGAGGAGTTCTTCAAGCTGGCGCCCAATGCGCAGCTATGCGAGCTGAGCCAATAAGCCAGGGTGGCCGTGATCAGTCCTGATCGGCCAGCACCAGGCGATCACGGCCGGCGGCCTTGGCCCGGTACAGGGCATCGTCCACTCGCTTGAAGAAGGCCTCGGCACTGGCGTCGCTGTGGCTGTCGAGGCTGCCGACTCCCAGGCTGGTAGTCAGCGGCTGGTGCTGGCCCTGCACATCGAGGCCGTGGGTCGCCAGGTCGAGGCGGAACTGCTCTGCCAGGTCGCGGGCCTGTGCCAGGCTGGTGTCGGCCATCAATACACCGAACTCCTCGCCGCCCAGGCGCAGCAGGGCATCGCTGTCGCGGCGGAAGGTGCGGCGCATGCTTTCGGCGAAGGCGCTGAGGCAGGCATCGCCGCTGGCGTGGCCGTGTTCGTCGTTGATCCGTTTGAAGAAGTCGATATCCAGCAGCACCAGGGACAGCGGGCTGCCCTGGCGCCGCGCCGTGGCCACCAGTGCCGGGAACAGGTTGTTGAACTGCAGGCGGTTGCCCAGCTGGGTCAGGCTGTCGGTGCGGCTGAGCTGGTCGAAGCGCTCGCGCTGGTCGAGCAGTTGCTGCTCCATAGTCAGGGTGGCGCGGTATTCGCGATGGCTGCGGTTGAGCGCCAGCAGCAGGTAGCTGAGGTAGAAGGCCAGGGTCACCAGCAGCGCCTGCTGCGTTTCCCAGTGCAGGCCCAGGGCGGCCAGCCCCGGCAGGTAGAGCATGAGGATGGCCAGCACGCAGCGGCCCTTGCGCATCGAGAAGTTGAAGGCCATGGCCGTGCTGAAGGCCACGGTGCTGAGGGTGGCGATCAGTCGCGAAGGCTCGAATTCCGGGCGATACAGCGTCCAGGCATGGGCCAGGCCCCAGCCCAGTGAGGTGATGAAGATCAGGCTCCAGTGGCGGTCGATCCAGCTTTGCAGGCAGCCATTGCTTTGCTGCAGCGGCAGGCGGTGCAGCCAGCGCAGGGCCAGCATCAGGGTGAAGAAGGCGGTGCCGGCCAGGCCGAGGCCGAGCATGGCGCCCGGGGTGGCGCTGAACAGCCAGCTCAACAGCCAGGCGAGCAGGTAGTAGATACCGCCGAGGCGGGTGCGGACGCGGGTGTCCTGCGCCTCGCGCCAGAGCGCAAAGGTGTGGGGCTGGCGGGGCAGAGCGGAATCGGTCATGTGTTGTGATCACAAATACGGCCAGGCCAAGAATAGCCTGTCCGTCGTCCGCTTTGCTAGCCAATAGCCATTACACTCAGCCGCGACGAATCAGCCACACCCCGCCGATGATCAGTGCCAGCCCGGCGGCCTTGCCGATAGTGATCGGCGCCTCGCGAAAACCCGCCCAGCCGTTATGGTCGAGCAGCAGGGCCATGCCCAGCTGGCCGGCCAGCACCAGCACCATGAACAGCAGGGCGCCGATACGCGGCCCAGCGAAGGCGGCGGTGGCGATGAAAAAGGCGCCGAGCAGGCCGCCGCTCCAGTGCCACCAGCTGAGGCCCTTGAGCGCGGTGAGGCCGGGCACGTCGCGCTGGTAGGCGACGATGGTGATCAGCGCGGCGGTGCCGACCAGGAAGGAAATCAGCGCCGCTGCCATCACGCTCGACAGGTGCCGGGCCAGTTGGCCGTTGATGCCGGCCTGCAGCGGCATCACGGCGCCGGCGATCAGCGGCAGGGTCAGCAGCCACCAGTTGGGCATGACCGTCTCCACGGAAAAAGGGGCGCGCATTATGCGCCTTGCTGGCCCTTCGGTCAGCTTTGTTCCAGGGGCTTGGCGAATTGCAGCAGGGCCACGCGCTGGTTGCCGCGCTGGCGTTCGACCACGCCGCGCAGCGGGTAGCCAAGGCGGGCATAGAGCAGCAGGCCGGCGGTGTTGTCGTTGAAGCACGAGGCCTGCAGCTCGCGGGCCAGGAAGTCGCGCCGGGCCAGGCGCTCCATGATCCCGATCAGGTAGCGCGCCACCCCCTGGCCACGCGCCCAGGGCGCGATCATCAGGTTGCCCAGGGCACAGAACTCGCCGGGCTGGCTCTGGTAGAAGTTGGCGAAGCCGGCCAGGCGCCCGTCGAGCAGGGCCACGGTGCTGCCCTGGCGGCTGGCGCAGGCCTCGTCCAGTTGCGCCTGGGTCAGCGGCCAGTGGGCGCGGGGAAAGGCGAAGAACAGCTCGTCGGCGTTGCGCACGAAGCCGACGACTTCGGCCAGGTCGGCGGCAGTGGCGGGGCGATGGCCAAACAATTGTTCACTCATTGCGGCGGATACTGGCTGAGGATCTTGGCCACGGTTTCGCGGACCGCCGCGTCGCGCTCGGCCGGGTTGCCTTGCGCGCGGCGCAGGCTCTGTTCGGCGCTGCCACGCCAGACCAGCTTGCCGTCCTTGGCGTCGAGCAGGTCGATCTGCACGGTGGCCACCTTGTAGTCGACGGTACGGGTCTCGGTATAAGCCGGGCCGCCCCAGTAGCCTCCCCAGTATCCGCCCCAATAGCCGCCGTAGTTGGTGCTGACCTGGTCCTGGCGCTGGTCGACGATCAGCCAGGCCTGCACCTTGAGATCGGCCGTGCTGCCGGCTGGAGCGGGGCGCAGGCCACGCTGGTCGAGCTGCTGGCTGACTGCCTCGCGGATGCGCTGGTCGGTGAGGTTGCTCTTGATCCGTGGGTCGTCCGGGCGGTACTGCAGCGCCGGTTCCTGCCAGCTCCAGCTGCGATAGGCGGCGAAGTCACGACTGGCGTCGTAATCGCGCTCGATCTGGGCGCTCTGGCAGGCGGCCAGAAGCAGCAGGGCGGGGACTAGCAGCAGGCGGGATAACATGATCGACACTCCGAGGCAGAGCCTCTATCCAACTCCATTGCGGGGCCAGCGGCAAGCTCTGCAGGCTGAGTGAAAACTACTGCGCTCGGCCATGCGGCGTTAAAAACCGGCTCAAAATGCTCATTTACAGCACGTAAACTGTGCTTTTTCGCCGTTTTTTAACTTGTCTGGCCTTCGCTCGCTACGTTTTCACGCAGTCTGCCTGGCGCGGCGTTCTGTGGCTCATTCGGGAGGATAGCTGGCCAGCGCCTGGGCGATGGCCGCACGCAGCGCGTCGGCGCGTGCCGACTGGCTGCCCTCGCTGCGTGCCTCGGCGCTGCCGCTCCAGACCGGCTGACCACTCCGCCCGTCGAACAGGTCGATGCGCACCACCAGCACCTCCACTTCATAGGTGCGCACCAGCGGCACGCTGCCGTACATGCCATAGCGGTTGCCGTAAGGGCCGTGGCCGTAATAGCTGCCGTAGTCGTCCTGCACCTGGTACTGGCGGTGCTCCTGGTGCAGCTCGGCGCTTACCTGCAGGTCGGCGTTGGCGTTCTGTGCCGGGCGCAGGCCGCGCTGGTCGAGGCCGCCGCCGACCGCTTCGGCCAGCAGCGCACCGTCGGCCCAGGCACTGCCTCCGGGCAGCTGGCCGTCGCGCCAGGCCCAGTTGCGGTAGCGCCCGTAGTCGCGGGGCGCGGCGGGGTAGGCGCTGCGGTCGAAATGCTTGGCCGCACTGGCGGGGGCCGGTGGCAGCGGGTGCGAGTCGGCGACATAGGGATTGCTGCCCTGGCAGGCGACCAGCAATGGCAGCAGAGGTGGGAGCAGGAGCAGCAAGGCTTTCATGGACAGGCTCCGGTTGTACGCACGGGGCGATGGGGTGGCGTAGGGCGGGTGCAAGCCGCGTGGCAGGCATCTCGCGGGTTGCACCCGCCCTGCGGGTCTAGAGCGGCCGGCACACCCAGTGCAGGTAGCGGCCGAGCCCGGCGAAGGCCGGGTGGCGGCGGTGGGCCAGTTCCATCTCCAGCAGGTCGGCCAGCTCGGCCTTGGCCTGGAACTCGCTGGGCATGTAGTCGTGGAATACTCGCACGCCGCTCTGGCTTTCGACCTGCCAACTGCCGGCGAGTTGCGCCGCCAGCTCGCGCGGGTCGAGCGGGCGCTGCGGGGTCAGGCTCTGCTTTTCGCCGGCGAAGCGTTCCTTGCGCAGCTTGCGGAAGTGGCCCTTGAGCAGGTTGCGGTAGATCAGCGCGTCCTTGTTGTAGAAGGCCAGCGACAGCCAGCCGCCGGGCACGCAGAACTGGTGCAGCACCGGCAGGATGGCATGCGGCTCGGCCAGCCACTCGAGCACGGCATGGCACAGCACCAGGTCGTAGGGCTGGTTGAGTTGGCCGAGCAGGTCCTGCCAGGGCGCCTGGATAAAGGTTGCCTGCGCGCCTGCTTCGGCGAAGCGCTGGCGTGCACCTTCCAGCATCGGTTCGGCCGGTTCGGCCAGGGTCACCTCATGGCCGCGATGGGCCAGCCACAGCGACATGTGGCCCAGGCCGGCGCCGATATCCAGCACGCGCAGCGGGCGTTCCGGCAGGGCTTCCTTGAGGTCAGCCTGGAGCACGGCCAGGCGGATCGCGCCCTTGGCGCCGCCGTAGATTTTCTCGGCGAAGCGCGTGGCCAGCTCGTCGAAATGCCGGTCGGTCATGCGAAGCGCCTTTCGTTGTCGGCCAGCTTGGCCCGTACCACCTGCTCCATGTCGATGCCCAGCTCGCCGCACAGCAACAGCAGGTAGAGCACGATATCGCCGACTTCCTGGCCGGCATGCTCCAGCTTGGCGGGGGCGAGCTGGCGCGACTGGTCCTCGGACAGCCACTGGAAGATCTCCACCAGCTCGGCCATTTCCACGCTGGCGGCCATGGCCAGGTTCTTCGGGCTGTGGAAAGGCTGCCAGGCGTTGCGATCGCGGATCGCATGCAGGCGTTGGGTGAGTTCGACGAGATTCATGAGGGGCTCCGTTCAGACCGACTAGCTTCGGGGCGAACGGAGTGCGCTGCAAGCGCTGCGTGTGACGGGGCGTGGAGCGAAGCGCCCTGCGGCAAGAGGCAGGGCGCTGATCGCCGGGGTTACGGGTAACCGGTTTCGTTGGGATTGACCTGCACTTCCAGCACGCGCCAGACCTGGGCGTAGACGCTTTCCTGGGAGAAGGTGATGCGGCCCTGGCCTTTGTACAGGTTGACCACCCGCGCCACGTCCTTGCCCTTGAAGTTGAACGGGATCCAGGCCTTGCCGGTCTGGTGGGTGTAGGTCGCGCTGGGTGCGCCGATCAGCGCGTTGACCTCGTCCATGCTCATACCGACCACCACGCTACTGAAGCTGCCTTTACCCTGGACCGGGGCGGCGGCCTGTGCGGCGGGTTGGGCGCTGGTCACGGCGCCGGAACGATAGCGCTCGAGATTGACGCTGCCCGGGGCGTAGCTGCTGGCACCGGCGCTGAGGCTGCCGGCGGCCTTGCTGCAATGGCGCTGCAACTTACCGTTGTCGGCCTCGGCCACCTGGCTCAGCAGGGCCTTGTAGCGACCATTGCCGGAACTGGCGAGCGCCTTGCAGACCCAGGCGTAGGCGTCGGCTTCGGAGTTGCTGGTGGCGCCACGGTACTTCTGCGCCAGCACTTCGGCGGCCACGTCGAGCACTTCCTGGTCGCGATAGCCGGTGTGGTAGATGCTCTGCGCGGCCTGGCTGACGGACACCGGACCGCCTTGCAGCAACTGGTCGATGTAGCGCTGGCCGGTGGCGTCGACGGCCTGGGCGGGGAGTGCGGCGCAGGCGAGTGCGGCGGCCAGTGCGAAGGCGTATCCCTGATGCATGGTGACATTCCTTGTGGAGTGGGAGGGGCTGGCCGACTGCAGGGTCGGCACACGAACCGGTTGCCACCATAGCCGCAGTCGCGGCGCCCGCCAAGCCGTTCACCCGCCCGCGGTGGCGTGCTCCTCATCGGCCAGCAGCGCGGCCTTGCGCGCAACGCCCCAGCGGTAGCCGGTGAGGGCGCCGCTGGCACCGATCACCCGGTGGCAGGGCACCAGCAGGCCCAGCGGGTTGCTGGCGCAGGCGCGGGCCACGGCGCGGGGGTGGCTGTCGAGCTGCTCGGCCAGTTCGCCGTAACGTCGCGTCTGCCCCGGCGGGATATCGCGCAGGGCCTGCCACACCTGTTGCTGGAAGGCGCTGCCGCGCATGTCCAGCGGCAGTCTGGCGGCCCGCGTCGGCTCGACGATCTGCCCGAGTACCTGTTCCAGCCAGGGCTGCAGGCCGGCCTGGTCGCGTTGCAGTTCGGCGGCGGCGAAGCGCTGGTGCAGTTCTTCCAGCAGTCCCGCCTCGTCGTCGCCGAACAGCAGGGCACAGGCGCCGCGCGGGCTGGCGGCGAGCAGCAGCAGGCCCAGCGGGCAAGGCGCGATGGCATAGCGCAGCTGCTCGCCCGCGCCTTTGTGCCGACGCTGCGCCGGGCTCAGGGCATCGGGTTTTGCGTACAGCGCACGGGTGCCGGAATAGCCGGCGTCCAGCGCCGCCTGCAACACCGAACCGGCCTGGTTCAGCTCGGCATCCAGGCGCTCGCGGCGGCGGGCTGCGGCCCAGGCCCGTGGGGTCAGGCCGGTACGCGCCTTGAAGGCGCGGGCCAGGTGCGAGGCGGACAGGCCGATGCGCGCGGCCAGCTGTTCCAGGGTCAGGTTGTGCTCGCTGCGCTCCAGCAACTGGCAGGCGGCGATCACCAACTGGTCGAGCTGCTCGGCCGGGCTCTGGCCCTGCGGCGAGCAGCGCTTGCACGGACGGAAGCCGGCGGCCGCGGCGCTGTTCGCGTCGCCATGGAAACTGACGTTGTCACGCCTGGGGCGGCGCGCCGGGCAGCTCGGCCGGCAGTAGATGCCGGTACTGCGCACGGCGAAGACGAAGCGCCCGTCCTGCGTCGCATCGCGCTCGCAGACGGCTTGCCAGCAAAGGTCGGCATCCAGCATGGCGGCTCTCCGAAAGATGTATGGGGCGATTGTCGACCTCGCGCGGCGGCCTGCCAATGCACTTCTGACTTTCAAAGCGACGCTTGGCCAAGCGCGTCTTCTAAGCTGTAGGCGGATCTGTTGCCCGCAAGGATATCGCCATGCTGCGTGTGTGCTGCCTGCTGCTGTTCTGTCTATTGCCCCTCGCGGTACCGGCCGCCGTGCAGTTGAGCGAGCAGCAGCAGGCCTGGGTCAAGGCGCACCCGGTGGTGCGGGTCGGCATCGAGCGCAGTGGCTGGGCGCCCTTCGACGTGATCGACCAGCAGGGCCGCCACACGGGGCTCAGCGGCGACTACCTGGAGCTGATCGGCCAGCGCCTGGGCCTGCGCTTCGAGCCGGTGCTGCTGAAGGACTGGGCCGCCGCGCTCAAGGCCTTGCGCAATGGCCAGGTGGACCTGCTGCCCTCGGTGGCCCAGACCCCGGCGCGCGAGGCCTTTATGCTGTTCAGCGAGCCCTACCTGACCAGCAGCAGCCTGATCTTCACCCGCAGGGATCTGGCAGTGCAGCGCCTCGCCGACCTGGCTGGCCAGCGCGTGGCCATCGAGCGCGGCTACGTGTTGCAGAACCTGTTGCGCGAGCAGGTAGCGGATGTGCGCCTGCTGGAAGTGAAGGGCACCGAGGAGGCCCTGCGCGCGGTGTCGTCGGGGCGCGCCGAGGCTTATGTCGGCGACATGATCGTGGCCAGCTACCTGATCCGCAAACTGAACCTGACCAACCTCGAACTGCGTGGCGAGAGCGGCTTGTCCAGCAGCGAATTCCGCTTCGCCGTGCGTCTCGACTGGGCCCCGCTGGTGACCCTGCTGGATCAGGGGCTGGCGAATATCAGACCGGAGGAGCAGGAGGCCATCAAGGAACGCTGGCTGCCGCCGCTCACCGTATTCAACTGGCGGCGCCTGCTGCAGGTCGGCTGGCCCTACCTGCTCGGCCTGCTGGCGCTGATCGTCTTCGTGCTGTACTGGAACCGCCGCCTGGCCGTGCAGATCGCCGAGCGCCAGCGCGCCGAGGCCGAGGCGAGTCGCCAGCGCAGCACCCTGCTGGCGCTGATCAACGCGATTCCCGATCCGATCTGGTTCAAGGACAGCGAAGGCCGCTACCTGGGGGTCAACCTGGCCTGCGCCGAGCTGTTCGGTCGGCGGCGCGAGGATGTCATCGGCCAGCGCGACGAGGAGCTGCTGCATCCCGACTGGGCGGCGACCCGCACCGAGCATGACCTGACCGCGCTGAACTGGACCGGGCCCTACGAGAGCGAGGGTTTCTCCATCTACCCGGATGGCCGGAAGGTGGTGTTCGACACCCTGCGCACCACCTTTCACGACGACCAGGGCCAACTGCTCGGCCTGGTCGGCATCAGCCGCGACATCACCGTGCGCAAGCAGGTCGAGGAGGCGCAGGCCAAGGCCAAGGAGCTGGCCGAGGAGGCGGCGCAGCTGAAGGCGGATTTCCTTGCCAATATGAGCCACGAGATCCGCACGCCGATGAACGCCATCATCGGCATGTCGCACCTGGCCCTGAAGACCGAGCTCAACCCGCGCCAGCGCGACTACCTGAACAAGATCCAGCAGGCCGGCCAGCACCTGCTGGGGATCATCAACGACATCCTCGACTTCTCCAAGATCGAGGCCGGCAAGCTCAACATCGAACAGATCGACTTCGACCTGCAGCAGGTGCTGGAGAACCTGGCCAACCTGATCGGCGACAAAGTGGCGGACAAGGGTCTGGAGCTGGTGTTCAACCTCGACCCCGAGCTGCCACTGCATCTGGTCGGCGATCCGCTGCGCCTGGGCCAGATCCTGATCAACTACGCCAACAACGCGGTGAAGTTCACCGAGCGCGGCGAGGTGGAGGTGATCCTGCGCGCCGAACAGCGCAGCAACGAGGGCGTGCTGCTGTACCTCGGCGTGCGTGATACCGGCATCGGTCTGACGAGCGAGCAGATGGGCCGGCTGTTCGAGTCGTTCCAGCAGGCGGACAGCTCGACCACCCGCAAGTACGGCGGCACCGGCCTCGGCCTGGCCATCTGCAAGAGCCTGGTCGAAGCCATGGGCGGCGAAGTCGGGGTGGATAGCGTGGTCGGCCAGGGCAGCCTGTTCTGGTGTCGGGTGCCTCTGGGCATCGCCGGCGAACAGGCCCAGCGCCTGCTGGCACAGCCCGACCTGCGCGGCCGGCGGGTGTTGGTGGTGGACGACAACGACAGCGCGCGCCAGGTGCTGCACGACCTGCTCGACAGCATGAGCTTTCGCGTCGAGGCGGTGGCCAGCGGCAAGGTCGCCTTGCAGCGGGTGCAGTTGGCGCACCAGCAGGGCCAGCCGTTCGAGCTGCTGCTGCTCGACTGGCAGATGCCGGGCATGGACGGCATCGAGACGGCCCGCCGGGTGGCCGAGCTGGGCCTGGCCCCACCGCCGCATGTGCTGATGGTCACCGCCCACGGCCGCGAGGAAATGCTCGCGGGGGCGCACAAGGCCGGGGTCGAGGACGTGCTGTTGAAACCGCTGAACCCCTCGCTGCTGTTCGATGCGGTAATTCGCAGCCTGGGCGGCGAGGGGGCCGGCGAAGGCTACGGGCGCCTGCTGCTCGATGAGCGCGTGCCGAACTTCAGCGGCCAGCGCGTGCTGCTGGTGGAGGACAACGAACTCAACCGCGAGGTGGCCTGTGGCCTGCTGCAGGAGAGCGGTTTGCTGATCGATGAGGCCGAGCATGGCGGCATCGCCCTCGACCTGCTGCGCGCCAGCCCCGACGGCCACTACGCGCTGGTGCTGATGGATATGCAGATGCCGGTGCTGGACGGCATTGCCTGCACCGAGGTGCTGCGCCGCGAGGCGCGCTTCGCCGAACTGCCGATAGTCGCCATGACCGCCAACGCCATGCCGGCCGACCGCGAGCGCTGCCTGGCCGCCGGGATGAACGACCACCTGGGCAAGCCCATCGACCCCGGCGAGCTATGGCGCACCCTCGGGCGCTGGCTGCCGGCGCGTGAGGAGCCGCTGGCGGCTGTGCAGCCGCAGGAAGTGGGGCTCGACTGGCAGCTGCCGGGCGTGGACCTGGCCAGCGGCCTGCGTCGGGTGCTGGGCAAACCGGAGCTGTACCAGCGCCTGCTCGGCAAGTTCGCCGCCAGTCAGGCCGATTTTCCCGCCCAACTGCGCGCGGCCCTGGCCGCTGGCGAGGAGGAGAGTGCCGAGCGCCTGGTGCACAGCCTCAAGGGCCTGGCCGGCAACCTGGGGGCGCTGGACCTGGCCACCCAGGCTGCTGCCCTGGAAAGCGCGATCAAGGATGCCCGGCATGACGAGCTGCCCGGCTTGCTCGGCGAGCTGGAGCAGAGCCTGGTCGCGCTGGTAGCGGCCATCGCCCGGCAGTTCCCCGTGGCGCCGGCGGAGCCCGAAGCGGCGGTCAACGAGGAGCAACTGCGCCAGCTGTGCCGGCAGCTGCAGCAGCTGTTCGACGCGGACGACCCGCGCGCCGGAAAACTCTTCGACGAGCAGGCCGAACTGCTGCGCAGCGCCTTTACTGATGATTATCCAACGCTGGCTGTGGCGGTTCGCAGCTTCGACTTCGAACGGGCGCTGGCGCTGCTGCGGATGGCGGCGGCGCAGCGACAACTGATGCTGTGAGTGGGGGCGCAATGGACGACATACTCGATCGGGCGGAGCAGCCGCTGGTGCTGGTGGTGGACGACACGCCGGAGAACCTCGAACTGATGAGCGAGCTGCTGATGGACAGCTACCGGGTCAAGGTCGCCAGCAGCGGGGTCAAGGCGCTGCGCATCGCTGCCGGCAGCCAGCAGCCGGACCTGATCTTGCTCGACATCATGATGCCGGACATGGACGGCTACGAAGTCTGCCGCCTGCTCAAGGTCAACCCGGCCACGGCGGACATCCCGGTGGTGTTCCTCACCGCCAAGACCGAGGTGGCCGACGAGCAGCAGGGCTTTGACCTGGGTGCGGTGGACTACATCACCAAGCCGATCAGCCCGCCGATCGTTCTCGCCCGTGTACACGCACAGCTGCAGCTCAAGGCCGGTGCGGATTTTCTGCGCGACAAGAGCGAGTACCTGGAACTGGAGGTGCGCCGGCGCACCCGCGACATGCAGCGCCTGCAGGAAGTCACCATCGAGGCCATGGCCAGCCTGGCGGCCATGCGTGACAACCCCAGCGGCAAGCACCTGGCGCGCATCGAACCCTACATGGTCACCCTGGCCAAGGCGCTGGCCTACCAGCAGCCGGCGCTGGACGAGGAGCTGAACGCCGCGCGCATCGCTCAGCTGGGCAAGTCGGCGCTGCTGCATGGCATCGGCAAGCTGGTGCTGCCGGATCGCATCCTGCTCAGTCCGGTGCCGCTACAGGGTGACGATCTGCAGCTGCTGCACCGGCATACCCTGGCCGGGCGCGATGCCTTGTTGGCGGCCGAAGCGAAGCTGGGCAGCGTGCCGGACTTTCTGCGCGATGCCCGCGACATCGTCTACAGCCAGCACGAGCACTGGGACGGCAGCGGCTATCCGCAAGGCCTGCGCGGTGAGCAGATTCCCCTGGCCGCGCGGCTGATGGCGCTGGTCGGTTGCTACGAGGAGCTGACCAGCCACCACCCCTACCGCCAGTCGCTGAGCCATGCCGAGGCGCAGGCGCAGATCGGCGCGGCCAGCGGCACCCGTTTCGATCCGTCGGTGGTGCTGGCTTTCATCGAGGCCGAACAGGACTTCGCGGCCATTGCTGCCCGCCTGGCCGACGATGCGGCGGCCATCCATGGCGAACTGCAGCGCCTGGATGAGTCGCTGGGAGAAAGCATCGAGCTGACCTTGCCGGCCAGCTGATTCATTCAGCCCTGCGCAGCCCGCCAGCGCTCGATCTCATCGACGGGCATGGGGCGACCGAAGTGATAGCCCTGAGCGATATCGCAGCCCAGGCGGGTGAGGGCGGCGGCGGTGGCGTCGTCCTCCACGCCTTCGGCCACCACCTGCATGGCGAAGTTGTGCGCCAGGGCCAGGGTCGACTGCACGATCACCGCGTCGGAGGCGTTCTCGACCATGGCCGAGACGAAGGTGCGGTCGATCTTCAACACCTGCACCGGCAGGCGCTTGAGGTAGGCCAGCGAGGAATAGCCGGTGCCGAAGTCGTCGATCGACAGGCTCACGCCCAGCTCGCGAATCGCCTGCAGGCTGCGCAGGGCCAGCTCCGGGTCTTCCATCAGCGCGCCTTCGGTGACTTCCAGTTCGAGCAGCTCGGCCGCCACCTGATGCTGTTCCAGCAGCTCGGCAAGCTCCGGGATGAAGTGCGGATTGAGCAGATTGTGGGTGCTGATATTGACCGCCAGGCAAGCGCCCAGGCCTTGATCCTGCCAGCGCCGCAGCTGGCCCAGTGCCTCGTTGAGCACCCAGCGGGTCAGCGGGTGGATCAACTCGGTGCTCTCGGCCAGGGGGATGAAATCGCCAGGCGGGATCATGCCCTTGTCCGGGTGCGGCCAGCGCAGCAGGGCCTCGAAGCCGACCACCTGGCGGTCGCTCAAGCGGATCTTCGGCTGGTAGTACAGGCTCAGACCATCTTCGCGGATGGCCCGGCCGAGCTGGGTGTGCAGGGCCAGGCGCTCGGGTGTGTAGTTGTCGGCGCTGCGCTGGTACAGGGCATATTCGCGGCGTTCGCGCTTGGCCTGGTACATGGCGATGTCGGCGCAGCGCAGCAGGTCGCCGGCGCTGGTGCCGTGTTCGGGGAACTGCGCTACACCGATGCTGGCCGACAGTTCCAGATGGATACCGCCGACCTGCAGGGGGCGGGCGATGACCTGGGCCACGCCGCTGCACAGGCTGTGCAGGGCGGTCTGGTCGGCCAGGTGGGCGGAGACGATGGCCATCTCGTCGCCACCCAGGCGGGCCACGCTGGCGTTCTGCGCGCCCAGCCAGTCCTGCAGGCGTTCACCCAGCTCGGTCAGCACGCGGTCGCCATGCTGGTGGCCGAGGGTGTCGTTGACCTCCTTGAAGCGGTTCATGTCCAGCAGCAGCACGGCGAAGCGCTGCTCCCCGGCCTGCTGCACGCGCTCCTCGATATGGCGCACCAGCCAGTAGCGATTGGGCAGATGGGTCAGGCTGTCGTGGGTGGCGAGGAACTCCTGCTCGGCCAGGTAGCGCTTGCGTTCGGTGATGTCGTGCAGCACGCAGAGCAGCAGGGCTTCGCCCCGCCAGTGGAACAGTGACAAGCGCAGTTCGCAGTCAAAGGCCTGCTGGTCGTCCTGACGCAGGAAGCTCCATTCGAACTGCGGTACCTCCCCTTCCAGTGCGGCTGCGCGCATCAGGTTGGCGGCGACCAGCGAGAGGCGACCGTCCAGCTGGTGCTCGGGGGATATCTGCAAGGGGTTGCGGCCACACAGTTGCTCGGCGTCGTCCAGGCCGAACAGGCGTGCGGCCACCGGATTGGCGGTGCGGATCAGGCCCTTGCGGTCGACCAGCAGCAGGCCATCATTCACATTGGTGAACAGGCGACGGTAGAACTCCTCGTCCTGACTGACCTGGCGGATCAGGCGTTGCAGCTGCAGGGCGGCCAGCCCCAGCAGAACCAGGCTGACGACCAGCAGCGCGAGGGTCAGCAGGCCACGTCGTAGCCAGGGGCCATGGAAACTGTCGCGGGTTTCTCCGATGACCGCGTACAGCGGAAAGCGCGGCGATGGGGTCAGCACATAGAACGACGGGACACCCAGCAGGCTATTGGCGGCGACGAAGCTGGAGGTTGGCGTGGTGCCCAATTGCAACAGCGGTGAGTCGGCGGGCAATGAGCGACCGATATGGTTGGCCGGATTCGGCGTGCGGTAGAGGATTACGCCGTGGGTGGAGAGCAGGCCGCCGTTCATCTCCTGTTCCAGACCAAGGTGCTCCAGGAGGCGACCGAACTTCTCCGTGGGCACCAATGCACCCAGGCGCAGCGGTTTCGGCGTGCTGCCCCCCAGAGTGATCATCAGCGGCAGCAGGTAGGTGTGTTGATCCGGCCAGGGTAGTGGGTTGTACAGTGGTTCCTGCAGGGCGGTGTGGTCGAGCTGGGCGATCTGGTTTTTCAGCTCCGCGCTGTGCAGCGGCTTGCCCTCGGCGTCGACGATGAACACCTGGCCATCGACTATGGCGAACAGCTGAGTGGAAACCGGGTCGTAGCGCATGGCGTCGCGCAGCACGGCGTAGATGCGCTCGCTCTCCGGCGCTGTCACCTGCGGCTCGCTCAGTTCCTGGGTGGCGACCCGGATGCTCTCGTAGCTCTGTTGCAGCAACGCGCTGGTATAGCCCTCCAGCGCGCGGGACAGCGAAGTCATGCTGCGGCGCTGCTGGTCGGTGCTGGACTGGTAGTCGCGCAGGATGCTCCAGCCGCCGAAACCGATGGCCAGCAGCAATGCCAGGGACATGCTGATGAAGAGGCTGCGGCCGATGCGCTGCCGACGCAGACCGTGTTGGCGATGAAACAGCAGTGCGAGACTGTTCTGCATGAGCTGGGTACGGCCTGGCGAGGAGCCGCAAGCATAGGCGATGGCACACTGCTATCGCCAGGGATCGTGCGTCTATCGTGTGGCTTTCAGCGCCATTCGAGTTGCAACTCTTCCTGCCAGGCGAAGCGTTCGAAGTGGCTGGCCACTACGCCCTTGAGCTTTTCCAGGTCTTCGCTGCTGGTGCTCTCCACGTGCAGGGTCAGGCCCTGGGCGTCGGCTTGCAGCAGAGCCAGGCCGAAGGTGAACTCGATGCGGCCCTGTTGTTCGTCGAAGCTGACCGGGATCTTGTGGGCGAAGTGCTTGCACAGGCGGCTGATATAGCGCGCCGGGGTGTCGGTGGTGACGTGGGCTGAAGCGTTGAGGATGGTCATGCGATCTCCATGGATAGCGGTGCCCTGCGCTCGCAACGAGCGCAGGGCAGGGGTGGATCAATAGGCGACGGTGAAGCGTTGGCGGATGTGCTGCGGCTGCTCGGTTTCGTCGAGCAGGGCCACAGCCAGATCGGCCACCGAGATATTTCCGGGCTGCTCGCCATTCATCAGCAACTGCTCGCCGCCGATGCGGAACTGGCCGGTGCGCGGGCCGGGCTGCAGCAGCGCGGCGGGGGAGAGGAAGGTCCACTGCAGGGCGCTTTCCTCGCGCAGCTGGTTGAGTGCTTGGCGCGCGCCTTCGGCGCCTTCCTTGTATTCGGCCGGGAAGTCCGGTGTGTCGATCAGCTGCAGGCCCGGCGCCACATACAGGCTGCCGGCACCGCCAACCACCAGCAGGCGCTGCACACCGGCGGCCTTGGTCGCCGCGACTATGGCCTGGCTGCCGGCGATGAACTGGGTGCGGATGTCCGCCTGGTCCCAGCCAGGGTTGTAGGCGCTGAGCACGGCGTCGTGGCCGCGCAGCTGGGCGGTGAGGGCGGCAACGTCATTGACGTCGCTGGCGACTGCGCTGAGCTGTTCGTGCTGCGGCAATTTTTCCGGGTGACGAACCAGGGCGGTAACCTGGTGGCCACGGTTCAGGGCTTCTTCGAGCAGGGCGGCGCCGACATAGCCGGTGGCGCCGATCAGGGCGATTTTCATGGGGTAATCCTCGGTGGGTTGCGATGGATGAATAATCGCAGCTGGATAAACCCGAGAAAAATAGGCTTAAATGGCTTGAACAATTAAGCAGGGCTTAACAATGGAGCAGCTCAAGCGCATGGCGCTGTTCGCTACCGTGGTCGACAAGGGCTCGATGGTGGCGGCGGCGGAAGCCCTGGGCATGAGCGCCTCGGCGGTCAGTCAGCAGATCAGCAAGCTGGAGCAGAGCACCCAGGTCAGCTTGCTGCACCGCACCACACGCAAGCTGACCCTGACCGAGGCCGGCGCCAGCTTCTACCAGAGCTGCGCGCAGATTCTCGCCCTTGCCGAGCAGGCCGAGCAGCGCCTGGCCGAGCTGCGCGATGCGCCGGTGGGCGAGTTGCGTATCGCCGCGCCGGTGGGCTTTTCCGGCCATCTGGTCACCGACGCCCTGGCGCCGCTGCTGCGCGCCCATCCGGGGCTGAGCCTGCGGTTGTTCTTCCAGGACGAGCAGATCGACCTGATCGAGCAGCGCATCGACCTGGCCATCCGCGTCGGCCAGCAGGAAGACTCCAGCCTGGTGGCGCGGCCGCTGGGCGATTGGCCGATGCGCCTGTGCGTGGCGCCGGCCTACCTGGCGCGTTGCGGGGCGATCCACGGCCCCGAGCAACTGAGCGGGCTGGACTGGCTGAGCCTGAATCACGACCGCGCCCAGCAACTCACCTTGCATGGCCCGGGTGGCGCCCAGCAGCGCCTGCGCATCGAGAGCCGGGTGGCGTGCAACAACATTCTCTCGGTGCGCCAGTTCACCCTGGCCGGCATGGGCGTCTCGGTCCAGCCGGAGCCGGAGATCCGCGCCGAGCTCGCTAGCGGCGCCTTGCTGGTGCTGTTGCCGGAGTGGCAGCTGGCGCCGGTCGGCATCCATATCGTCACCCCGCGCCGCGATGCGCAGCCGGCCAAGGTACGCTATGCCATCGAAGCACTGCGTCGCAGCCTGCAGCCCGGATGACGGGAGCCGCTGGGCGGCGCTGGCAGATTGCCGTATAACGGCAAAATCAAACGCATATCTGACGACAGGACCCTAAGCCCGCGCAATGAAGACCCCGAAACGCCTGGAATCCCTGCTTGAAGACGGTTTGATCGACGAGGTGATCCGCCCGCTGATGAGCGGCAAAGAAGCCGCGGTCTATGTGGTGCGCTGCGGCAGCGAGCTGCGCTGCGCCAAGGTCTACAAGGAAGCCAACAAGCGCGGCTTCCGTCAGGCCGCCGAATACCAGGAAGGCCGCAAGACCCGTAACACCCGCGATGCGCGTGCCATGGCCAAGGGCAGCAAATACGGGCGCAAGGAACAGGAAGACGCCTGGCAGAACGCCGAAGTGGCGGCGCTGTTCCGCCTGGCCGCCGCCGGCGTGCGGGTGCCCAAGCCGTACGACTTCCTCGACGGCGTGCTGCTGATGGAAATGGTCGACGACGGTGCCGGCGATGCCGCGCCACGCCTTAACGATGTCGACCTGTTGCCCGACGATGCCCGCGAGTTCCACGCCTTCATGATCGGCGAGATCGTCAAGATGCTGTGCGCCGGCCTGGTCCACGGCGACCTGTCGGAATTCAACGTGCTGCTCGATCCCAGCGGCCCGGTGATCATCGATTTGCCGCAGGCGGTGGATGCTGCGGCGAACAACCATGCCTTCAGCATGCTTGAGCGTGATGTCGGCAACATGGCCGAGTATTTCGGCCAGTTCGCTCCCGAGTTGCGCTTCACCAAGTACGCCAAGGAAATGTGGGCGCTCTTCGAGGAAGGCAAACTGACCCCGGAGAGCGAGCTCACCGGCGAGTTCGACGAGCCGCAAGAAGAGGCCGATGTCGATGCGGTGATGCGCGAGATCCGCGCCGCCCTGGCCGAGCAGGCGCGCCTGGAAGCGCTGCGCAACGCCGAGGATGCACCGCGCGACGAGCCACCGCCGCCGCCCTGGGCCAGCTGAGCACGCCGATACACCAGAAGGCCCGCCCAACAGCGGGCTTTTTTGTGGCTATGTCCCAGTAGCCTGTTGCCCAGGCCAAAGCTGTAGGTTGGGTTGAGGAGCAGCGCGACGAAGCCCAACGAGGCCTGCACCGAACCCGTTGGGCTTCGCTGCGCTCAACGCCAACCTACGGGAGTTGCCTGACCTGCGGCCGATCCATACTTGCCAAACCCCATGCAACACATGATGGGTACATAGCCTTGTTTGTTACGGTCGATCGAGTCGCCGGGCAGTGCGCGATACAGGCCGGTTGATGAAGCCAATACCAGGTTGGTAGGCCTGTCGCCCGGGAAGCTAAAAGGCGGCTGATGCGCTGTTACTCGGTAACTGTATTCATGCAGGGCGCGCCGCAACTGCTAGTGTGCGCGCAGTTCGCCAGGAGTCCCGCGCATGTCCTTGCCCCACATCTTTCTCGCCCTGCTGGTCACCCTGATCTGGGGCATCAACTTCGTGGTGATCAAGGTCGGCCTGGAGGACTTCCCGCCGCTGCTGTTCTGCGCCCTGCGCTTTGCCCTGGCGGCGCTGCCACTGCTGTTCCTGCGCGGGCCGTTGCCGGCGCCCTGGTGGCGCATCGTGCAGATCGGCGTGCTGCTGGGGGGAATCAAGTTCGGCCTGCTGTTCGTTGGCATGCACCTGGGCATGCCGGCCGGCCTGTCGTCGCTGGTGCTGCAGAGCCAGGTGTTCTTCACCGTGCTGATCGCCGCCCTGGTACTGGGCGAGCGGCCCAGTGTCCTCGCCCTGACCGGGTTGGCGCTGGCGGCCGGCGGGCTGCTGCTGATCGGCCTGCAGCGGCCGCTGGGCGACAGCCTGCTGGGCTTCGCCCTGGTGGTTGCCGCCGCGCTGGCCTGGGCCTTCGCTAATATTGCCACCAAGCGCTCCGGTGCCAGCGACATGCTGCGCCTGATCTGCTGGGTCAGTCTGGTGCCGGTGCTGCCGCTGCTGGGCCTGTCCTATTGGTTCGAAGGGCCGCAGGCGATCAGTGCGGCCATCGAACACCTGAGCTGGCGCGGCGTCGGCGCGCTGCTGTACATCGCCTTCCTGGCCACCACGGTGGGTTTTGCCATCTGGAGTTTCCTGCTGCGCCGCTACCCGGCCAGCCAGGTCACGCCCTTTGCCCTGGCGGTGCCGGTATCGGGTCTGCTGGCGGGTTGGTTGCTGCTGGGCGAGGCACTCACGGCGCTGGGTTGGCTGGCCTGCGCACTGGTGTTTGGCGGGCTGGCGATCAGCCTCGTACCGCGGCCTTTTCCGGGTTCGCTGAAAGGCCCTGCAGCCCAGTAAATACGAGGCTTTGCGCTAATAAGAATCGCTCCGCCGCCGCGTACATTTTCAGGCTTGACCATTGCGCGATCAGGGTCGAAGCTTCGCTTCTGATCCGCTGTTTCGTGAAGGTAATTCCCATGCAAGGCCAGGCCGAAGTCGTCGAATATCTCAAGGATTTGCTGCGTGGCGAGCTCGCCGCCCGCGACCAGTATTTCCTGCATTCGCGCATGTACCAGGACTGGGGCTTCGACAAGCTCTACGTGCGCCTCAACCACGAGATGGAAGAGGAAACCGAACACGCCGATGCCCTGCTCAAGCGCATCCTGTTCCTCGAAGCCACCCCGGACATGACGCCCAAGGCGATCCAGCCGGGCGCCACCGTGCCGGAGATGCTGCGCGCCGACCTCAAGCTGGAGTACGAAGTACGCGAGGCGCTGAGCAAGGGCATGACCCTGTGCGAGAAGCACAAGGATTACATCAGCCGCGACATCCTTGGCTTGCAGCTGAAAGATACCGAGGAAGACCACGCCTACTGGCTGGAGCAGCAGCTCGGCCTGATCGACCGCGTGGGCCTGCAGAACTACCTGCAATCGCAGGCCTGAGTTCTTCACCGCCATGAAAAAAGGGAGCTGAGGCTCCCTTTTTTCGTTCAGGCCCTGCGCTTGCCGGGACTGGGCTGATGATTCCCCCATCCCCATCCCCATCCCCTGGGCGGTTAGTTCTTTATCAGAATCATTCTCGCTCGACAATTATTCCGTTTGAAATTTTAATAGCTTATGATAATGATTCTCGCCAACATTATAATTAGCTGGAAGTATCGCTATGTCCCTTCGAGTTACCCTGGGTCAACAAGACGCCGCTGTCACGCGCTCCTCCGTGACTCTTCGCCCCCTGGCTCTGGCTGTGCACATGCTCGCCGCTGGCATCGCCTTCGCCGCCCCACTCGTTCATGCTGAGCAGGCCGAAGCGGAAGGCACCGTTACTCTGGACGCCACTGCCATTAACGAGACCGCTACTCGCGAGCGCAGTGCCGTTACCGAAGATACCCAGTCCTACACCACCGATGCCGCGCGCACGGCTACTCCGCTGAGCATGTCCCTGCGTGAAACCCCGCAATCGGTCACCGTGGTGACCCAGCAGCGCATCAAAGACCAGAACCTGCAGACCATTACCGACGTGGTCAACAACACCACCGGTATCTCGATGAACCGCTACGAAACCAGCCGTGGCCAGATCAACGCCCGTGGTTTCCTGCTCAACTCGCTGATGATCGACGGCGTGCCGACCATCTACGAGCAGCCGTGGAGCTCCGGTGAAATCTTCAGCAGCCTGGCCATGTATGACCGCGTTGAAGTCGTGCGCGGTGCCAACGGTCTGATGACTGGTGCGGGCGATCCTTCCGCGTCCATCAACATGGTGCGCAAGCGTGCCAGCAGCCGCGAGCTGAAAGGTTCGGTAGAAGTGAGCGGCGGTACCTGGGATACCTACGGCACCCTGGGTGATGTGTCCATGGCGCTGAACGAGGCAGGCACCGTCCGTGCTCGTCTGGTTGGTGAAACCAACGCAGGCGACAGCTGGATCGACATGAACTCGACCCAGCGGCAGACCTACTACGGCACCATGGATATCGACCTGACTGACGACACCACCCTGTGGTTCGGTCTGAGTCGTCAGGAAAACAAAACCGATTCGCCAATGTGGGGTGGCCTGCCGGTCTGGTACGCAGACGGTAGCCGTACCGACTGGAGCCGTTCCAAGACCTCTTCTGCCGACTGGAGTCAGTGGGACACCACCTACGAGACCTACTTCGTCAATCTCGATCACACCTTCGCCAACGACTGGAAGCTCAACCTGAGCTACAACCGCGGCGAGCGCACCGGTGACTCCTCGCTGCTGTATCTCTCGGGTAATCCGGGCAGAAACGGCAGCAGCGGCATGTACTCGTTCCCGGCGACCTATAAAACCGAGAGCACGCAGGACGACTACAGCATCCGCGTCGATGGTCCGTTCTCGATGCTGGGCCGTGAGCACGACCTGGCTTTCGGCTACGTCGACAGCAAGCAGGAGTTCGACGCCGATGCGCTCAATGCGCTAACCGGTTTTGATGGCGTTGCCAATTTCGATAGCTACAAGGGCGAATTCCCCGAGCCGATCTGGGGCCCTCGCGGTGATTACGGTTACAGCGAGACTCGGCAGAAAGGGCTGTACGCCGCTACTCGCCTGAACGTGACCGACGAGCTGAAGGTGATCCTCGGGGCGCGTGAAAGCTGGTACGAGAAGACCAGTGACGACATCTACTCCGAAGTGAGCAAGGTCGACGTCGATAACGAAGTGACGCCGTATGCAGGCCTTGTCTACGACCTCACCGAGAACATCTCGGCTTATGCCAGCTACACCGAAATCTTCCTGCCGCAATCGGTTCGCGATAGCAGCGGGCAGCAGCTGGACTCTATCGTTGGCGAGAGCAATGAAATCGGCCTCAAGGGCGAGTTCTACGAGGGTCGCCTGAATGCTTCTGCTGCCGTCTTCCAGATCAAGCAGGACAATCTGGGTCAGAGCACTGGCGTGCTGATCGATCCTTCCAACCCCATGGGCGGTTATGCCTATGAGGCCAGCGAAGGCGCAACCAGCGAAGGCTTCGAGCTGGAAGTATCCGGCGAGCTGGCGAACAACTGGAATGCCACTGTGGGTTACACCCAGTTCACCGCCGAAGATGCCGAGGGAGATGACGTCAACACCCTCTACCCGACCAAACTGCTGCGTACCTTTACCACTTATCGTCTGCCTGGCGCGCTCAACAAGCTGGTCATTGGCGGTGGGGTGAACTGGCAGGACACCATCTACACCTACGCGACCAACCCGGCGGGCAACCCCGAGAAGATCGAGCAGGACGCTTACGCTCTGGTCAACCTGATGGCGCGTTACGAGTTCACCGAGAATCTCTCGGGTCAGCTGAACGCCAACAACGTGACCGACGAGAAATACTTCGACGTGTTCGATGCCTACGGTGCTCTGACCTACGGTGCACCGCGCAGCCTGACCGCTTCCGCGAAGTACAATTTCTAAAGCTACACCGGGTGCGGCGGCGGGAGCGTTCTCTCCTGTCGTTGCACGACGCAATAAGGCACAACGCCGGCCCTGGGCCGGCGTTGTGCTTTCTGCCATTCGGCCAATCAGCAGTGCTTCGTGCAGGAATGACTGCTGCCTGACTCCAGGTCCCTGAGAATCGGGCAATCCGGCCGATGATCACCCTGGCAGTGCTGCACCAGCTCATCGAGGGTATCGCGCAGGCTGCTCAGTTCCTCGATCTTGCGGTTCAGTTCGGCAATATGTGCCTGGGCCAGGGCTTTGACATCGGCGCTGGCGCGGTCGCGGTCCTGCCACAGGGTCAGCAGCTTGCCGACTTCCTCCAGGGAGAAACCCAGGTCGCGCGAGCGCTTGATAAAGGCCAGTACGTGCAAATCCTGATGGCCATACAGGCGATAACCGCTGTCGCTGCGCCCGGCCGGTTGCAGCAGGCCGATGGACTCGTAGTAGCGGATCATCTTTGCGCTGAGGCCTGACTGTTTAGCGGCTTGGCCGATGTTCATGGGTGCGGCTCCTCGACGTTCGGTTTCCAGGCGTTCAGCAGCAGGGCATTGCTCACCACGCTGACGCTGGACAGGGCCATGGCGGCGCCGGCGACCATGGGGTTGAGCAGGCCGCAGGCGGCCAGCGGGATGCCGATCAGGTTGTAGACGAAGGCCCAGAACAGGTTCTGCTGGATCTTGCGCCAGGTGCGCCGGCTGATCTCCAGGGCGGCCGGTACCAGGCGCGGGTCGCCGCGCATCAGGGTGATGCCGGCGGCGTGCATGGCCACGTCGGTGCCGCCGCCCATGGCGATGCCGACATCGGCGGCGGCCAGCGCGGGTGCGTCGTTGATGCCGTCGCCAACCATCGCCACCACCGCGCCACCGGCCTTGAGGGCGGCGACATGCGCGGCCTTGTCGGCGGGCAGCACCTGGGCATGCACCTGGTCGATGCCCAGGGTGTGGCCCACGGCATTGGCGCTGCCGGCGTTGTCGCCGCTGATCAGGTGGCTGGCGATGCCTTGTGCGCGCAGGGTTTGCACGGCTTGCGCGGCGCCGTCCTTGAGGCTGTCGCCGAAGGCCAGCAGGCCGAGCACGCGCGGTTGCGGAGCCAGCTCCAGCAGCCAGGACAGGGTGCGGCCTTCGGCCTCCCAGGCCGTGGCCAGCGGTGCCAGTTCGGCAGCCGCCAGTTGCTGTTCGGCGCGCAGGCGTTCGTTGCCCAGGGCCAGCTGGCGTCCTTCGACGGTGCCCTGGATGCCGCGCCCGGCCAGGGCCTGGCTGGCCTGCAGGGTGGCCAGGGGCAGCTGGCGTTCTGCACAGGCCTGCAGCACGGCGCGTGCCAGCGGGTGTTCGCTGCCTTGTTGCAGCGTACCGGCCAGGCGCAGCAGCTGGTTATCGTCGGTCACGGCCTGCATATGCACGATGCGCGGCTGGCCGGAGGTCAGCGTGCCGGTCTTGTCGAAGGCCACCACGCTGACCTTGTGCGCCAGCTCCAGGGCCTGGGCATCCTTGATCAGGATGCCGTGGCGTGCGGCCACGCCGGTGCCGGCCATGATCGCCGCCGGGGTGGCCAGGCCGAGGGCGCAGGGGCAGGCAATCACCAGCACGGCCACGGCATTGATCAGCGCGGTTTCGATGCCTGCACCGAGCAGCAGCCAGGTGCCCAGGGTGGACAGGGCGATCAATAGCACCAGCGGGACGAAGACCGCGCTGACCCGGTCCACCAGTTTCTGGATCGGCGCCTTGGCGGCCTGGGCGTCTTCCACCAGGCGGATGATGCGCGCCAGCACGCTCTCGCCGCCGAGGGCCGTGGTACGTATCAGCAGGCGTCCCTCGCCATTGATGGCGCCGCCGGTGATGCGGTCGCCGGGGCCTTTGGCCACCGGCAGGCTTTCCCCGCTGATTAGGGCTTCGTCGGCCTGGCTCTGGCCTTCGAGCACTTCGCCATCGGCGGGGAAGCGTTCGCCCGGGCGCACCACCAGCAGGTCGCCCAGTTGCAGGCTGGCGATGGCCACGTCTTCCTCATGGCCGTCGATCAGGCGTGTGGCACGCTCCGGGCGCAGGGCTTCTAAGGCGCGGATGGCGCTGCTGGTCTGGCGCTTGGCGCGGCTCTCCAGGTACTTGCCGAGCAGTACCAGAGCGATGACCACGGCCGAGGCCTCGAAGTACAGATGGGGCATGTCGTGATGCCCAGCAGTGGCCCACAGATACAAGCTCAGACCATAGCCGGCACTGGTGCCGAGGGCGACGAGCAGGTCCATGTTGGCGCTGCCGGCGCGCACGGCCCTCCAGGCGGCGACATAGAAGCGTGCGCCGAGGATGAACTGCGCCGGGGTGGCCAGGGCGAACTGCACCCAGGCCGGCAGCATCCAGTGCAGGCCGAACCATTCGGCGAACATCGGCAGCACCAAGGGCGCGGCCAGCAGCAGGCCGAGCAGCACGCGCAGGCGTTCGCGGCGCAGGGCTGCGTCAGGTTCCTGGGCGGGCTGGTCGGCCAGCGGTCTGGCCTGGTAACCGGCGGTGCTGACGGCGGCGATCAGTTGCTCGATGGGCAGGCCGTCGATGACCTCAAGATGGGCCCGTTCGCTGGCCAGGTTGACGCTGGCGCTGAGCACCCCCGGCAGCTGGCTCAGGGCCCGTTCGACGCGGCCGACGCAGCTGGCGCAGGTCATACCGTCGATGGCCAGTTCGATGCGCTGCAGGGGTACGCTGTAGCCGGCCTGCTCGACGGCGGCGAGCAGCTCGCCCAGGCGTTCGCCGGGTGCGACCACGCGGGCGCGCTCACTGGCCAGGTTGACGCTGCTCTGTTGCACCTCGGGCACGTTGCCGAGGGCGCGTTCGACGCGACCGGCGCAACTGGCGCAGGTCATGCCGCGAATGGGCAGGTCGAAGGTCTGCAGGCTGCTCATAGGGCGACTCCATCGGGTTCGCCTCTAGGATCAACCTTGACCCATGGGTAAGGTCAAGCGGTGGATTGTCGCATCAGTAGTTGAGCGGTGCCGGGATCAGCTGCAGGCCTAGCGAGTCCATGGCGATACGGTACTTGGCCACTTCGCCGACGCTGATGCGCAGGGTCTGGCTGCGCAGTTGCTCGAAGCGTGGCTGGCAGTGCAGGCCGCCGAGCTGGCCGAGACGCACCAGTACTTCGCCGGGCGGCAGATTGAGGGTCACCGACTGGCCCTGATACAGGCGTGCGGTGAGGTTGCCCTGCAGGTACAGGCCGATCTCGCAGGGGGTGGAGACTTCCAGGCGCTCGCGCGACACCATCAGCACTCCGTAGTCGATGGGCGTAGGCCGGGTCATGGGCGCCATGGGTACGTCTGCGGGGCGCGGGGTGGGCGCGGCGGCGGGTATCTGGGGCGGCGTGGCCGGCGCTTCCGGCACCGACTCGTCGGCCAGGGCCGGCAGAGCGAACAGGACGAGCAGGGCAATTGGCACACGCATGGCGAAAATCTCCGAAGACTTTGTGCAGCTTGGGCCAGGCTGGTCGTGGCGACAAGTGCACGCTTGACCTTGCCGCGATGGCACGCTCGACACTCATCCCATCAACCATCCAATGAGGTAAGCATCATGCAGATCCTGAAAGTGTCCGGTATGAGTTGTGGTCACTGCGTACGGGCCATTACCCATGCGGTGCAGGCCGACGACCCGGCGGCCGAGGTGCAGGTCGATCTGGGCGCCGGCGAGGTGCGGGTCGCCAGTCGTTTGAGCCTGGAGCAACTGCTGGCGGCGATCCGTGGTCAGGGCTATGCGGCAGAGCCGGCTTAGCGCCTGTTTACGATCTTTTCGGGCTCTCGGAGCGTAGGCTGGGTGAGTACCGTGGCCCGGACTTCAGTCCGGGGTTGCCTGAGATGTCCCGGACTGAAGTCCGGGCTACTGACTGAAATCCGCTTGCGGCTTGTTGAGGCTACGTTTAACGCGGTATGGCCGCGAGCCAGGAGATCGTAAACAGGCTCTTAGCGTTGTCCGTGCTGACCACGCCAGCTCGGCGCGGCGTAATCCAGCAGGGGATACGTAGATCCCGTGGCTCCGCTGCTGGGTTACGCCGCCGCCAACCCGGTCGCCAGGCTTGAACAGCCTGTTGGCGGCTAATCCAGCTTACGTTCCGAGGCATAGGTCGCCATTGCAGAACCCCGATCCTGAACGGGCTCTTGCCCCCGCGCCGTTATGACGGCGGCTGCCACTCGTGCAGCAGGCCGCGCAACTGGGCGTCGATCATGCCGGCGGTGTCGCACAGCGGGTCGAACAGTTGCGGATCGCGGGTCCAGTCACTGAACAGCCCGACGATCAGTGCGTGCAACGCGCGCGAGGCCAGGCGCGGGGTGATGCCGGGTTGCAGGCGGGCGCGGCAGTCGTCACGGTTGAACAGGTTCTCCACCAGCTCGATGAATTGGTTGATGAAGGCGTTATGGCGCTGCTCGGCCTCGCGCAGTTCATCGGTGAATTCGCAGCGGTGCAGCAGGATGGTGAAGATGCGCCGCTTCTGCTCGTCGCGTCCGAGGTTTTCGACGGCCTCGATGCACAGCTCGCGCAGCGACAGCAGCGGGTCGATGCCGTTGCAGCCGGACAGGCGCAGGCTCATCTGCTCCGCCGGCAGGCGGATCTGGTTGAGCATCTCGTGGAACAGATGCGCCTTATTCTGGAAATGCCAATACACTGCGCCACGGGTCACCCCGGCGGCGCGAGAAATCTGTTCGAGCGTGCTGTGCGCCACGCCCTTTTCCAGAAATAATTGCTCGGCGGCGGCGAGGATGGCGACCCGGGTTTGCTCGGCTTGTTCTTTGGTTCGGCGCATGGCGGGCGAATGGAATCCGTCTAGGCTCTTGTTCTGGGGAACTCAGTGTAATGATTTTTGTGCCGGAGTTTGCTTTCCCGGTACAGGTGGGCGTAACCGGCGCGTCACCTTTTCTGGCTCTTTGCCTATCCAAGACGTCATGGAGACGACAAATGCTTTCTCGACCACTTCCCGTTGCGCTCAACGCGCTTGCCCTGGGTCTGTTGTTCAGTCCGCTGCTGCAGGCCGCTACCCCGGCCCAGCAGATGCCGCCACCGGAAGTGGTGGTAGAGGCCGCCAAGGTCGAGTCGCTGTCGCTGCAGTTCGAGTATCCGGCGCGCACCGCCGGTTTCCGCGAGGTGCAGGTGCGCGCCCAGGTCAGTGGCATCCTGCAGGAGCGCACTTACCAGGAGGGCAGCCAGGTCAAGCAGGGCCAGATCCTGTTCCGCATCGACCCGCGCCCCTACCAGGCGGCGCTGGCCCGGGCCAAGGGCACCCTGGCGCAGGAGCAGGCGCGTTACCGGCAGACCGATCGTGACCTCAAACGTATCCGCGAGCTGCAGAAGAAGGGCTTCGCCAGCGAGAGCGAGCTGGACAACGCGGTGTCCAACTTCGAGCAGAGCAAGGCCAATATCGAGGCGGCCAAGGCCGAGGTGCAGGCCAGGCAGATCGACCTCGACTACACCACGGTGGAGGCACCGATCTCCGGTATCACCAGCAAGGAAACGGTGTCCGAAGGTAGCCTGATGGTGGCCGGCGACCCGAACGCCAGCCTGCTGACCCAGATCACCCAGCTCGACCCCATCTACGTCAACTTCGCCGCCCCGGATCGCGAGGTCTCCAGCGTGCGCCAGGGGCTGCAGGATGGCAGCCTGGTACGCGAGGGTGGTCAGCAGATGAGCGTGAGCATCAAGTTCGGCGATGGCTCGGTCTACCCGCTGGAGGGCAAGGTGGACTTCACCGACAGCACCATTGACCGCAGCACCGGCACCGTCAGCGTCCGCGCGGTGGTGCCCAACCCGGAGCGCGCGCTGATGCCTGGCCAGTTCGTGCGCGTGTTGGTCAAGGGCATCAACAAGCCCAATGCGGTCACCGTGCCGGAGCGGGCCATTTCCCAGGGGCCGAACGGCACCTTCGTCTACGTGGTCGACGAGCAGGGCCTGGCCCGCGTACGGTCGGTGGGCACGGCGCATACCGCCGAGGGCCGCTGGGTGGTGAATAGCGGGATTGTCGCCGGCGACAAGGTGATAGTCGAAGGCTTGCCCAAGGTGCGCCCGAATGCGCCGGTCAAGGTGGTTGACGCCGCGCCTGTCGCGCAGCCCCAGCAGTAAGGAGCGCGGCCTGTGATCTCGAAGTTCTTTATCGACCGACCGGTGTTCGCCGCGGTCATCTCCATCGTCATCGTCCTGGGCGGCCTGGCGGCGATGCGCGCCCTGCCCATCGCCCAGTACCCGCAGATCCTGCCGCCGCAGGTGTCGGTGTCGGCCAGCTACCCGGGCGCCAGCGCCCAGGTCATCGCCGAGACCGTCGCCGCGCCGCTGGAACAGCAGATCAACGGCGTGGAGGGCATGATCTACCAACTGTCCAACTCCTCGGCCAGCGGCAGCATGAGCCTGTCGGTGTACTTCGAGGTGGGGCGCGACCCGGACCAGGCCACCATCGACGTCAACAACCGGGTGCAGGCCGCGCTGGCCAAGCTGCCCGAGGAAGTGCGCCGGCAAGGGGTGAAGGTGGAGAAGAAGTCCTCGGACATCCTCCAGGTGGTCACCCTCTATTCGCCGGACAATTCCAAGGACCCGGTGTTCATCTCCAACTACGCGCTGATCAACGTCATCGATGAGCTCAAGCGCTTGCCGGGCGTCGGCGATGTCAGCCAGTTCGGCTCGAAGAACTATTCCATGCGCATCTGGCTGCGCCCGGACAAGCTGGCCCAGTACGACCTGACGCCGACCGACGTGGTCAACGCCATTCGCGAGCAGAACTCGCAGTTCGCCGCCGGCAGCTTCGGCCAGCAGCCGTTGCAGACGCCGCAGGACTTCACCTACACGGTGACCACTCAGGGCCGCTTCAAGGACCCCAAGGAGTTCGAGAGCGTGATCCTGCGCTCCGATCCCACTGGTGCCAGCCTGCTGCTGGGCGATGTGGCGCGGGTCGAGCTGGGTGCCCAGGACTATTCCCTGGTGACCAGCCTCAACGGCCAGCAGAACGCCGCCTTCGGCGTCTACCTGCAGCCGGGGGCCAACGCCCTGGACACCGCCGAAGCGGTGCGCAAGACCATGGATAGCCTTGCCGAGCGTTTCCCCGAGGGCATTACCTACAAGATTCCCTACGACACCACCAGGTTCGTCGAGGTGTCCATCGAGGAGGTGGTGCACACCTTCTTCGAGGCCCTGCTGCTGGTGGTGCTGGTGGTCTTCGTGTTCCTGCAGAACTGGCGTGCCACGCTGATCCCGGTACTGGCCATCCCGGTGTCGCTGGTAGGCACCTTCGCCGGCATGTATGCGCTGGGCTTTTCGATCAACCTGTTAACCCTGTTCGGCATGGTGCTGGCGATTGGTATCGTGGTGGACGACGCCATCGTGGTGATCGAAAACGTCGAGCGGGTGATGCGCACCAAGAAGCTGAATGCCCGCGAGGCGGCGATCGAGGCCATGGAGGAGGTGACCGGGCCGATCATCGCCATCGTCCTGGTGCTGTGTGCGGTGTTCGTTCCGGTCGGCTTCCTCGGCGGCCTGGCCGGTGAGATGTACAAGCAGTTCGCGATCACCATTGCGGTGTCCGTGGTGATCTCCGGCATCGTCGCGTTGACCCTGTCGCCGGCGCTCTGCGCGCTGATGCTCAAGCCCGACCATAGTGAACCGGCGGCGCCGTTCCGCGTCTTCAACCGCTTCTTCGAGCGCATGACCGATGGCTACGGTGCTGGCGTGGCCTTCTTCCTCAAGCGTTCGGTGGTCGGCCTGCTGCTGTTCGGCGGGATGATCGCGCTGATCGTCGTGCTGTTCGGCCGGGTGCCCGGCTCGCTGGTGCCGGACGAGGACCAGGGCTACGTGATCAACGCCTATTTCCTGCCGCCGGCCGCCTCGGTCAACCGTACCGACCAGCTGACCGCCGACTTCACCCAGCAACTGATGCAGCACCCGGCCGTTGAGGATGTGGTGACCTTCGCCGGCTTCGACGTGCTGACCTTCGGCCAGCGCACCAACGCCGGGGTGAGCTTCGTGCCGCTCAAGGACTGGTCCGAGCGCACCACGCCTGAGCTGGACGCGCGCAACCTGACGCGCACCTTCATGGGCATGGGCATGAAGGAGAAGGATGGCGTGGTAATGAGCTTCAACCCGCCGCCGATCACCGGCATGAGCACCACCGGCGGTTTCGAGGGCTACATCCAGGACCGCAGCGGCGGCAGCGTCGCGCAGCTCGGCGAGAAGGTTCAGGCTTTCGTCGCCGCGGCGCAGAAACGTCCGGAACTGGCCGGGGTGCAGAGCACCTTCAGCGCCAACGTGCCGCAGTACTACATCGACCTCGACCGCACCAAGGCGCGTGCCCTGGGCGTATCGATCAGCGATGTGTTCACCGCCATGCAGTCGACCTTCGGCAGCTACTACGTCAACGACTTCACCCTGTACGGTCGTACCTGGCAGGTCAGCCTGCAGTCGGAGTCGGAGTTCCGGCGCAAGCCGGAAGACCTGTCGCAGGTCTATGTGCGTGCCAGCGGCGGTGACCTGGTGCCGCTGACCAGCCTGATCAAGGTCAATCGCATCCTCGGCCCGGACACCTACGCGCGCTTCAACGTCTACCCCTCGGCCAAGTTCCTGGGCGGGCCGGCGCCGGGCTACAGTTCCGGCCAGGCCCTGGCGGCGATCCAGGAAGTGGCCGACAGTATGCTTGGCAGCGAGTACACGGTCGGCTGGATCGGCTCGGCCTACCAGGAACTGGCGACCCAGGGCTCCGGCAGCACGGCGTTCATTTTCGGCCTGATCATGGTGTTCCTGATCCTCGCCGCCCAGTACGAGCGTTGGACCCTGCCGCTGGCGGTGGTCACCGCGGTGCCCTTCGCGGTGTTTGGCGCGATCCTCGCGGTGTGGCTGCGCGGCATCCAGAACGACGTGTACTTCCAGGTCGGCCTGGTGACGCTGATCGGCCTGGCGGCGAAGAACGCCATCCTCATCGTCGAGTTCGCCGTGTTGCTGCGCGCCGAGGGCAAGAGCATCTTCGACTCGGCGTACGAGGCGGCCAAGATGCGCTTCCGGCCGATCGTAATGACCTCGCTGGCCTTCATCCTCGGTTGCGTGCCGCTGGCCATCAGCAGCGGCGCCGGCTCGGCGAGCCGCCATTCGATCGGTACCGGGGTAATCGGTGGCATGTTGGCGGCGACCCTGCTGGCGACCTTCCTGATTCCCATGTTCTACCTGCTGGTCGAATCCCTGGCGGCCAGGCTTGACCGAAAGAAAACTGCGGCCCCTCACGTGGAGTGAGGTAACGTATCGGCAGCGCCCGCCACTCGGCGGGCGCTGTCTCCTCAGAACCTGTTTACGATCTCCTGACTCGCGGCCATACCGCGTTAAAAGTGGCCTCAAAATGCTCATTTACACCTTGTAAACTGCGCTTTTTCGGCCACTTGATTCGCTGGCACTCACCCTTCGGGCCAGCCTACGGCTGTTACTCCCGCTGGTCGTTGTGCCTCGTCTGGCTCTAATTCAGAAGATCGTAAACAGGTTCTCAGGCCAGAGCCTGCCCTTAGAGCCTGTTCACGATCTTTCTGGGGTTTCAGTCTGAACGCCCCAGTCGCCAGGCTGGAACGGTCAGTAGCCCAGCAGCGGGGCCACGGGACTTATGCATACTTCGCTGGGTTACGCCGCGCCATGCTTGTACGTTTAGCATGGGCAACGGCAGGCGCGGCTAACCCAGCCTACGGGCTCAGCGGCTGCCGGCCACTTGGGCGCTCAGACTGAAACCACGGAAAGATCGTAAACAGGCCCTAATAACCGATGAAATTACGCACCCTGCTGATCCTTGGCTGGCTCAGTGCCTTCGGCCCGATGGCCATCGACTTCTATCTGCCGACTTTCCCGACCCTGGCGAAATACTTCGCCACCGATGTCGAGCATATCCAGCTCTCGCTGGCTTCCTATTTCACCGGTATCGCCATTGGCCAACTGATCTACGGGCCGATGGCCGACCGCTTCGGCCGGCGCCGGCCGCTGGTGGTCGGGGTGGTGCTGTTCACCCTGGCGTCACTGGCCTGTGCCCTGGCGCAGAGCCTGGAGTGGCTGATCGTCGCGCGCTTCGTCCAGGCTCTGGGTGGCTGCGCCGGCATGGTCATCTCGCGCGCGGTGGTACGCGACCTGTGCAATCCGCTGCAGTCGGCCAAGGTGTTTTCCAAGCTGATGCTGGTGATGGGCGTGGCGCCGATTCTGGCGCCGATCGGCGGTGGCCTGCTGCTGGATCTGTTCGGCTGGCAGTCGGTGTTCTACGGGCTGATGCTGTTCAGCGCCCTGTGCCTGCTGGGTGTGCTTCTGTGGCTGCCGGAGACCCAGTCGACCCAGCTGCCGCGACCGCCCCTGCGCGGCGCACTGTCGCGCTACATGAGCCTGCTCGGTGACCGTCTGCTGATCGGCCATGGCATGACCGGCGGTATTGCCATGGCCGGCATGTTCGCCTATATCGCCGCGTCGCCTTTCATCTTCATCGAACTGTACGGCGTATCGCCGCAGCACTACGGCTGGCTGTTCGGCCTGAATGCGGCGGGTTTCATCCTCAGCGCCCAGCTCAATGGCTGGCTGTTGCGCCTGCACGGGCCGGGTTACTGGCTGCAGCGCACGGTGTGGATCTTCCTGGCTTCGGCGCTGGTGCTGCTGGTGGTCTCGCTGATCCAGCCGCAACAACTGTGGCCGCTGCTGGTGCCGCTGTTCATCAGCATCGCCAGCTTGTCCTGCATCCTGCCCAATGCCACGGCCTGCGCCATGGCCGGGCAGGGCAACCATGCCGCGAGCGCCTCGGCCCTGATCGGTTCGTTGCAGTTCACCGTGGCGGCGGGGGCTTCGGCACTGGTCGGTGCTCTGCACGATGGCACGGCGCGGCCAATGGCGCTGGTGATCGTCTGCTGCGCGAGTGTCACCGTGCTGCTGGCGGTGCTGACGGCACGTCACGCGCGCAAGTCGTCGCTGGAGTTTTAGACGGTCTTTCCGCGCTATCGGCAAGGGCACGGAAAGTTCGTAAACAGGTTCTAGGTATCCGGGCTGCCCGGTTGCACGCGCACCAAACCTCACCCTGAAAAGGCTTGTGCCTGTGCAGGGTGAGGTAATTGCCTTGTCTGCGCCGTGTTCAGCTGGCTACTAGCGCTTGCGCCTGCCGGGGCAGCGAGTGGGGAGCCCGCAGGCGGTTTTCCAGGGTGCGGACAAAGGCTTGCGCCTCTTCCTGGCTGCGAAAGGTCACGCCGTGCTGATCCATGCAGACCTGCCAACGGCTCCCTTGAGGTGTCATTACCGTACGCACAGTGATGTTCATCGAGGGCCTCCTTTCAGATGGGGAGGTTGCAGTGTAGCCCCCGTGCTTGTCTGGCTGTTGATCCAGATCAACCGACCGACTGATGGTCACTGCGCAGCCAGTTGACCAACTGGATGGCGCTCAGCGGGCGGCTGAACAGGTAACCCTGGCAGGTATTGCAGCCCAGCTGGCGCAAGGCCTGCAGTTGCGCCTCGGTTTCCACGCCTTCGGCCAGCACGTTGAGCTTGAGGTTGCGCGCCAGGCCGATGATGGTGGCGACTATCTCCAGGTTGGCCTGGTCCTCCGGCACGCCCTGCATGAAGCTCTGGTCGATTTTCAGCTTGTCCAGTGGGAAGCGCCGCAGGTAGGCCAGCGACGAATAGCCGGTGCCGAAGTCGTCGATGGCCAGCTTCAGGCCCAGGCCCTTGAGGGCGATCAGGGTTTCGCGGGCCTGCTCGACATTGTCCATCAACGCGCCTTCGGTGATCTCCAGTTCCAGGCAGCTGGCCGGCAGGCCGCTGTCGAGCAGCGCCTCGCGTACTTGCTGGAGCAGGTCGGCCTGACGGAACTGGCGCGGCGACAGGTTGACCGCCAGGGTTTCCAGCGGCAGGCCCTGGCGGCGCCAGAACTGCATCTGCCGGCAGGCTTCGCGCAGCACCCAGGTGCCGATCGGCACGATCAGCCCGGTGTCTTCGGCCAGCGGGATGAACTGCGCGGGCGAGATCAGGCCCTGCTCGCTGTTCCAGCGCAGCAGGGCCTCCACGCCAATGGCGTTGCCGCTGCCGCTGTCCACCAGCGGCTGGTAGTGCAGGCTGAACTCGTTGCGTTTGAGCGCCTGGCGCAACTGGCCTTCCAGGGTCAGGCGGGTGTGTGCCTGATGGGTCAGGCCCTGGGTATAGAAGCGGAAGGTGTTGCGTCCCTCCAGCTTGGCCTGGTGCAGGGCCGCATCGGCGTTGCGCAGCAGCTCGTCGCTGGACAGGCCGTCGTCGGGGTACAGGCTGATGCCGATGCTGGCGCCCAGGTAGGCTTCGCGGCCGTTGTCCAGCTGCAGCGGGCGTTCCAGCAGTTCGAGCAGGATGCGGGCGATGCTGGCCGCTTCATCCGGGCGCTGTAGGTTCTCCAGCACCACGAGGAACTCGTCGCTGTTCAGCCGTGCCAGGGTGTCTTCGTTGCGCAGGCGCTGTTGCAGGCGTCGGGCCACGGCGATCAGCAGCTCATCGCCGACCTTGTGTCCGAGGCCCTCGTTGATGGTCTTGAAATGGTCGAGGTCGAAGAACAGCACCGCGACCCGCTCCTGGTGCCGCTGGGCGCGCTCCAGGGCGTGCCCCAGGCGTTCGTTGGCATACAGGCGGTTGGGCAGGTCGGTGAGCGGGTCGAAGTGCACCAGGTGCGCCAGCCGTTCCTGGCTGTCGCGGTACTGGCTGAGATCGGTGAAGGTCAGTACGAACTGCGGCAACAGCGGGTCGCCGTCGCGCACCCGGCTGATGGTCAGCCAGAAGGGAAAGGTCGAACCATCACCGCGCCGGCTGTTCAACTCGCCCTGCCAGTGGCCATCCGCGCGCACCTTGCGCCACAGCGAGCGGTAACGGGCGCGCTCCAGGCTGTTGCCGGACAGCAGCGGCAGGCGCTGGCCGATGGCCTGCTGCTGGTTGAGCCCGGTGATGGCGCTGAACGCCGGGTTGCAGGTGAGGATGCGCCGGCTGGCGTCGATGATGACGATGGCTTCCTGGGTGTTGTCGAACACCGTCGAGGCCTGGCGCAGGGCCTGCTCGTGCTGCTTGCGCAGGTTGATGTCCTCGACCACCGAGATGAAGTAGTTGGGCTCGCCATTGGCGTGGCGCACCAGGGTCACGCTGAGGGTGGCCCAGAGCAGGTTGCCATCGCGCTGCAGGTAGCGCTTTTCCATGCTGTAGCTGCGAATCTCGCCACTCAGCAGGCGCTCTACCTGATGCAGGTCGGCTGCCAGATCGTCGGGGTAGGTGAGGTCCTGGAAGGTCATGCCGAGCATTTCCTCCAGGCTGTAGCCATACATCTGGCAGAGCTTCTGGTTGACCCGCAGCCAGCGCCCGTCTGGGGCCAGGTGGGCGATGCCGACGGCGGCCTGATCGAAGGTGGCGCGAAAGCGCAGTTCGCTCTGCAGGCGTTCGGCGTCGCGGTGCGCCTGGTGCACGGCCAGCCCGGCCAGGCGGGTGAACTCGGTGACCAGGGCAATATCCTCCGCAGCCGGGTGGGCGATGCGCCGGTAGTAGATGCCGAAGGTGCCGAGTACTTCGCCCTGGTCGTTCTTGAACGGTAGCGACCAGCAGGCGCGCAAGCCGTGTTGCTGAGTCAGGTCGCGGAAAACGGCCCAGTTGGGGTGGTTCTGCAGGTCTTCGGCAATGGCCAGCTCGCCGGTGGCGGCGGCGTGCCCGCAACTGCCGAGCAGCGGCTGCGCAAGCATGCCGTTGAGCATGTCGTTGTAGCTGGCCGGCAGGCTCGGAGCACTGATCAGGCGCAGCTGGCCGTGTTCCAGCAGCATGATGGAAATCATCATCTCCGGGTTGATCCGTTCCAGGCGCCGGGCCATGTCCTCGAAGGTGCGCTGCAGAGGCTGCTGAGCCAGCATGCAGTCCAGCACGGCATTGCGCGCCTCCTGCAGGGCCTGGGTCTGACGCCGCTCATGGATGTCGCTGAGGCTGCCACGCAGGCCCAGGCCATGTTGCGTGCCGGCGGCCAGGCGCAACGACACCCAGCGCCGTTGGCCGCCGTCTTCGCGCAGGCGGCTTTCGCCCTGCCAGCTGCTGTTATGGTGAGCGAGGATGCCGGCGATCTGCTGGGCCACCTGTTGCTGCTGGTCTTCCTCGATGAAGTCCAGCAGTGGCCGGCCGAGGCTTTCGTTGATGCTGAAGCCGGTCAGCGTCTGCCAGGCCGGGTTGAGGAAGGTCAGGCGGCCAACGCTGTCGGTGAGGAAGATCGCCTCATGCAGCTGCTCGACCAGCTCGCGGTAGCGTGCCTCGCTGGCTTCCAGCTCGACGTGCGCCTGTTTCTGTTCGCTTAGGTCAATGTCCACGCAATACATCTCCAACTGATTGCGCACATTGCGCAGCAGCAGATGGCTGGAATAAACATGCACCGCGCCACCATCGCGATTCTGCAGGGTCAGTTCGGCTGCCGGGATTGCCGGGCCGCCAATCATCCAGGTCTTGATCCCTGTGACCACCTGGGCGCGCATGGGCGGCGGGATGATCAGTTCCTCCAGGTGCCGGCCCATGGCCTCGGCCACGCTGTAGCCGTAGAGCTGGATGCTGGCCTGGTTCCAGAAGATCACCCGGCGCTCGCGGTCGTAACCCTGTACGGCGATGCGCGGGGTCTGCTCGAACAGCTGGCGGAAGCGCTGCTCGCTCTCGCGTAGGGCCAGTTCGTCGCGCTTCTGGTTGCTGATGTTCTGCAGGGTACCCTGGGCGTGTCCGGGGTTGCCCGGTTCGCCGCGCAGCATCAGCCACAACGGTTCTTCACTGGCTGGCCGGTTGAGGCGGGCATTCACCAGCAGCGGCGCGGCGCCGTCGAGCAGCATCTGCAAGGCACGCTGCACAGCGTTGCGGTCGGCGGGGTAGAGCCAGTTGAGGAGGTTATCGATGC
>JBOFCR010000022.1:0-9115 GCA_051646165.1 Pseudomonas sp. | reverse complement strand
TACAGCAGCCTTTCTTTCTGTCAACCAGTTTCGAAGAATTTTTCGTTTCTTCTCAACCGCTTGCGCTTTCGATCAACCGGAGTATCTCGTTAGCGGGAGGCGAATTCTACAGCGTTCAAACCCGCTGTCAACCACCTCTTTTCAACATCTTCGAGCCTTTCGATTCGAAGCACCTGAAGGGTCAAATCACCACCCTGCCAGGCCGGCGCATTCTACTCGAATCCGCCACCGTCGCAACCTTTATTTTCGTCTAACTTCTTGTTTAGCAAGGAGTTTTCAGATCAGGCCGCGCCGGAAGAGGTGCGCATTATAGGCCTGCAGAATTCGCCGTCAACACTTATTACGCGCTTTATTCGGCTTTCAGCGAAACCCGCGCAAAAGCCTTCTTGCCGGCCTGGCAGACATGGGTCGAGCCCAGCTTGAAGATAAAGGCGCGATCGACCACCTCACCATCCACCTTCACTCCACCAGAGCCCAGCAGGTCACGAGCACCTGCCGCGTTCTTGACCAGGCCTGCCTTATTAAGGACGAAGGAGATCGGCATGTCTTCCGCCGACAGCAGCTCGATCTCGGGCAGGTCTTCCGGCAACTCGCCATCCTTCATACGGTTGCCCGCAGAACGATGCGCAGTAGCCGCAGCTTCTTCGCCATGGAAGCGTGCAACGATCTCTTCAGCCAGCTTGATCTTGATATCGCGCGGATTGGCGCCTGCCCCGACATCCACCTTGAACTGCTCGATCTCTTCCATGCTACGGAAGCTGAGCAGCTCGAAGTAACGCCACATCAGCGCATCAGGCATGGAGACCAGCTTGTTGTACATGACGCCAGGCGCTTCCTGGATACCTATATAGTTGCCCAGCGACTTGGACATCTTCTTCACGCCATCCAGGCCTTCGAGCAGCGGCATGGTGACAATGCACTGCGATGCCTGACCGTAGCCGCGCTGCAGCTCACGCCCCATCAGCAGGTTGAACTTCTGGTCGGTACCGCCCAGCTCGACATCGGCACGCAGCGCCACCGAGTCATAGCCCTGCACCAGCGGATAGAGGAACTCGTGGATGGCGATCGGCTGATTGCTGCTGTAGCGCTTGTCGAAGTCGTCGCGCTCGAGCATGCGCGCCACGGTGTACTGCGAAGTCAGACGAATGAAGTCGGCCGGCCCCATCTTGTCCATCCAGGTGGAGTTGAAGGCCACCTCGGTCTTCGCCGGGTCGAGGATTTTGAATACCTGAGTCTTGTAGGTCTCGGCATTCTCCAGCACCTGCTCGCGGGTCAGCGGCGGGCGAGTGGCACTCTTGCCGCTGGGGTCGCCGATCATGCCGGTGAAGTCGCCGATCAGGAAAATCACCTGATGCCCCAGCTCCTGGAACTGACGCAGCTTATTAATAAGCACGGTATGGCCGAGGTGCAGATCCGGCGCAGTCGGATCAAAGCCCGCCTTGATGCGCAGCGGCTGGCCACGCTTGAGTTTCTCGATCAGCTCCGCTTCAACCAGAACTTCTTCCGCACCGCGCTTGATCAGCGCCAGCTGCTCTTCAACCGACTTCATGACAGGACTCGTCGCCACCCGAAAACAAAAGGGAACCAACCATACAAGATCACTGACCAATTACAAGCTCTGCGCCAGGCGCATGCCACTGGGCCGATGCATGGCCTGCAGGGTTGCCTATAGCGAAATTTGATTATATTTTAGACAGTTAATGCATTCTTCCAAGAAACACCCTTAGCCATGACGCATTCTGTACCCAAAGTCCCGCCCTACCCGAGGAGCCACCTGCTGGCTGCCAGCGGCGTAGCGGCGCTACTGAGCCTGGCCCTGCTGGTGTTCCCGACCCGTGAAGTCGAAGCAAAGAAGACCTATTTGAGCCTGGAGCTGGATAACGGCTCCGAGCAAGTGCTGCAGGAAAAGGACGATCTCCGACCAGATCAAGCCACCAGCGACTCGCCGTTCAACGGCAGCGCCAGCATCAATAAAGACAGCGCCAACCAAGACGCGAACAAGACCGCCACCGTTACCCCTCCCGCCGATCCGTTGCAGAAAGCCGTCACCGTCGGCAATGGCGATACGCTGTCGACCGTTTTTGCCCGCGTGGGCCTGAGCGCGACCGACCTGCACGAGGCTCTGAACAGCAGCAAGGAAGCCAAGCAGCTCAGCCACCTGAAGATCGGCCAGGTGCTGGACTTCAAGCTGACCCCGGAAGGCAAGCTGGATAGCGTACGCAGCAAGCTCAGCGACCTGGAGAGCATCGCCCTGAGCCGTACCGACAAGGGCTACAACTTCAAGCGCGAGCTGGTCAAACCGGACGTGCGCACCACCTACAGCCATGGCGTGATCAACAGCTCGCTGTTCCTCTCGGCCAAGCGCGCCGGCCTGTCCCACGACCTGACCATGGATCTGGCCAACGTCTTCGGCTACGACATCGACTTCGCCCTCGACATCCGTGAAGGCGACGAATTCGAAGTGATCTACGAAGAACACGTGGTCAACGGCAAGCAGGTAGGCAACGGCGACATCCTCGCCGCGCGCTTCACCAACCGTGGCAAGACCTACACCGCCGTGCGCTACACCAGCAAGCAGGGCGTGACCAGCTACTACAACGCCGACGGTAACAGCATGCGCAAGGCGTTCATCCGCACCCCGGTGGACTTCGCCCGCATCAGCTCGAAGTTCTCCATGGGCCGTCGCCATCCGATCCTGAACAAGATCCGCGCCCACAAGGGTGTCGATTACGCCGCTCCACGCGGTACACCGATCAAGGCCGCCGGCGATGGCAAGATCCTCCTGGCAGGGCGCCGTGGCGGTTACGGCAATGCCGTGATCATCCAGCACGGCAGCAGCTACCGCACGCTGTACGGCCATATGCAGGGCTTTGCCAAGGGCATTCGCACCGGCGGCATGGTCAAGCAGGGGCAGATCATCGGCTACATCGGCACCACCGGCCTGTCGACCGGCCCGCACCTGCACTACGAGTTCCAGGTCAACGGCAAGCACGTCGACCCGCTGAGCCAGAAGCTGCCGATGGCCGACCCGATCGCGCGCAATGAAAAGCAGCGCTTCATGCAACTCAGCACCCCGCTGATGGCGCGCATGGATCAGGAAAAGGCCACGCAAGTGGCCATGAACAAGCGCTGAGCCCATGCAACGCTACCTGGGGGTAATGTCCGGCACCAGCCTCGATGGTCTGGACATTGCCCTGATCGGGCAAGAACAGCGCCCCACCCTCCTCGCTCACCACTACATCCCAATGCCGCCGGAACTGCGCAGCATACTGCTCGCGCTATGCGCCAGCGGCCCTGATGAGCTGGCTCGCGCCGCCCTAGCCGAACAGCAATGGGTCGAACTGGCCGCCCAGGGCATTCACGATCTGCTGACCCGCGAAGGCCTGCAGGCTAGCGATATCCAGGCAATTGGCAGCCACGGCCAGACCGTGCGCCACGAACCGGCTCGCGGCTTCACCGTCCAGATCGGCAACCCGGCCCTGCTCGCCGAGCTGACCGGCATCAGCGTGGTGGCCGACTTCCGCCGCCGCGATGTAGCTGCCGGCGGCCAGGGCGCCCCGCTGGTACCGGCGTTTCACGAAGCCCTGTTCGATAACGCCCAACAGCCCTGCGCTGTGCTCAATGTCGGCGGTTTCAGCAACCTCAGCCTGCTCGATGCTGACCAGCCCGTGCATGGCTTCGACTGCGGCCCGGGCAATGTGCTGCTGGACGCCTGGATCCAGCAGGCCAGCGGGGCAACCTTCGATCGTGACGGCGCCTGGGCCGCCAGCGGACAGGTGCATTCCGGCCTGCTGCAGGCACTGCTGAGCGATCCGTTCTTCGCTGCACGCGGGCCGAAGAGCACCGGGCGTGAACTGTTCAACCTGGCCTGGCTGGAGCAGCACCTCACCGCCCTGCCCGCCATTGCCCCCGCCGATGTGCAGCGCACCCTGCTGGACCTCACCGCCCACAGCATCGTCGACTCGCTGCAATATGCCCAGCAGGACACGGCCGAGCTGCTGGTCTGCGGCGGTGGCGCGCACAACGGCGCCCTGATGCGCCGCTTGCAGGAGCTGCTGCCGGACTGTCGCGTGGCCAGCACTGCGGCGCATGGCGTGGAGCCGGACTGGATCGAGGCGATGGCCTTCGCCTGGCTGGCCCACTGCTGCCTGCACGGCATTCCCGGCAATCGCCCAAGCGTGACCGGCGCTCGCGGCTTGCGCGTGCTTGGGGCGATCTATCCGGCCTAAGCCGATAGCAGAAACGAAAAAGCCGCGCAGATGCGCGGCTTTTTACTGGGTGGCGATGATCAGATCGAGAAGGACGAACCGCAGCCGCAAGTGGTGCTGGCGTTGGGGTTCTTGATCACGAAGCGCGAACCTTCCAGACCTTCCTGGTAATCCACCTCGGCACCGGCCAGGTACTGGAAGCTCATCGGATCGACCACCAGGCTCACGCCTTCGCGCTCGACTATGGTGTCGTCCTCGGCCACGTCCTCATCGAAAGTGAAGCCGTACTGGAAGCCCGAGCAGCCGCCGCCGGTCACGAACACCCGCAGTTTCAGGCGCTCGTTGCCCTCTTCATCGACCAGGCTCTTCACCTTGTTCGCCGCGCCCTGGGTGAAGACCAGAGGGGTTGGAGTGAAGGTCTCGACGCTCATTTTGCTGCTCTCCCGGCGCCAGGCGCCATGTCACGTACTGCTGAGGCTGGGCATTATCCGCTTACCCGAGCAAATTGGTCAATTATTGTCCGACCGCATGCCCTGCCCAGCTCATTACTCAATAAATGGGCGCCCTCACCGGCGAAATCAAGTCCGCCGGCGAGGAGACGCGATCAGGGCATCAGGCCGGCATGGGCCAAGCCCAGGCGCTCGTCGAGGCCGAACAGGATGTTCAAGTTCTGCACGGCCTGGCCGGAAGCGCCCTTGACCAGGTTGTCGATCACCGACAGCACCACCACCAGCTCTCCACCCTGGGGCCGGTGCACGGCGATACGGCAGACGTTGGCGCCACGCACGCTGCGGGTTTCCGGATGGCTGCCAGCCGGCATCACATCGACGAAAGGTTCGTTGGCATAACGCTGTTCGAACAGCGCCTGCAGGTCGACGCCACGATCGGCCACGGTGGCGTAGAGGGTTGCGTGGATACCACGGATCATCGGCGCCAGGTGCGGCACGAAGGTCAGACCCACCGGGCCACCGGCTGCGCGACGCAAGCCCTGGCTGATTTCCGGCAGATGACGATGGCCTTTGACCGCATAAGCCATCAGGCTTTCGCTGGTTTCGCAGAGCAGCGAGCCGACCTTGGCACCACGCCCGGCACCGCTGACGCCGGACGCGCAGTTGGCAATCAGCCGGCTCGGGTCGGCCAGGCCAGCCTCCAGCAACGGCAGCAGGCCGAGCTGGGTCGCGGTCGGGTAGCAACCCGGCACGGCGATCAGACGCGCGCCCTTGATCGCCTCGCGGTTGACCTCCGGCAGGCCATAGACAGCTTCGGGCAGCAGCTCTGGCGCGCCGTGCGGCTGGCCGTACCACTTGGCCCACTCTTCGGCATCCTGCAGACGGAAGTCGGCAGACAGGTCGATGACCTTGGTGCCGGCAGCCAGCAGCTCGCCGGCCAGGGCATGGGCCACGCCGTGCGGGGTGGCGAAGAACACCACGTCGCAGTCGCCCAGGGTAGCCACGTCGGGCACGCTGAAGGCCAGGTTGTCGTAGTGGCCGCGCAGGTTCGGGTACATGTCGGCAACCTTCACCCCGGCTTCGGAGCGCGAGGTGATTACCGCCACCTCAGCCTGCGGGTGCTGTGCCAGCAGGCGCAGCAGTTCCACCCCGGTGTAGCCCGTGCCGCCAACGATACCAACCTTGACCATCACCTGTTCCTCGCAGCAAACCCAGAAAAGCTGCCGATGATAAGGCCCACCAGGGCTGCGGCCAACCGCAAAGGTGACGCGCGGGCCGACCTTTCTCTACTATCGGCAGCAGAATCCGCACTCAGGAACCGCTCAATGCTCTATCTGTGGGTCAAGGCCCTGCACATTATCGCCATGGTCTGCTGGTTCGCCGGCCTGTTCTACCTGCCGCGGCTGTTCGTCTACCACGCTATCAGCGATGACGAAGCCAGCCAGCAGCGCTTCTGCGTGATGGAGCGCAAGCTCTACCGCGGCATCATGAACCCGTCGATGATCGCTACCCTGTTGCTGGGCGGCTGGCTGCTGTATCTGAATCCCGCCTGGCTACAGATGGGCTGGCTGCACACCAAGTTGCTGCTGGTGGTTCTACTGGTCGGTTATCACCATGCCTGTGGTGCCCAGCTCAAACGCTTCGCGCGCGGCGAAAATGCTCGCGGCCATGTGTTCTATCGCTGGTTCAACGAAATCCCGGTACTGTTCCTGCTGCTTATCGTCATTCTGGTGGTGGTAAAACCCTTCTGAGGCCAGCCACCCCACAACTCTACGAGGAAGCCCCATGTCTCTGCCCGCTCTGCTCGATCAACGCCTGCGCCTGCCGGTCGTTGCCGCCCCGATGTTCCTGGTGTCCACCCCGCCACTGGTGCTGGCCTGCTGCCACAGCGGCGTGGTCGGCAGCTTCCCCGCGCTCAACCAGCGCGAAAGCAGCGGCTTCAAGGCTTGGCTGGAAGAGATCGAAGCGGGCCTGACGGCCGACTCCGCGCCCTACGCAGTCAACCTGATCGTGCACGGCAGCAACCCGCGCCTGCAGGCCGACCTGGCGATCTGCGTGGAGCACAAAGTACCGGTGGTGATCACCAGCCTGGGCGCCGCGAAGGAAGTAGTGGACGCCGTGCACAGCTATGGCGGCCTGGTGTTCCATGACGTGACCACCCGCCGGCATGCCGAGAAGGCCGCCGAAGCCGGGGTCGACGGTCTGATCGCGGTGGCAGCCGGTGCAGGCGGACATGCCGGCACTTGGAGCCCCTTCGCCCTGATTGCCGAGATCCGCCAGTTCTTCGACAAGACCCTGCTGCTCTCGGGCTGCCTCAACAGCGGCCACGAGATCCTCGCGGCCCAGTTGCTGGGCGCCGACCTGGCTTACATGGGCACGCGCTTTATCGCCACCCGCGAAAGCAATGCCGATAGCGACTACAAGCAGATGATCCTCGGCGCCCAGGCCGCCGACATCGTGCACACTCCGGCGGTATCCGGGGTACCGGCCAGCTTCATGCGCCAGAGCCTGGAGCGCGCCGGCTACGACCTCAAGCGCCTGCAGGACAAGGGCGACGTCAACTATGGCGACAAGCTCAAGCCGATCAGCGACGAAGCCAAGGCCTGGAAGACCGTGTGGTCGGCCGGCCAGGGCGTGGGCGGTATCGCTGACCTGCCAACCACGGCTGAACTGGTCGCCCGCCTGGATGCCGAATACCGCCAGGCCCGTGAGCACAGCACGCAACTGGCGCAGCGCTGGCCGCGCTGAGGCCGGTCGCCAGCGTTACAAGATCAGGAAATCTACAAGGATGCACAGATGACAGAAGCCCGTTTCAAGATCGTGTTCAGTGGCGAGCTGATGCCGGACATGGAGCCGGACATCGTCAAGGACAACCTCGCCCAGCTGTTCAAGAGCAATCGCGACAAGATCGAAGCACTGTTCAGCGGCGCACGCGTGCCCATCAAGCGTGACCTGCCCGAGGCCGAGGCGGAGAAATACCTGACCGCCCTGCAGCGAGCCGGGGCGCGCGCGTACAAGGAGTTGGATCTGGCAGCCAACCTGAGCCTGGTGGAGATCGACGACCACCGCACCAGCGCGCCAGATGAACCGCTCAGCAACGTACGCATGAGCTGCCCGAAATGTGGCCATGAGCAAGGCAAGGCCAACGAGTGCAGTGCCTGCGGCATCATCATCGACAAGTACCTGGCCCGCCAGACGCAGTTGGCAGAAAGCGCGCCAGCACCAGCGCCCGCCGTACCAAACGCATCCGAAGCCTCGCCTTATGCCACACCCAAGGCCCAGGTCGGCGAGGAGTTGCCGCATTACGCCGAGCTCAAGGTGTTCAGCGTATCCGGACGCATCGGCCGGATGCGCTATCTGGGCTGGTCGGCAGCCCTGATGCTGGTCGCCATGCTTGCCTATGGCCTGGTCATGGCCGTCATCGCCCTGTCGCCAATTATCGGCGTGATTCTGGCCATTCCGGTCGCCATCGCCACCGTAGTGGTCAGCGTGCAGATCGGCGTGCAACGCCTGCATGACATCGGCTGGTCTGGCTGGCTGTGGCTACTCAACTTCGTCCCGGCAATCGGTACGGTCTTCGCTCTGCTCATGCTCGTGATACCTGGCAACTCGGGCATCAATCGCTACGGCCCGCCGCCGCCACCGAATAGCCGCAGCGTGATCGTATTGGCCTGTACCCTGCCGCTGATAGCGATCCTCGGCATTCTGGCGGCCATCGCCATACCTGCCTATCAGGACTACACCGAGCGCGCCGCGCAGGCACAACAGACGGCCCCCGCCGCGACGTTCGAGGAGTGATCCGGTGAACCAGCCGAGGGAACGCACATGAGCGGCTACGCATTGATCACCGGCGCCTCGGGCGGCCTGGGCCTGGCCCTGGCCGAAGCCCTGGCCCGGCGCGGGCACAACCTGATTCTGGTGGCCCGCCAGCGCGAGGCCCTGGAAAGCGTGGCCTACGAGCTGAGCCAACGCTTCGGCGTCGAAGCCCTGTACCGGGTCTGCGACCTTGCCGAGCCGATGCAGGTCAACGGCCTGATCCAGGAGCTGGAACAGGGCGAGCGGCGCATCGACCTGCTGGTGAACAACGCCGGCATCGGCAGTGCCGGCCTGTTCACCGAGCTGGACTGGAGCCGCGAGCAGGAGCTGATCGAGCTCAACGTGCTGGCCCTGGCCCGCCTGTGCCACGGCATCGGCCAGATGATGGTGAAGCAGGGCAGCGGGCAGATTCTCAACGTCGCCTCGCTGGCCGCCTTCCAGCCGGGTCCGCTGATGAGCAACTACTTCGCCAGCAAGGCCTATGTGCTGAGCCTGTCCGAAGGGCTGCGCAACGAGCTGGCCCCGCACGGGGTCAAGGTCTCGGTGCTGTGCCCGGGGCCGGTGGCCACTGCCTTCTTCCGCCGCGCGGCAATCTACAGCGGCGCCATGGAGCGCCAGCAGTTGCTGGCCAGCCCCGAGGAG
>JBOFCR010000003.1:0-44490 GCA_051646165.1 Pseudomonas sp. | reverse complement strand
CGTTCGCCGGCCAGCCACTCCAGGGGAATCTCGTGCTGGCCGCGCTCGTCGGTGACGAACAGCTCGCCGTCGCTGATCATCACACTCCAGCTCACCGAACGCGGCAGGTCGCGGGCGAGGTTTTCCAGGGCTTCCTGGTTCACCCCGACCACATTGATGTTCTTCAGGCTGCGCACGCTGTCGAGCACCTTGGTCTGCCACACGCGCAGGCTGCCGTAGGCCACCAGGCTGAACTTCTCGGTACGCCGCGAGCACCAGGTGATGCGTTCGGCATCCGGCTGGCCAACCTCGATCCAGTGCAGCACGCGGTCGTCCAGGCTCTTCTCCCACAGCGCCGGCTCGTCGATATCCGACAGGCCACGCCCGAAGGCCAGCTGCTCGTGGTACCACAGGGCATAGGCGATCAACCGCACGCACAGGCGTTCCTCGGTCTCCGAGGGGTGCTTGGCCACGGTGAAACGCAGGTTCTCGTAGACGCTGCGGTCGATATCGGTGAGGTTCAGGTCGACTTTGTAAGGCGTGGCTTGCAGGGCCATGGGCGGGCTTCTTGGCTGGCGGGAAAGGCGGCAAGTCTACCCGAAAGGGGCATGCCCCGCCCCGCTCCTATGCCTGCCGTTCGGCCGTTCGATGACTCAATGCAGCGAACAGCACGCCGCACAGAGCACCGAACAGATGGTACTCGAAGGAGACACCCTGGCTCGGCAACAGGCCGAACCACCAGCCGCCGTAATAGAACAGCACCAGCACGGCGACCAGCAAATTGCCCAGGCTGCGCCGGAACCAGGCCTGGGCCAGCAGCAGCCCCCACAAACCGAAAACCCAGCCACTAGCACCCAGGTGCATGCCCGGACGGGCGAACAGCCAGACCAACAGGCCGCTGCCGAGGATGATGAAGGCACTGGCGACGACCAAACGCCGCACCGAGTCCAGGCTGACCAGCCAGCCCAGCACCAGCAACCCCGGCAGGTTGTTGAGCAGATGCAGCCAGCCGGCATGCAGCCAGGGGGCCGCGAGGATGCCAGGCAGACTGGCGGGGTAGCGCGGCAGCACGCCCCAGCCATTCAGGGCATTGCCGCTGAAGCTGTTGACCACCTGCAGCGCCAGCATCAAGGCGGCGATGCCGAGCAGTATTTGCAGGCGTGGGACTATCCAGGCTTTCACGTTCCGTTGTGCTCCATGGTCCAGGCTATCTATCCATTCGCTGGCGATTTAAACCCACAATGCCGGCGCACAACAGCTTCGCCTCCACCCCGCGCTCCCCAGCCGGCGCACAATGGCATAGGCTTATGCGCTTCCCCCTGCCACGGAGCCGCCATGATCCCCAGCAAACCCCTCGCCGGCCTGAAAGTGGTCGAGCTCGGCACCTTGATCGCCGGCCCGTTCGCCTCGCGCATCTGCGCCGAGTTCGGCGCCGAGGTGATCAAGGTGGAGTCGCCGGATGGCGGCGATCCGCTGCGTAAGTGGCGCAAGCTGTACGAGGGCACCTCGCTGTGGTGGTTCGTGCAGGCGCGCAACAAGCAGTCGATCACCCTCAACCTCAAGCACGAGGGCGGTCGCGAGGTGCTGAAGAAGCTGCTGAGCGAAGCCGACATCCTGATCGAGAACTTCCGCCCCGGCGTGCTGGAAAAACTCGGCTTGGGCTGGGACGTGCTGCACGCACTGAACCCCAAGCTGGTGATGGTGCGCCTGTCCGGCTTTGGCCAGACCGGGCCGATGCAGGACCAGCCGGGCTTCGGCGCGGTGGGCGAGTCGATGGGTGGGCTGCGCTACATCACCGGTTTCGAGGACCGCCCGCCGGTGCGCACCGGCATCAGCATCGGTGACTCGATCGCCGCGCTGTGGGGCGTAATCGGCGCGCTGATGGCGCTGCGCCATCGCGAGGTCAACGGTGGCACTGGCCAGGTGGTCGACGTGGCGCTGTACGAGGCGATCTTCGCCATGATGGAAAGCATGGTGCCGGAGTTCGACGTGTTCGGTTTCATCCGCGAGCGCACCGGCAACATCATGCCCGGCATCACGCCCTCCTCCATCCACACCTGCGCCGACGGCAAGCACATCCAGATCGGTGCCAACGGCGATGCGATCTTCCAGCGCTTTATGCGCGCGATAGACCGTGCGGATCTGGCCGACGACCCGACGCTCGCCGACAACGCCGGGCGCGATGCGCGGCGTGACGAGATCTACGGAGTAATCGACCGCTGGGCCGCCAGCCTGCCGCTGAGCGAAGTAGAAGCCAGCCTGGTACGCGCCGAGGTGCCGGCCAGCCGCATCTACTCGGCCGAAGACATGTTCAAGGACCCGCAATTTCTCGCCCGCGAGATGTTCCTCTCGGCCAAGCTACCGGATGGCAAGCCGTTCAAGATGCCCGGCATCGTGCCCAAGCTGAGCGAGACACCGGGCGGCGTGGAGTGGACCGGACCGACCCTGGGCGAACACAACGAGGCGGTGCTGAGCCGCCTCGGCTACAGCACCGCACAGATTGCCGAGCTGCGCGCCAGCCGCGCCATCTGAGTCCATCACCCTCTGCAGAAAGGAAGCCTGCATGACTCTCAAGATCGATGCCCACGACCTCGCCCGCGCTGTCAGCGCCGGCGTCCTGCAACCCGGCCAGGACCAGAGCCTGCTGGCCTTCCTGCGCCAGCAACCGGAACAGCACGCCAGCTTCCAGCTGGCCCATATCGCCTATTACTTCGGCGCGCTGCTGATCATGGGGGCGATGGGCTGGCTGATGAGCGAAGCCTGGATGCGCGCCGGTGATGGCGCGTTGCTACTGATTGCCCTGTCCTATATCGGCCTGCTCACCGCCTGCGGCCTGAGCCTGTGGTGGCGCGGCCAGCAGATCCCCGGCGGCCTGCTCGGCGCGGTGGCGGTGAGCCTGGTGCCGCTAGCGGTGTTTGCCTTCGAGCGCCTGACCGGCCTGTGGCCACTGGACGACTACCAGGGCGATTACCACGACTACTACGTCTATGTGCAGGGCGGCTGGCTGGCGATGGAAGCCGCCACCGTGGTCGCCGGCCTGCTGATGCTGCGCCTGCTGCCCTTCCCGTTCATCGTCATGCCGATGGCGATTGCGCTGTGGTTCATGTCCATGGACCTCAGCGAGCTGATCCACGGCGAGACCTTCAGCTGGGAGCAGCGCCGCGACGTGTCGCTGTGGTTCGGCCTCGGCCTGCTGCTGGTGTGCTTCCTGGTCGACGGCCGCACCCGCAAGGACTACGCCTTCTGGGGCTACCTGGCCGGGCTCGCGGCGTTCTGGGGCGGGCTGAGCCTGTCGGACAGCGGCAGCGAGTGGGGCAAGGCGCTGTACTGCCTGATCAACCTCGGCCTGATGGCAATCGCCGTGCTGCTGCGCCGCCCGCTGTTCATGGTGTTCGGCGCGCTGGGCGTGGCCGGCTACCTGGGTTACCTGTCCCACGAGGTGTTTGCCGACTCGCTGCTGTTCCCCATAGTGCTGACGCTGATCGGCCTGGGCGTGATCGGCCTAGGTCTGCTCTACCAGAAGCACCGCGAGCAGCTTACCGATGGTTTGCGCACACGATTGCCGGCGGCCTTGCTGGACTTTCTGCCCGCCCTGCGCCGCTGACGACTGCTCAGCCCGCGGGTGCAGAACAGCACCAGCGGGCGCGTCTGCGACGCAAGCATGCAAGGAAGCGTCATCTGCAGACCAACGGCCTTGCTGGAAAATACTTAAAAGTCCAACATGGACAAATAAGTTTACTTCCAGTCCAGCGGAGCGCTTCCCCCATGTCCAGCCCGACTCCTTATGTGATCCACCAGGCCGAAGCCGAACAGCTGCTCGCCCGCATCGACGTGCCGGCCGCCCTGCGCAGCATGTTTCGCAGCCTGGCCAGTGGTCAGGCCGTGCAGCCGGCGCAGCAGCTGGTGGAGTTCCCCACCGGCGGCGACTTCATCAACTACCTGGGCGTGCTGGCCGAGGCCGGCGTGTACGGGGTCAAGACCTCGCCCTATATTCCCGGCCCGCAAGGCGCCACCGTCACCGCCTGGACCCTGCTGATGTCGATGCGCAGCGGCCAGCCGTTGCTGCTGTGCGACGCCCATAGCCTGACCACCGCGCGTACCGCCGCCACCACCGCCCTGGCCGTCGACGAACTGGCGCCGGCCGGAGCCCGCCACCTGGCGATCATCGGCAGCGGCGCGGTGGCCCGCGCCCACCTGCATTACGTAAAAAGCCTGCGCGAGTGGCAGAGCATCCGCCTGTACTCACCGAGCCTGGCCAGCCGCAGCGCCGCCGAGCGCGCTGCCCTGCAGGCCCTGGATAGTCGCCTGCAGCTGTGCGACAGCCAGGAAGCGGCGGTGGCCGACGCCGAGGTGATCCTGCTGTGCACCTCCTCGGCCAAGGCCCTGCTCGATCCGCTGGCCCTGGGCCGCGCCGCGCTGGTCACCTCGATCAGCACCAATGCGCCACGCGCCCACGAAGTGCCGCCCACCAGCCTGGCCGGCATGGACGTGTACTGCGACTACCGCGCCACCACCCCCGGTTCGGCCGGCGAGATGCTCCTGGCGGCGGAAACCGGCTGGAACCGCAGCAGCATCCGCGGCGACCTGCCCGAACTGCTCAGCGGCCTGGCGCCCAAGCCGGACTACCAGCGCCCGGTGTTCTTCCGCTCCATCGGCCTGGGCCTGGAAGACATGGCCCTGGCCAACGCCCTCTACCAGCTGCGGGAGCAAGGCCAATGAGCGCGGTGATCCACGCCGACTTCCTGATCATCGGCGCCGGCATCGCCGGGGCATCCACCGGCTACTTCCTCGCCGCGCACGGCAAGACAGTGCTGCTGGAGCGCGAGAGCCAGCCCGGTTACCACAGCACCGGCCGCTCCGCCGCGCTCTATACCGTGGCCTATGGCACGCCGCAGGTACGCGCGCTGACCGCCGCCAGCCGCGCCTTCCTCGACCAGCCGCCAGCCGGCTTCAGCGACCACCCACTGCTCAGCCCGCGCGGCGAGCTGGTGGTGGACTTCAGCGGCGACCCGGCCGAACTGCAGCGCCAGTATGAAAGCGGCAAGGCCAGCGTGGCGGAGATGCGCCTGCTGGATGCCGACCAGGCCTGCGCCCTGGTGCCGGTGCTGCGCCGCGACAAGGTGCACGGCGCCATGCTCGACCCCAGCGCCGCCGACATCGACACCGACGCCCTGCACCAGGGCTTCCTGCGCGGCATCCGCCAGCAGGACGGGGAAATCCACTGCAGCAGCGAAGTCACCAGCATCGGCAAGACCGTCGACGGCTGGCAGGTGCGCTGCGGCCAGCAGCTGTACAACGCGCGCATACTGATCAACGCCGCCGGCGGCTGGTGCGACGAGATCGCCAAGCTGGCCGGGGTCGCCCCCATCGGCCTGATCCCCAAGCGCCGCGCGGCCTTCACCTTCCTGCCGCCGGAAGGCGTCGATAGCCATGCCTGGCCCTGCCTGGTGGACCTGCACGAAGCCTTCTACTTCAAACCGGATGCCGGCCAGCTGCTCGGCTCACCGGCCAATGCCGACCCGGTCGATGCCCACGACGTACAGCCGGAAGAGCTGGATATCGCCCTGGGCATCTACCAGATAGAGGAACACACCACGCTGTCGATCCGCCGCCCGCAGCACACCTGGGCCGGGCTACGCTCGTTCGTCGCCGACGGCGACCTGGTCGGTGGCTACGATCCGCAAGTTGAAGGCTTCTTCTGGGTCGCCGCCCAGGGTGGCTACGGCATCCAGACCAGCGCGGCGATGGGCGAGGCCTGCGCCGCGCTGATCCGCCGGCTGCCATTGCCGGAGCGTTGCGCCGAGTTCGGCCTGACTGCCGCCATGCTCTCTCCTTCCCGACTGCAGTGACTTGCGGCACACTCGCAGCGCCTCGCCATGCGGGGCGCTGACCGGAGCCCTTGCATGAAAGCCACCCCCGCTGCCGACCTCGACAACTTCCGCGCCATCGCGGATGCGATCGCCACGCTGTTCTACCCGCACGCCGAGGTGGTGCTGCACGACCTGCGCACGCAGAAGATCGACCATATCGCCAATAACCTGTCCAAGCGCGCGGTCGGCGACGATGCGGCCCTGGAAGACATGCTCAGCGGTGAAGTCGACGAGCGTAACATCGGTCCCTACGAGAAGCTCAACTGGGACGGGCAGAAGATCCGCTCGGTCAGCACCGTGCTGCGCGATGCCCATGGCACACCCGTCGCCGTGCTGTGCCTGAACCTGAATATCTCGATGTTCGAGCGCGCCAAGCAGGCGCTCGACCTGTTCCTCTCGGCCAGCAAACTGATCCCGCAGCCGGATGCGCTGTTCCGCGATGACTGGCAGGAACGTATCAATACCTTCCTGCACAGCTGGCTGCAGCAGCGCCAGCTCGGCCTCAACCTGCTGACTCGCGAACACAAGCGCGAACTGGTCGAAGCCCTGCACACTGAAGGCGCATTCAAGGGCAAGAGCGCCGCCAACTACGTGGCCAATGTGCTGAACATGGGCCGCGCCACCGTTTATAAACATCTCAAAGAGATCAAGGGCGAAACCTGAGAACCTGCTTAGCTCTCACACCCGGCAAGGAATGCCAACATGCACCGCCTGATCCGCTACACCTGCATCCTCCTGCAAAGCCTGGCCATCCCGCTGACGGCCGGACTGTTCCTCTGCGCCGTAACCGGCGAGCTGCAACAACAGCGTCTGGTGCTGGAGTGGCCATACCTGATCGACTCGTACCACCCAGCCCTGGATGTCTTCGGTCTCTCGCTATTCGGCATCCTGTTCTACGTCGTGCTGGCCAGCCGGCTGCGCCTGCGCATCGTGCAGGCCGTGAGTCTGCTCCTGCTGGCGCTGCTGACCGCCTACAGCACGGTCCAGGCATTCGCCCCGGCCTTCGGTAATACCTGGACGCCGGCGGAAGTGTTCTTCGAGCTGTATGCCGCCCACCTGCACCTGCTGATCCTGGCCCTGCTTCCCGGCCTGCCGCTGTGGTGGTTGCCCGACTGGCTGCAGCGACGTTTGTCCCAGGCATGAAAAAGCCGCGCTTGGCGCGGCTTTCGGGTACGGCAGGCGAATCAGTCACCGTAGATATCGAAGCTGAAGTACTTGCTCTGGATCTTCTGGTACTCGCCGTTGGCGCGAATCGCCAGGATTGCCGCATTCAGCTTGTCGAGCAGCGCCTTGTCGCCCTTGCGCACGGCGATGCCGGCACCCTCGCCGAAATAGTGTGGGTCCTTGAAGTCCGGACCGACGAAGGCGAAGCCCTTGCCCTGCTCGGTCTTGAGGAAGCCTTCGTCCAGCGGAATGGCATCGGCCAGGGTGCCGTCGACGCGACCGGACACCAGGTCCAGGTAGATCTCGTTCTGCGAGCTGTAGCGCACCACTTCCACGCCCTTGGGCGCCAGTACTTCAGTGGCGAAACGGTCGGTGGTGGTCGAGCGCTGCACGGCGATGCGCTTGCCATTCAGGCTGGAGAAATCGGCGCTGACTTCGCTGCCGGCCTTCATCGCCAGGCGGGCCGGGCTGTAGTAGTACTTGCCGGTGAAGTCCACCGACTTGCGACGGTCGTCGGTGATGGTCATCGAGGAGAGCACGGCGTCGACCTTCTTCACCTTGAGCGAAGGGATCAGGCCATCGAACTCCTGCTCAACCCACTTGCATTCGACCTTCATCTCGGCACACAGGGCTGCACCGATTTCCACGTCGAAGCCGGCCAGGGAGCCATCGGACTGTTTGAAGGCGAACGGTGGATAGGCGGCCTCGATACCCAGGCGTAGCGGCTTGTCGGCGGCGAACAGGCTGGAGGCCAGCAGGCTCAGGGCGATGCCGCCGAGCAGGACGAGTTTCTTCATGGTGTGACTCCCGCGGTACAGGTAGACGCCCGCCGCACAGCGGCGAGCAGGTTGGCAATAGCGATAGGGTACAGGGCAGAAGAAGACACAGCCGGCGCAGGCCGGTGCGGGTGTAGAGCAGGGAATAGCTGGCGCTTGAGCATGAGGAATCGGCCGCTAAATTGTACTTATGAGTCCATACTGGACTTTTATGTACACACCGTCAACAGACAGTAACGACCGCAGATCGGCGTCATGCGCAGTGGCACAGCAAAGGGGTCGGAACAGGAGGAATCAGGACTTGGACCAGCGCTGCGCGGCCTCTTGGTCACTGCAGCGCCCTTCCACCCAGCGCGTGCCCTCGGCCGTGTCTTCCTTCTTCCAGAACGGCGCACGGGTCTTCAGGTAGTCCATGATGAAATTGCAGGCGTCGAAAGCCGCCTGGCGATGGCTGCTGGCGGTGCCGACGAAGACGATCGGCTCGCCCGGTTCGAGCCGGCCGACGCGGTGGAGAATCTCCACCCGCAACAGCGGCCAGCGCTGCTCAGCCTCACTAGCAATCTGCTGCAGGGCCTTCTCGGTCATGCCCGGGTAATGCTCGAGGAACATCCCGCACACATCCTGGCCATCGTTGAAATCACGCACGTAGCCGACGAAGGTAACCACCGCACCAATGCCCAGATTGGCGGCGTGCAGCGCGTTGAGTTCGCTGCCCGGATCGAAGGCCTCGACCTGTACCCGGACGCTCATCTCAACCGCCTGTCACTGTGGGGAAAAAGGCCACTTCGTCGCCATCGGCCAGCTCGGTGTCCAGGCTGCACAGCTCCTGGTTGCGCGCGCACATCAGGTTCTGCTCGGCGAGTACCTGCCACACCCCGCCACGATTGAGCAGGTGCTCACGCAACTGCTCCAGGCTGCTCATCGCAGCCTGCTGCAATTGCTCGCCATCGATGCCCAGCACCTCTCGGTAACGGGCGAAATACTGTACGCGAATCATGTTTGGCTCCCTGCCTGGTTGTGAGTCGATGCGCCGCCTTCAGCCTTGAAGGTGCCGCTCTTGCCGCCGGACTTTTCCAGCAGGCGAATGGATTCAATGACCATGCCGCGGTCCACCGCCTTGCACATGTCATACAAGGTCAGCGCGGCGACGCTGGCGGCGGTCAGCGCCTCCATCTCCACCCCGGTCTGCCCGGCCAGCTTGCAGCGTGCCTGGATGCGCACGACGTCGTCGCCCTCGGCCGTCAGTTCGAGTTTGACGCTGGTGAGCATCAGCGGATGGCACAGCGGGATCAGGTCGGAGGTCTTCTTGGCCGCCTGGATGCCGGCGATGCGCGCCACGGCGAATACGTCGCCCTTGGGGTGGCCACCGGCGACGATCATCTGCAGGGTAGCGGGCAGCATGCGCACCAGGGCTTCGGCCACGGCTTCACGGGATGTCACGGCCTTGTCGGTGACATCGACCATGTTGGCGCGGCCTTGGGAATCGAGATGGGTCAGCACGAGCTTGCTCCAGGGGGGATGCCGCATTGTAACGCTGCGGACATGCGGAGCGCGCTGCTTTTACCCCGCCGGCGCGCCCTCCCCGACGAGAGAGCGCGTGACGGTTGCGGGTTACATGTGGGTTTCGGCGTACTCGGCGAGCACCGAACGCGGCACACCCTGCAGGGTGATGTGCACGCCGTGCTCGAAGTCCTTGAAACGCTCCGTGAGGTAGGTCAGGCCCGAGCTGGTGGCTGACAGGTAAGGGGTGTCGATCTGCGCCAGGTTGCCCAGGCAGATCACCTTGGAACCCGTACCCGCGCGGGTGATGATGGTTTTCATCTGGTGCGGGGTGAGGTTCTGGCACTCGTCGATCAGGATCAGGCTGTGCTGGAAGCTGCGCCCGCGGATGTAGTTGAGCGATTTGAACTGCAGCGGCACCTTCTGCAGGATGTAGTCGACGCTGCCGTGGGTACTCTCGTCATCCGAATGCAACGCCTCCAGATTGTCGGTGATGGCACCCAGCCACGGCTCCATTTTCTCCGCCTCGGTGCCCGGCAGAAAGCCGATGTCCTCGTCCAGGCCCTGCACGCTGCGGGTGGCGATGATGCGCCGGTAGCGCTTGCTGACCATGGTCTGCTCGATGGCCGCGGCCAGTGCCAGAATGGTCTTGCCCGAGCCGGCAGCGCCGGACAGGTTGACCAGGTGGATATCCGGATCGAGCAGGGCGAACAGCGCCAGCGACTGGTAGATATCGCGCGGCTTTAGGCCCCAGGCCTCCTGGTGCAGCAAGGGTTCCTGGTGCAGGTCGAGGATGGTCAGGCTGCTGCCTTCGATACCTTTGACCCAGCCGACGAAGCCCTGCTCGTCGATGATGAACTCGTTGATATGTACGGCCGGCAGGTTGTCGGTGAGCTGTACCTGGTGCCAGGTACGGCCATGGCCCTGACGGGTCTCGACCTTGCTCACGCGGTCCCAGAACGAGCCGCTCATGTTGTGGTAACCGCGTGACAGCAGGGACACGTCGTCGACCAGCTGGTCGGTGTGGTAGTCCTCGGCGGAAATTCCGCAGGCGCGCGCCTTCAGGCGCATGTTGATGTCTTTGGTCACCAGCACCACGCGCATGCCCGGGTTGCTGCTGCGCAGGTCGACCAGCTGGTTGATGATCTTGTTGTCGTTGAGGTTTTCCGGCAGCCAGGTGATCGGCTCCGCCCGCTTGCTCATGAGGATCGACAGACTGCCTTTCGGCCCGCTCTTGCCGCGCTGGATGGGTACGCCTTTTTCGACGTCTTCGGGAATCGCATCACCGAGCACCTGATCGATCAGGCGAATGGCCTGCCGGCATTCGGCGGCGACCGTGTGCTTGCCGGTCTTGAGCTTGTCCAGCTCCTCGAGCACGGTCATCGGGATGGCGACGTGGTGTTCCTGGAAGTTCAGCAGCGCGTTTGGATCGTGGATCAGGACGTTGGTGTCGAGGACGTAGAGAGTGGGCTGGGTGGAACGGGTGTGTCCGTGATCATCCATACTCGGTCACCTTATCGAGAGGCCAGTACGACGGAGACCCCGTGCAACGCTCCGTCGCGGAAGGGCCGCCGATCTCCCGGCCGAAGTCGGGAAACTGCTAGCAAAGGTGATGGCCGATGGCCGCCACCTGTGCTGCAGGGTTCGGCGGTCTTCCAGTGTTAATACTCCAATGTGGATGACAGAAAAAAGAACTTTTTCATCGCTTTCAGACTTTTTTAGCGGCTTGACGAATAACGCTTGGCGAGCCGGGTGAGCACCGTTAAAGTCGGAAGTCCCGCCCCTCGGCGAGATGCTCTGTCTCGCCACGATCACCGCCCTCTTCGCCCCCTGCAAAACCCGCCACTCCTGCCTTGTCGCAGGCATGCGCAGACAAACACGCGAAGCACTCTCGCCCAACCAATCGCCCCGATAGCTGGAGCCGCACCCCGCATCCGGCCTAGAATCGCCGCCACGTTTTATGGAGACGATCCGATGCTGATGGTGATTTCCCCCGCCAAGACCCTGGACTACGAGACGCCGCCCGTCATTGGCCGCTTCACCCAGCCCGAGCACCTGGACCACGCCCAGGAGCTGATCAGCCAGCTGCGCGAGCTGAGCCCGCAGCAGATCGGCGAGCTGATGCACCTGTCGGACAAGCTGTCCGCCCTCAACGTGGCGCGCTATGGCAGCTGGCAGCGGCCGTTCAACCCGTCCAACGCCAAGCAGGCGCTGCTGGCCTTCAAGGGCGACGTGTACACCGGCCTTGCCGCCGAGGATTTCAACGAGGCCGATTTCGACTTCGCCCAGGGCCACCTGCGCATGCTCTCCGGTCTCTACGGCCTGCTGCGCCCGCTCGACCTGATGCAACCCTACCGCCTGGAGATGGGCACCAAGCTGGCCAACCCGCGCGGCAACAACCTCTACGACTTCTGGGGCGAGCGCATCAGCGGCTGGCTCAACCAGGCGCTGGCCGAACAGGGTGACGACATCCTGCTCAACCTGGCCTCCAACGAGTACTTCGGCTCGGTCAAGCGCAAGGCCCTGAACGCGCGGATCATCGATACCGAGTTCAAGGACCTGAAGAACGGCCAGTACAAGATCATCAGCTTCTACGCCAAGAAGGCCCGCGGCCTGATGGCCCGCTACGTGATCAAGGAACGCCTGCGCGATCCAGCCGGGTTGAAGGACTTCAGCTACGCCGGTTATCGCTACAGTGCCGAACAGTCCAGGCCGGACAGCCTGGTGTTCCTGCGCGACCAGCCGCTGGACTGAACGCCGGCAGGCGCCCCAGGCTACGGCTCGGCGGCGGCCGACCACTAGGTGCTGGCGTGCCGGGCCCGTGTTTCTGGCCCGTTCGGCCGGTACAGGTCGCAGCCGGCTTGTGTAGGATGAGACGGCACTCGTCGCCATCGGACAACTACAACAAGGAACGCAGCATGAGCCAACCCGTCGCCCTGATCACCGGCTGCTCCAGCGGCATCGGCCGCGCCCTCGCCGATGCTTTCCGCGGTGCCGGCTACAGCGTCTGGGCCTGCGCCCGCAAACCCGCCGACCTGGCCGCCCTGAGTGCCGCCGGCTTCACCACCGCCGAGCTCGACGTCAACGATGCCACCGCCATGCAACGCCTGGTCGAGCGTCTGGGTAACGAGGCCGGGCGCCTCGACGTGCTGATCAACAATGCCGGCTACGGCGCCATGGGTCCGCTGCTCGATGGCGGCGCCCAGGGCATGCGCCAGCAGTTCGAAACCAACGTGTTCAGCCTGGTCGAACTAACCCGCGCCTGCTTCCCGCTGCTGCGCGCCAGCCGGGGCCTGGTGGTGAACATCGGCAGCATCTCCAGCGTGCTGTTCACCCCGTTCGCCGGCGCCTACTGCGCGTCCAAGGCAGCGGTGCATGCGCTGTCCTGCTCGCTGCGCCTGGAGCTGGCGCCGTTCGGCGTGCAGCTGATGGAAGTGCAGCCGGGTGCGATCGCCTCCAGCTTCGGCGCCAATGCCACTCAGAGCGCGGAACAGCTGATCAGTGAAAGCTCACCCTGGTGGCCGCTGCGCGAAGGCATCCGCGCCCGCGCCAATGCCTCTCAGGAGAAAGCGACACCGGCCAGCGAGTTCGCCGCCATCCTCCTCGCCGCCGCCCAGAAGGCCGAGCGCCCTGCCCTGCTGCGCATCGGCAATGGCAGCCGCAGCCTGCCGCTGATGGTGCGCTGGCTGCCGCGCAAGCTGCTGGACCGGATAATGAGCAAGCGCTTCGGCCTCGACCGTCAGCTGGACTGACGGCATGTCCAGGCCGCGCAGCCTCGCCCTGCACCACTACGCGCTGCTCGCCGTGGCCGCGGTGATCCTGCTCAACCTGCTGGTACGCGGCCTGCTCAAGATCGGTGGCGTACCGGCCACCCTGCTGGTCGCCATCGTCGTGGCCCTGGCCTTGCGCTGGCTGCTCCAGCGCCGGGCCGAGCCCCTGGCACGCGGGGCTCGCATCGCCCTGGTGCTGCTCTATGGCGGCATCCTCGGCCTGCTCTACCTGGGCCTGTGGGGCCTGATGTGGCTGAAGGACGAGCCCGGCCACATGGGCCAGCTGATCTTCGTCCTGCATTACCTTAGCTATCCGCTCAGCCTGGCGTTGGCCCTGCTGCCTGGACGCCGACCGGGCTAACGCGTCGGCGTACGGATCAGAACAGCAGCGCCACGCCACCCGCCACCGGCAGCAGGCCGGCCAGCGGGAAAACCCAGCGCGCTTTCCAGGCCAGCAGGCTGACCAGCAGCAGGCCAGCCAGCATCAATTGGCACAGCCACAGCACGCTGCCGATCTCGCCACCCTGGGCGCCGATGCAGGCCAGCAGGCCGAGGACCATGCCGACCACGGCCAGCGCGCGCAGCAGGCGTTGCCGCATCGGCGCCGGCACACCGCTGAGCAGCAACTTGTGATGGCGCGACATGGCCAGGCACAGGCCGGTCATGGCCAGATAATTCAAGGCAAAACCGAGCAGCAACATCAGACGGCCTCCTCGACCAGGGTACGCCGACCGCGGGCGACCTTGGCCTGTTGCGGCTGGGCCAGACGCCAGGCGAACAAGGCACTGAGCAGACCACCGCACAGCAGGAACAGATCGATACCGGCCAGCGCCCAATCACCACGGGACAGGCTGGACAGCAGACCACCATGGACAGTGGTCAGGGCATTCACCAGCGGCAGCCCCAGGGCCAATACCGCGCCCAGGGCCAGTTGCTGGCAAAGCAGGCTGCGCGGCTGCTGGCGGCGCAGGGCCGACCACAGCAGCACCAGCAGCCAGCTAATCACGAACACCCAGCCTTCGGCGTTGGCACGCTCGGCCAGGTTGTCCGGAATCAGGCGATTGCCCCACAGCAGGGCCAGACTGGCCAGCGGCAGACCGGCGAAAACCGCGCCATTGAGCGCACGCACCAGGCCGATGCCGGCGTCGCCACAGGCCTCGCGCTTGTTCAGCCAGACCTGCAAGCCACCGACCAACATGGCGCAGCCAGCCAGGCCCATCAGCAGGTAGAGCAGGCGCACCAGGGTGCCGCCGAACTGTGCCATGTGCAGGCCGGTCAGCCAGGTGTAAGCGTGGTAGCCAGTGGCGGCCTTCTGTTCGTTGAGCAGGGTGCCGCTCGCTTCGTCGTAACTCAGGGTCTCCAGCGGCGGGCTGATGCGCGAGCCGTCGTCCTTGCGGATATCCACCACGGCCGCCTCGTCACCCGGATGGTGCACGCTGACCCAGCCGGGCTCGCCGCCGCCCCAATGCTGGCGCGAGCGCTCGACCAGCTCGTCCAGGGAAACCTGCTGCGCCGAGGGCTTGTGCACACCCTCGCGGTTGTAGGCGCCCATCACATCGCTGAAGAAGTGTTCGACATTGCTCTGGTAAGCCACCTGGGCGCCGGCCGGCATATAGCTGGAGACGAAGATCGCCACGCCGGTGTAGGCCATAACCAGGTGAAAGGGAAAGCCGGCCACACCGAACAGGTTGTGCGCATCCAGCCAGGCGCGCTGGCCATTGGCATTCGGGCGCAGGGTGAAGAAGTCCTTGAAGATGCGCCGGTGGATGATCACCCCGGACACCAGCGCCACCAGCATGAACATGCCGGCCAGGCCGACGATGTACATGCCGATCATGCCGCCATGCAGGTTGTAGTGCAGGGTGAAGAAGAAGAACCCGCCAACGGTATCGGGCATCGGCTGGTTGGTCGCCGGGTCGAACGCGACGTCGTGGAACTCTTCGGTCTTGTCGACTTCCCAGCCCGCGCGCCAGTAGGGCTCGCGCTCGGTCGGCTGGTGCATCCAGAAGGCATGCAGCTCATCCTTGACGTTGCTCTTGAGCCAGTCGCGCACATCATCGGTGGTCATGCTCGATGCCTGCAGTTCATGCAGCGCCGGACGCATCCAGCGCTCCAGTTCCCGGTCGAAGCAGGCGATGGTGCCGGCGAAGATGATCACGTAGAGCAGCCAGCTCGGCAGCAAACCGCCCCAGGTGTGCAGGCCGGTCATGGATTGGCGCAGGCTCATGGGCGAACTCCCAGTTCGGTGGGCAGAAAAGCAGCCAGGCACATCAATACGCTCAGACCGACCAGCCACAGCCAGGCGCGAGTCGCGCTGCGGGCGGCGAACACGTAGATCACCGCAGCCGTCCACACGGCGAAGCAGGCCAGGCTGGAAAACACCACGCGGTCGGCCTTGGCCAACGGCAGGTAGACGGAAAAGAAGGCGGTGAAACCATAGGCCAGCGCGTAGCCGCCGATGATGGCAGCCAGCACGCGCGAGGCGACGCTCCAGCGCGACAGGGGTAGTTTCTTGCTCACGGGCGACTCGATCTTCAGCGGATAGAAGTGGTCGGCGGGCATCGGGCAATGCGCGGCCGATCACGAATGCAATCTGGCCGCATATATTATTGAGAAATATTTGCAGTGGGTAGTGATTATCTGATCAGTTGTCTGCCGTCCGTGGTGCGGGGTATGCAAGAAACTGTCACCTGATGTTGCGACGGCCGTCAGCTTTCCTCGCCGCCACTCTCTTGCACTCTTGTGGAGCCCGTGGCCGACGGAAACCGCGACGAAGCGAAGCGCACCACCAGAATCGCCAAGGCCAGCAACAGGATCGCCCCGGAGACGAAGACCACGCCCATATCCGGCTTGGTATGGTGCGACACATCGGAAATCAGCAGGCGGGTCAGCGCGGTGATCGCCACATAGATAAGGAAGCGCACCGGCATGTGATTGGTCTTGAAATAGATACCGACCATGGCACCCAGCTCGAGGTAGATGAACAGCAGGAGGATGTCGTCCACCGTGATGTGGCCCTTCTCCAGCATGCCGAGGAACGCCACTACCGAGGCCCAGGCGGTGATGCCGCCGATGCCAAACAGGGCCAGATAGTGGAAAGCCTCCACCAGCAGGTTGCCCACCGACTGCGCCTGGTTATGCATGCTCTCGCGCCATGCGTCGACCCGATTTTCCTTCACACGAACTCCTTGCCTGTTCTCTATGCGGCGCCTGAGCGCGCCATGCCAATACGCCATGCAGAATGAGGGCCAGCCCTGCAGCACTGCTGCCCACATGCCTGGCTCCTGGCTACTGACGGCGAAGCATGACCAATCAGTCACGCCCTGTATATTTGCCGCCATTTATTTTGCGCGTTAAATTGTTGCGCAGATGCACCATCGGGAGTCCCCATGAAATCGCCAGACACTTGCGAAGCCCTGCACCTGGATAACCAGCTGTGCTTCGCCCTGTACTCCACCTCCCTGCTGTTGACCAAGGCCTACAAGCCCCTGCTGCAGTCCATCGGGCTGACCTACCCACAGTACCTGGCCATGCTGGTGCTATGGCAGGAGGACGGCATCACCGTGGGCGAGATCAGCAGCCGCCTGCTTACCGACCCCGGTTCCCTGACGCCGCTGCTCAAGCGCCTGGAAGGCGAAGGCCTGATCACCCGCACCCGCAGCCGCGCCGACGAACGCGTGGTCGAGCTGCACCTGACCAAGCAGGGCCGCGCCTTGCAGCTCAAGGCGGCAGATTTCCCCGCCTGCATCGCCGAGGCCATCGGCCAGCCCGGCAACGAACTGCTGGCACTCAAGGCCGAAGTCGTCGCCCTGCGCGAGAAGCTGCAGCAGGCGCTCTGACGCATCCGGGCTGGCCATATCCAGTCAGCCCTCCCTTCCCCGCCATCCGGCCTGCAACTCAGGCTGCGCCTGCTTATTACTTTGCGCGCAAACCATTAGAACAACAAATTCCAGAAAATATCTTGCGCGCCAAATAAATCATCTCTAGAGTCCACTTCACGCACTTACTTAGCGCGCAAAACTTTAGCCAGCAAACATAATCGGAGTGACCACCATGCAAACCATCAAAGCGCTCTACACCGCAACTGCAACTGCCACCGGTGGCCGTGACGGCCGTGCTGTTTCTTCCGACGGCATCCTCGACGTGAAACTGACCACCCCGCGTGAGCTGGGCGGCCAGGGCGGCGAAGCAACCAACCCGGAGCAACTGTTCGCCGCTGGCTACTCGGCCTGCTTTATCGGCGCCCTGAAGTTCGTCGCCAGCCAGAGCAAGCGCCAGCTGCCCGCTGATGCCTCGATCACCGGCAAGGTCGGCATCGGCCAGATCCCCGGCGGCTTCGGCCTGGAAGTGGAACTGAACATCAGCCTGCCGGGCCTCGAGCAAGGCGTGGCGGAAGAACTGGTCGCCGCCGCACATCAGGTCTGCCCTTACTCCAACGCCACCCGCGGCAATATCGACGTGCGCCTGAACGTCGCCGTCTAAACGCCGCAAGAAAAAGCCCCGGCCCGCCAATGGCGGGCCGGGGCTTTTGCATAGAGGGGGGCTGGGTCAGAAGCGCAGGTCGGACAGCCGCCATACATCGAATGCCGGCACCTCGTAGGGATGGGCCTGCTTCATGGCCTTGACCACGTCGTGGATCAGCTCGTCGGCGACCACCAGCTCGACCTTCCACTCCGCCACTTCCTCGGTTCTGCCGAGCTGGCCGAGAAATGGGTCGCTGCCGTTCAGCGGGCGGTACTGGCCGCTGCCCAGGGTCTGCCAGCAACAGTTGTCATAGTTATCGATGCGCCCGGCCCCGGCGGCGAACATCGCCGTCTTGACCACTTCCAGATGACTTTCCGGCACATAGAAACACAGCTTGTACATCGGGCTCTCCAAGGTGCATCGACGAATACGGGGGCCTGTGGCCCACCCTGCCAAAACCATAATGGCATTTGGCCTTCTCATTGCAGAGAGGCACAGTTCGCAACTTTGCATTGGAGTCCCGGAGAAAGGGATAGTCCATTTCCTGACTAGAGCAGTTAGTCATAAGCTGACTTGCTCTAAGAACCCTGAGTAAAGCGCCGCCACCTCGCCACAAGCCCCGGCGCAGGTGGGCTGTGACTGCCGTCGCAATAGGGCATGCGTTGCGACTGGCCGCAGCGACAGAGCAACAGCATCTGCTCGCGCCGAGGCTCGAGGCGCAATCCCTGGGTACAGCTGGAAGGACAATCGGGAAGCTCGGGCGAACGCCCGCAGCGGCACAACAGCAAGGTTTCGCCAGGCCTGACCTGGCGCACCTCTGGAAGAATGGCGACGGGGTTATCGCTCACCGACAACCCCGTCGCTAGCCCTCTTGCGCAGGCGCAAGAGGGTCATGGGTGGGATCAGTCGACCCACACGCGGGCATTGCGGAACATACGCAGCCAGCCGCCGTCTTCCTGCCACTCGTCCGGACGCCAGGAGTTCTGCGCGGCGCGGAATACCCGCTCCGGGTGCGGCATCATGATGGTCACGCGACCATCGCGGTTGCACAGGCCGGTGATACCGCGCGGCGAACCGTTGGGGTTGGCCGGGTAGGCCTCGGTGACCTTGCCGTAGTTGTCGACGAAGCGCATGGCCACGGTGCCGGACAGATCCGACTCGAGCAGGGCTTCCTCGCTTTCGAACTCGGCATGGCCTTCACCGTGGGCGATGGCGATCGGCAGGCGCGAACCGGTCATGCCGCGCAGGAAGATCGACGCCGACTCCTGCACCTGGACCATGGCCACGCGCGCCTCGAACTGCTCCGAGCGGTTGCGTACGAAGTGCGGCCAGAACTCGCTGCCGGGGATCAGCTCGTGCAGGTTGCTCATCATCTGGCAGCCGTTGCACACGCCGAGGGCGAAACTGTCCTTGCGTGCGAAGAACTCCTGGAAGCCATCGCGAGCACGGCCGTTGAACAGGATCGACTTGGCCCAGCCTTCGCCGGCACCGAGCACGTCGCCATAGGAGAAGCCGCCGCAGGCCACCAGACCCTTGAACTGCTCCAGGCTGACACGACCACTGAGGATGTCACTCATATGCACGTCGACCGCGGCGAAGCCGGCACGGTCAAACGCCGCCGCCATTTCCACCTGGCCGTTGACGCCCTGCTCACGCAGCACCGCCACTTGCGGACGCACGCCCTTCTTGATGTACGGCGCGGCGATGTCCTGGTTGACGTCGAAGCTGAGCTTGGTCGACAGGCCCGGATTGTCTTCGTCGAGGATCAGGTCAAATTCCTGCTCGGCGCAGGTGACGTTGTCGCGCAGACGCTGAATCTGGTAGCTGGTCTCGGCCCACTGGCGCTGCAGCAGACGGCGCTGGCCGCCGAACACCGGCTCGCCGTTGAAGCTGATGGCCACGTCGCTGCCGTTGACCGGCTGGCCGATCACCGCCACGCAGTCACCGAGGCCGGCGGCGCTGAACTGCGCCAGCACTTCCGGAGTGGCGTCCTGGTGCACCTGGATCACCGCACCCAGCTCTTCGTTGAACAGCACGGCAGCCAGGTCGTCCTGGCCGTCGGCCAGGGCGTCGAGGAACAGGCTCAGGCCGCAATGACCGGCGAAGGCCATTTCCAGGGCGGTGGTCAGCAGGCCACCGTCAGAACGGTCATGGTAGGCCAGCAGGTGACCGTCGGCGTTGAGGCCCTGGATCACCGCGAAGAAGGCCTTGAGGTCTTCGGCGTCGTCGACGTCCGGCACGCTCTGACCGAGCTTGCCGTAGGTCTGCGCGAGGATCGAGCCGCCGATGCGGTTCTGCCCGCGGCCGAGGTCGACCAGGATCAGGTCGGTCTCGCCCTTGTCCAGGCGCAGCTGCGGGGTCAGGGTCTGGCGAATGTCGGCAACCGGGGCGAAACCGGTGACCACCAGCGACAGCGGCGAGGTCACGGATTTCTCCTGGCCTTCGTCCTGCCAGCGGGTCTTCATCGACATCGAGTCCTTGCCCACCGGGATGGTGATGCCGAGGGCCGGGCACAGCTGCATACCGACTGCGTGAACTGTGTCGTACAGGCGTGCGTCCTCGCCCGGGTGGCCGGCGGCGGCCATCCAGTTGGCGGACAGTTTGATGTCGGACAGCTTCTCGATGCGCGAGGCAGCCAGGTTGGTGATGGTCTCGCCGACCGCCATGCGGCCCGAGGCCGGGGCGTCGAGCAGGGCCAGCGGGGTGCGCTCGCCCATAGCCATGGCTTCACCGGTATAGACGTCGAAGCTGGTGGCGGTCACGGCGCAGTCGGCCACCGGCACCTGCCACGGGCCGACCATCTGGTCGCGGGCAACCAGGCCGGTGATGCTGCGGTCGCCGATGGTGATCAGGAAGCTCTTGCTGGCCACGGCCGGGTGACGCAGCACGCGGGCCACCGCTTCGTCGATGGCGACGCTGGACGCGGCGAAGTCATCGCCCTGCTCCGCTTCGCGGGTGACGCTGCGGTGCATGCGCGGCGGCTTGCCGAGCAGCACTTCGAGCGGCATGTCCACCGCCTTGTTGCCGAAATGGCTGTCGTTGACGGTCAGGTGCGGCTCGGCGGTGGCCTCGCCGACCACGGCAAACGGGCAGCGCTCGCGCTCGCAGATGGCCTTGAAACGCTCGAAGTCGGCGGCGTCCACGCTCATCACGTAGCGCTCCTGCGACTCGTTGCACCAGATCTCGTGCGGGGCCATGCCCGGCTCGTCGTTGGGCACGGCGCGCAGTTCGAAGCGACCGCCACGGCCACCGTCGTTGATCAGTTCCGGCAGGGCGTTGGAGATGCCGCCGGCACCGACGTCGTGGATGAACTTGATCGGGTTGTTGTCGCCCAGCTGCCAGCAGCGATCGATCACTTCCTGGCAGCGACGCTCCATTTCCGGGTTGTCGCGCTGCACCGAGGCAAAATCCAGGTCAGCCGAGCTGGCGCCGGTGGCCATCGAGGAAGCGGCGCCGCCGCCCAGGCCGATCAGCATGGCCGGGCCGCCGAGCACGATCAGCTTGGCGCCGACCGAAATCTCGCCCTTCTGCACATGGTCTTCACGGATGTTGCCCATGCCGCCGGCGAGCATGATCGGCTTGTGGTAGCCGCGTACTTCAGCGCCACGCGGGCTGCTTACGGCCTGCTCGAAGGTACGGAAGTAGCCATTCAGTGCGGGACGGCCGAATTCGTTGTTGAACGCGGCGCCGCCCAGCGGGCCTTCGATCATGATGTCCAGCGCGGTGACGATGCGCTCGGGCTTGCCGTACGACACTTCCCAGGGCTGCTCGAAACCGGGGATCTGCAGGTTGGACACGGTGAAACCGGTCAGGCCGGCCTTGGGCTTGGCACCGCGACCGGTGGCGCCTTCGTCGCGGATCTCGCCGCCGGAGCCGGTGGAGGCACCGGGGAACGGGGCGATGGCGGTCGGGTGGTTGTGGGTTTCCACCTTCATCAGGATATGTACCGGCTCGACGGTGGCGCCGTACTCGCGGGTTTCCGGATTGGGGAAGAAACGCCCGGCGACGTTGCCGACGATGACCGAGGCATTGTCCTTGTAAGCGGACAGCACACCTTCGCGGTGCAGCTCGTAGGTGTTCTTGATCATGCCGAACAGGGATTTTTCCTGGCTCTGGCCGTCGATGTCCCAGCTGGCGTTGAAGATCTTGTGGCGGCAGTGCTCGGAGTTGGCCTGGGCGAACATCATCAGTTCGATGTCGTGGGGGTTGCGCCCCAGCTCGGTGAAGCTCTTCACCAGGTAATCGATTTCGTCGTCGGCCAGGGCCAGGCCGAGCTGGACGTTGGCCTGTTCCAGGGCAGCGCGACCGCCACCGAGGATATTCACCGCAGTCAGCGGCTTGGGCTGGGCGTGGCTGAACAGATCGGCGGCCTGCTCCATCTGGCTCAGCACCAGCTGGGTCATGCGGTCATGCAGCACGGCAGCGGCAGCCTGGACATCGGCCTCGCTCAGCTCACCACTGACGTAGTAAGCAATGCCGCGCTCCAGGCGCTGAATCTTAGCCAGGCCGCAGTTGCGGGCGATGTCGCTGGCCTTGCTCGACCAGGGCGAAATGGTGCCGAAACGCGGGATGGTCAGGAACAGGCGGCCGCTCGGCTCCTGCACCGGCACGCTCGGGCCGTATTTCAGCAGACGGGCCAGAACTTGCTCTTCGTCGGCGGAGAGCACACCAGTGACGTCGGCAAAGTGCGCGAACTCGGCGTACAGACCAGTCACAGCGGGGACCTTGGCGGTCAGTTGCTCGAGCAATTTGCCGTGACGGAAAGCGGAAAGAGCGGGCGCGCCGCGCAGGATCAACATCGTGAACAGCCTCTGGGAAGGGGTGTGCTTTGAGGCCGTGCATTCTAGCCTAAAGCGCCAGCCTGCGGCACCCGTAAGCGTGGCAAAGCGCCTGCAGCGACACAATTTCCACCAGCGCCCGGCGCCTAGCAGAGCGGCAGTACGCTGTCGAGATATGGTGCCTCGCGGGCTTTGCGTATACTGCGCCGATGTTTGCCCACACCGCGTTGCGCATCCGCACTGCCGCCTGGCTGCTGGCGACCGCAATCCTTCTGCTGCTCGCGGGCTGCGATGGCGAAACCGCCAAGCAGCCCACTACGCTCGAGCGCGTGCAGAAGGAGGGCGTGCTACGCGTGGTCACCCGCAACAGCCCGGCTACCTACTTCCAGGACCGCGCCGGTGAAACCGGCTTCGAGTACGAGCTGGTCAAGCGCTTCGCCGACAATCTTGGCGTCGAGCTGAAGATTGAAACCGCCGACAACCTCGACGACCTGTTCACCCGCCTCAACCAGCCGGGTGGGCCGATGCTGGCCGCTGCCGGCCTGGTCGCCAGCGACGGGCGCAAGGCCCAGGCGAAGTTCTCCCAGCCCTACCTGGAAGTCACCCCGCAGGTCATCTACCGCAACGGCGAACCACGCCCGTCGCGCCCGGAAGACCTGCTCGGCAAGCGCATCCTGGTGCTCAAGGGCAGCAGCCACGCCGAGCAGCTGGCGCAACTGAAAACCAGCCTGCCGGACCTCCAGTACGAAGAGTCGTCCGAGGTCGAAGTGGTCGACCTGCTGCGCATGGTCGACGAAGGACAGATCGACCTGACGCTGGTCGACTCCAACGAACTGGCGATGAACCAGGTGTACTTCCCCAACGTGCGCGTGGCCTTCGACTTCGGCGACGCGCGCAATCTCGGCTGGGCCATGGCGTCAGGCAGCGACGACAGCCTGCTGGTCGAGGTCAATCACTTCCTCAGCCTGGTTGCCGAGAACGGCAGTCTGCAGCGCCTGAAGGATCGCTACTACGGCCACGTCGACGTACTTGGCTACGTCGGCGCCTACACCTTCGCCCAGCACCTGCAGCAACGCCTGCCGCGCTACGAGCAGCACTTCAAGCAGGCCGCCGACAAGCACAAGGTCGACTGGCGCCTACTGGCCGCCATCGGCTACCAGGAATCGATCTGGCAGCCCGACGCCACCTCCAAGACCGGCGTGCGCGGCCTGATGATGCTGACCCAGGGCACCGCCCAAGCCATGGGCGTGGTCAACCGCCTCGACCCGCGGCAGAGCATCCTCGGTGGCGCCAAGTACTTCGCCCTGATCCACTCGGGCCTGACCGAGGACATGAGCGAGCCGGACCGCACCTGGTTCGCCCTGGCCGCCTACAACATCGGCATCGCCCACCTGGGTGACGCGCGCAAGCTGGCCGAGGCCGAAGGGCTCAACCCGAACAAGTGGCTGGATGTGCAAAAGATGCTGCCGCGCCTGTCGCAGAAGCGCTGGTACAGCAAGACCCGCTACGGCTATGCGCGCGGCGGCGAGACCGTGCATTTCGTGCGCAACATCCGCCGCTACTACGACATTCTCAACTGGGTAACCCAGCCGCAGCTGGAAGGCACTCAGGTGGCCGAAAGCGGCCTGCATGTACCGGGCGTGAACAGGACCATCCCGAAGGAAGAGTCTTCGCCTCTGTAGGTTGGGTTGAGGAGCAACGCGACGAAGCCCAACGAGCGGTGCCTGGATGTTGGGCTGCACTGCGCTCAACCGCAACCTACGACACCACCTCCTACGAAGAACGCCGCGCCTTGAAGAAAGCGCTAAGCACCGCCCCGCACTCCTCCGCCAGCACGCCCCCCTCGATCAGCACCCGGTGATTGAGGAAATCCTGACTGAAAAACTGCCCCCGGCTGACCGCCACCCCTGCCTTGGGCTCGGTCGCGCCGTAGACCACGCGGGCAATGCGCGAATGCACGATAAGGCCGGCGCACATGCTGCACGGCTCCAGCGTCACGTACAGGGTGCTGCCGGGCAGGCGGTAGTTTTGCACGCCCAGCGCCGCGGCGCGGATCGCCACCATCTCGGCATGGGCGCTGGGGTCGTGGGTAGTGATCGGGCAGTTGAAGCCGCGCCCGATCACTTCTCCATCCTGCACCAGTAGCGCACCGACCGGCACCTCGCCCTGCCCGGCGCCCAGGCGCGCCTGCTCCAGGGCCTCGCGCATGAAGTGCTGGTCGTGGCTGCGATCGATGATCTTCGCTTGGCGCATCAGGTGAAATCCTTGGCCATCAGACCACCTCGATGGCGGCCATCAGGCCGGTTTCCATATGGTCGATAACATGGCAGTGGAACATCCACACCCCCGGATTATCGGCGACGAAGGCGATGCGCGCCGTCTCGTTCTTGCCCAGCAGGTAGGTGTCGGTGAAGTACGGGATGATGTCGCGGCGGTCGGAATCGAGCACCTTGAAGGTCATGCCGTGCAGATGAATCGGGTGCTGATACTGGGCCATGTTGCGCAACACGAAGATGTAATGGCCGCCCTTCTTCAGGCTGGCGATCGGCCGGTCGGCGCAGGCCTTATCGTCGATATCCCAGGCTTGGCCGTTGATCTGCCAGTAACGTGCAGGGCCACTCTGGTTCGGGCTGGCCAGCATGGCCGCCCACTCGAAGTTGAAACGCAGGGTCTCGGCCTTGGCCAGGTCCGGCTCGGCCACCGGGTTGGCCGGCAAGGCCGGCGGCCAGTCGCCGACCGGCTCCGCACTGGCCACGCTTTTCAGCGTGGCCAGGCGCAGCGGGCCATTGCGCAGCGACAGCCCGACACCCGCCGCCGGCACCTTGAGCGCCAGGTCCAGGCGCATGCCCGGGCCCAGCCAGTAATCCTTGCCCAGCGGCCGTGGCGCCACCGGGTTGCCGTCCAGCGCATAAATGCGTGCCTCGCCGCCCGGCAGGTTGAGGCGATAGGTCACGGTGTTGTCGAGGTTGAGCAGGCGCAGGCGCACCACCTGGCCGGCCGGCAGTTCCAGGGTCGGATTGGGCACCGCGTTGATCGTGGTCAGCCGACCGCGCGTGCCCTCGCGGGCCGCCTCGCGCGGCACGCTGAACGGGGTGAAGGCGCCCTGCTCGTCCACGTGCCAGGTCTTCAGCGACAGCGTGCGCTCGTGGCGGAAGCCGGTTGGCTCGCGCTCCTCGATGATCAGCGGGCCAACCAGGCCACGGCCGAGCTGCTCGGAACTGGTGGTATGCGGGTGATACCAGTAACTGCCAGCGTCGGGGGTGATGAAGTCGTAGTCGAAGTACTCGCCCGGCAGCACCGGCAGTTGCGAGACATAGGGCACGCCGTCCATGTCCAGCGGCAGGCGGATGCCATGCCAGTGGATGGTGGTCGGCTGCTCCAGCTTGTTGATGAAGCGCACCCGCAGGCGCTCGCCCTGGCGGCAGCGCAACTCCACGCCCGGCGCCTGGCCGCCATAGCCCCAGGCCGGAGTGATATGCCCAGGCACCAGTTCCAGGTCGAACGGCGCGGCGATCAGCTCGTAGTCGTGAGTCGCCAGGTTTTCCGGGCGCCCCAGCCAGTAGCGCACGCCACCGGCGCCAAGGCCGGCGAGGCCGAGACCGGTCAGGCCGGCGAGAATTTGTCTGCGTGTGAAGGACATAGTGATTCCCGTAGCCCGGATGCAATCCGGGAAGAGCGCAACCCGGATGTCATGCGGGTCGACAATTGCAACATCTTCTCATTTCACCGCCTGCCAAGACGAGCCCGCCGGCGAGGCCGATTGCCGCATGCGCAGATGCGACAAGGGCAGCTCGCGCTGCCCTTGTTGGCTACCTTATTCCCACTCGATCATCAACAAGCCGCCCGAGCCCGCTTGGCTAAAGGGATTGGCTGTAATCGATATGGCGCCTTACCGTCGCTTTTACCGTCAACCGCGCAGAGCTTTTATTGGCGCGGGAGATGGAGCGATTTGCGGGGCGACGACTCTAGCGACACCATTATCAATCAACTTCTATTTTATCCCTCCGCAGCCCCCCGCGCGAGGCCTAACGGCTCGCCACCTACTTGGCGACTGAGGTCTGCCCGCCAAAGCCTCCTATTAATAGTTGGAAGCTGCCGATCTGGAGCGCTCCTTGCCCTATTGAAATATAGGATCAGCATGACTGCCCAAGGCCATGGGTGAGGTCACCACCGACCTGAAGGGTCAACAACCTCACCATTTGTGTTACCAATGATGCTGAAGCGAGTATTGATTGGATGCAATAAATGCAGTTTGTCCGTAACGGCCCTGATATTCCCGAACGTCTGCTGCAGGCACACGAAGACGGGCGCGTAGTCTTTTTCTGCGGCGCCGGCATTTCCTACCCTGCGCGCCTGCCCGGCTTTTCCGGTCTGGTTAACAAGCTCTATCAAGCTCTTTCAGTCACGCCCTGCCCCGTACAACAGTCCGCAATTAAAGCCGGCCAGTTCGATACTGCTATTGGCTTGTTAGAAGCAGATGTGGTTGGTAACCGGGAAACCGTACGCCGTGCATTGGCTACGATCCTAACGCCCGACCTCACAGCTCCTAACGCCACAGCCACGCACGAAGCTCTGCTAACGCTGGCGCAGAACCGCGAGGGGCGCACCCGACTCATCACCACTAACTTCGACCATCTGTTCGAAGAAGTGAGGATAGCGAAAACGTTGTCGCTCCCGGACTTCAAGGCTCCGCTGCTCCCAGTACCAAAGAGCAGATGGGATGGCCTGGTGTATCTGCACGGTCTGTTGCCCATTAAGCCCACGGCAAGCGATCTGGATCGGCTAGTGGTTTCCAGTGGTGATTTCGGACTGGCCTATCTGACAGAGCGATGGGCCGCACGCTTCGTAAGCGAACTGTTCCGTAACTTCACCGTCTGCTTTGTCGGCTACAGCATCAACGATCCGGTGCTGCGCTACATGATGGATGCGCTGGCCGCTGATCGCCTGCTGGGCGAATCGTCGCCAGAAATGTTCGCCTTCGGTAGCTATTCCAAAGGTAAGGAGGTGGAGCGCGCCAACGAATGGAAGGCGAAGAACGTCACGCCCATTCTCTACTGCGAGCACCAACGCCACGCCTATCTGCACAAGACTCTGCGCGCCTGGGCCAACACTTACCGCGATGGCGTGCGCGGCAAAGAGCGTGTCGTCGTTGAATGCGCCATTGCGCGCCCACTGGCGAGCACGAAGCAGGACGATTTTGTCGGACGGATGCTGTGGGTATTGAGTGATCCGGGCGGCTTGCCCGCAAAGCAGTTCGCGGAACTTGATCCAGTGCCATCACTAGACTGGCTAGAGCCGTTGAGCCAGGAACTTTACAGTCACGCCGACTTGGGGCGATTCGGCGTTCCGCCCCAAACTGCCGTGAACAACAAGCTTTCCTACAGCCTGACCAGTAGGCCAGCGCCGTATCAGCTCGCGCCATGGATGGCGATTGTCGATGCCGGGCATAGCAGCCGCTGGGATGCGGTGATGTTCCAACTGGCCCGTTGGCTGCTCCGTCACCTCGACGACCCAAAGCTGTTGATCTGGCTGATCAAGCGCGGTGGCCAACTGAATAACCAATTGATCTGGCTGATCGAACACCGCCTCGACGAACTGGACAAGCTCGCAAACGGCGGCAACACCACCGAATTGGATCGCATTCGAGCGAATGCACCCAACGCCATTCCCCGTCCCGCGATGCGAACGCTCTGGCGCTTGCTGCTCAACGGGCATGTGAGATCCGGACTGCGTGACCTAAGCCTCTACCGTTGGCGCGATCAATTCAAGCACGATGGGTTGACAGCCAGCGTGCGCTTGGCGCTTCGGGAAACATTGACACCTTGCCTGTCATTGCGCGAGCCGTTCCGTTGGTCTGGCGCGGACGATGACAACGAAGCGCAGGATCGCATCAATAACATTGTGGAATGGGAAATCGTGCTGGCATCGGATCACGTCCATTCCGGCCTACGCGACATACCCAAGAATGAACAGTGGACGGCGGCACTGCCGGAACTGTTAGACGACTTCAGCGCCTTGCTGCGGGATACGCTCGATCTAATGCGCGAACTCGGTGGGGTGGACAGCGAGAGCGATCGCTCGTATGTCCACCAACCCTCAATTTCCGATCACTCACAGAACAAAGACTTCCACGATTGGACGGCGCTGATCGAATTGGCCCGCGATGCGTGGCTAACCACCGTCGCGAAGTCGCCGAAACGGGCGCGACTCATGGCCGAGACGTGGGCGCACGGGCCGTACCCCGTATTTCGACGCCTCGCGCTTTTCGCCGCCACTCAGGGGCGCATCATTCCACTCCGACAGGCTATCGATTGGCTGTTGGCAGATGAGCGGCGGTGGCTCTGGTCAGAGGAAACCAGGCGCGAAACCATACGCCTGCTGGTTTCTTTGGCTCCGCAACTGGATGCAACGACGCTAGCGGAACTGGAGCAGGCCATTCTTTCCGGGCCTCCCCGCGATCTGTACCGCGCCGATATCGATCCCGATGACTGGAACAAAGTCTTGGATCACGGTGTGTGGCTGCGACTTGCGAAAATGGCCCAAGCGGGCGCCCCCCTCAGCGAAGCGGGACAGTCGCAGCTCGATTCCCTCTCCGCGCAGTACCCGTGGCAGCTTGCAGCGGATGAAAGTGACGAGTTTCCTATCTGGATGGGAGACGTTTGGGACGATGATCATGACTCGGGGCAACAACTCAAACGCATCCCGCACACGAGGCGCAGAGTGCTGGACCATCTGCAGAAACATCCCGTATTGGAAGACTCGCAGCAAGACGACTGGCACAAACTGTGCTCGGAGATGTTTCAAGCAACGGCCTACGCCCTGTACAAGCTGGCGCAGCAGAACAATTGGCCGGCCGCACGCTGGCGCGATGCGCTGCAAGCTTGGTCGGAAGAAAAGCTGCGCGATCGCTCGTGGCGCTACATGGCTCCGGTTATCGTCGACGCTCCAGATGACTTGGTGCAAGCCTTGTCCCATGGCATCAGTTGGTGGCTGAAGGCCGTGGCGAAAACTTTCAAGGGTCACGAAGATCACTTCTTGACGCTTACTCAGCGCACCTTGCGCTTGGATTTCGAGGACGATGGTGACACTGACGATCCGGTCTTCCGCGCCATCAATCATCCAGTCGGCCATGTGACGCAGGCATTGCTGGATTGGTGGTATCGCCAAGAACCAAGCGACGGGCAAGGGCTGCCGGAACTCATCAAACCCATTTTCACAGAGCTTTGCGATACACAGGTCGCCAAGTTCAGCCACGGTCGGGTATTGCTGTCAGCCCATGCTCTCTCGTTGTTCCGGGTGGATAGGGCTTGGTCGGTGCAGCACCTTCTGCCACTGTTCGACTGGAATCGTTCCGAAGCCGAAGCGCAGGCTGCGTGGGAAGGTTTCCTTTGGTCACCACGGCTGTATCGCCCGCTGATGGAAGCGATCAAACCCGCCTTTCTCGACACGGTGAATCACTATACGCAGTTGGGTAAGCACAATGAGCAGTTCGCGGCCTTTCTGACATTCGCGGCGCTCGACCCAGGTGACACTTTCACCATAGCGCAACTGGCCACGGCCATCCGCGCACTTCCTGCCGATGGCCTGCGCGAATCGGCTCAAGCCTTAGTGCGCGCGCAGGAGGGTGCAGGCGACCAGCGTGAGGATTACTGGAAAAACCGGGTCTTGCCGTTTTGGGAAAAGATCTGGCCGAAGTCCAACGATCAGACATCGAGCGCCAACGCCGAATCGCTGGCTCGCCTGTGCATCGCGACAGGTAATGAATTCCCATCAGCGATGGCGGCGATTGGAAGATGGTTGCGCGTGGTTGAGCACCCCGACTATGTGATTCACCGGTTACAGGAGTCCGGTCTATCCGCCCGCTTTCCAGAAGACGCGCTGCGGCTGCTGCTCACCATCTTGGGCGATCAGCCATCGTGGCTATCACCGGAACTGCGCCAATGCCTTGATGCCATCGGTCAAGCAGCGCCGAATTTGCGTCAAGATCACAGGTTCATGAGAGTAGATGAACTCGTACGGAGGTTTGGCTTTTGAAACTGACGTGCAGCCATCGCTCAGACAGGAACGGCTTTTTCGTTCGTGTTTCTACGCTTGAATCCACGATCCCTGGACATGAAGGCTTCGAGCATGTGCGGGATCAGCGTCATCGCATCGACCGGTTCTCCGTAGGTCTGCGCGTGCAGTGCGGCGTAGCGATCAAGGTCTTCCCTCAAGCTGGCCGGGCACGTAAAGGTCAGCTTAATGCTCTCGGTCTTGGGCAGCGGTCCCAGCCGCAGCTTACGTGTGTGGCTCATCGTGAAGTCCCCCTATTAAAGAACAGCGGTTGATAGGGCCGCAGCACCAGATCCCGATTGACGATGATGCGCACCGGTAGGCCCGGGCGCTCGGTCAGTGTGGGCTGGATGTTCATGTTGCGCCGGGTCATCTCCTGTCCGACCTGATTCACGCTGTCCTGCAGGCCGTCACGACCGGCGATGATAATGCGATCGCCATCCTGACGGTTCTCAGGCGCGGCCAGCTCGGCGCCGATACCCAGTAGCGTCGTCAGCGCCGCGCCCGCGAAGACGCGATCCCAATGCCAATCGACGCCGTCTTCCAGGCCGGAGTAGCCGGCAGGGTCGGCGCCCACGAGGTTGTCCAGCGTCAGCGAGGATGTGTCCGGCAGGATGATCCGACTCCACACCACCTGTACGCGGCTCTGCCCGTAGCTGACCTGGCTGTTGTAGCGACCGAGGATGCGTGAACCCTGCGGGATCAGCAGGTGCTTGCCGGTCGCCGTGTCGTATACCGGCTCCGTCACCGTACCGATCACGTCCCCCGGAAGGTCCGACTTGATGCCTGTCACCAGCGCGCCGGCGATCACCGTGCCAGCCATAACCTGGTACGGCGATGCCGGTAGCTGCAGGCTCCCGGAATTACGGGTTTCCGTAGAGCCGGTTTGCAGGAACGCCTCTTTCTGCTCCTGCCGGTTCTGCGCGGCCGTCGGATCGGCGGGCTGCGCAGCCGTCGAGGCCGGGCCGGCCGCCAACGGATCGAAGCCTGCCAGTGCTGGTGCCTCCGCGATCGGCTGGGCCGGTGCGGTTGCAGCTGGGTGCTGGCCGCCCGTGCGGAAGAATACCGACGAGGCGGCTGCCTCCTCCGACTCCTTCATCCGCGCCAACCGCTCGGCCTCGGCAGGATCGTGTCCGGGTGGCGTGTAACTAGGGGCCGCCGGGCGCTGCGACTGCACGATGGCGGGGCCAAGGTCGCCCGGCAGCGGCGGCCCCAGCTCGGGTGGCTGCGCCGGCGGCGGCAGCTTGGAATAGTCAGAAGGCAGCCGGTCGAGCCCTTCGGAGCGCGAAACGCGGTCGACATTATATAGCTCCGCCGGATCGTTCCCTCCCCGAGGCTTCGGCGGCTGCAAGGACCAGATGGTGGCCCCCAGCACCGCGACAGAGAGCCCGCCGGCAAGCGCTGCCAGGGTGCGCCGATTCAATCGTGTGACCGGGCGCGGCTGGGCGCGCAACGCTACCGTTTCGGGCGGGACCTTGCCGGCCTGCGGCGCGACAAGGTCGGGGGTGTCTTCCAGGCTCATGCTCAGTTCCCCCGCGCCACGCCATCCGTGCGCTCGATACGAACCACGTCGCCCTTGTCATCGCCCAGGCGCAGTTCGGCCGCGCCGAACAGCCGATCCACGATGTAGTACGGCGAGCGGAAACGGTAGTTGACCAGTTGCCCATCGCCTTGTGCGCCGATCACGAACAGCGGCGGCAGCTCGCCCTGGGCGATGCCGGCGGGAAACTGGATGTAGACCTTCTCGCCATCGTCGAAAGCGCGCAGCGGCTGCCACGACGGATTGCTGCCGCTGATCGCATAGCGAAAGCGGATCTTCTCCAGCGAGAGACCGGTATCGACCGGCGCGGTCTCCTGTGCGGCCTGCGCCTGGCGCTGCAGGGCCAGCATGCGGTCCTTCGGGTAGTCCCAGGACACCGAGGCCATCCAGGCTTTCTCGGTCGAGGTCAGCTCGATCAGGTAGGTGCGCCGGCTGGTGGTGATGACCAGATTGGTCTTGAGGCCTGAGCGAATCGGTTTGACCAGCACATTGACCCGCAGCGCGTCGCCGGCGCCGCTGGAGGTGTCGCCGACGATCCAGCGCACCGTGTCGCCGGCAGCCACCGTCACCAGCTCCTCGCCGGCCTGCAGCGCGATCACGGTCACGCGCCCCGGCGCGGCATAGACCTGGTACAGCGCGCCGTCGCTGTAGGGCCAGACCTGGATCGCGTTGACGTAACCCTCGCGGGTGGGCGCCACCCTCGCCTCCTGGTTCGCGCGCGACACCCTCACCCTCTCGTCGGTCGGCTCCGGCGCGGGACTGGCCTCGCCCACATCGGGTAGCGGCTTCATTTGCGCCGGCATAGGCAGCACCTTCGGTACCTCCACCACTTCCACCGGCTTCGGCAGTTCGGGCAGCGGCTGCGCCTGCACCGGCTCGTCGAGCGAGATGCGTGGTGGTGGCTTGCCCTGGCTGGTGCAGCCGGCCAAGGCCAGCAAGACCAAGGGGAGCGCGGATATACGAAAAGACAGGTTCATGGCTTGGCTCCTTCGGACGCATCGAGCTCACGGCTCCACGACAGTCCGTTGACGTAGATGCCCAATGGGTTCTTGCGCAGGCGCTGTTCGGTGCGCGGGGTTTGCAGGACGGTGGAGATCACCGCGTTCCAACGCTCGGTCCCGGCGGGTGCGCCATTAACGAAGCGCTGCTCCGTCCAGCGCACGTTGAAAGAGGCGTCGCTGGCCCGCACCACGCTGCTGACCTGCACCGTCACCGACTCCTTGCCGACACGGACGAACGGATCGTTGGTGCGCGCGTAGTCGTTGAGTACGGCCGCGCCGCGGTCGGTGGTGTAGTCGTAGGCGTCGAGCCAGTTCTGCCGTACCACGATCGGGTCGATGGACAGCGAGCGCACCAGCGTGACGAAGCGCGCCAGGTGATAGGCGACCTGCGCATCGGCCGGCCGGTACGGTGTGGCGGCCTCGCCGACCGCGCGAACCTGGCCAGACCTGTCCACCTCCACCACATAGGGCGTGACGATGGACTGCGCCGAGCGCCAGACCAGGCCGCCCGCCATCAGCAGTGCGAGCGCCAGACAGCCAAAGGCCATGAAGCGCCAGTTTCTCGCCTGCACGCGGGCCGAGCCGATGCGTTCGTCCCACGCCTGCGCAGCGGCCTGGTACGGGGTGGCGGGTTGCGGCGTCTCGGCATAGCGCACCCGCGGGCGGTTGAAACGCATGGTTCGTCCTCCTTTATGAATCCGAATCTCGCAAATTCGGGCCACTGCCTGAACCGCCGCCATCGCCGCCGCGCAACGTGTGCGCGACGGTGGTGGCGGCATGGCTGATCTGCTGGCGTCGCTGCAGGCGCTTGGCCCATGCAGGTTGCGCCTTGGCATCCGCGGCAACGTGGGGCGAATTGCCTGAGGCGGCCTCGCCGCCTCCTGAGGAAGCTCCTCCTCCAGCAAACTGGCCCTTGAGCGCGCGCACCCCGGCAGCTAGTTTCGCGGCCGGAGCCATGCGCGCCCCAGCGGCGACCGCAGCACCCACGCCGGTTGCAGCAGCGCCAGCGGCGACCGCCATGCCCGCAGCACCGAGCGCAGCACCCGCCATCGCCCCCGCACCCAGCTGCGGGCCACCGGAAATCAGCCCGGTGGCGATGCCCGGGCCGAAGATGCCCAGGGCGAGCAACGCCAGCGAGGCCAGCATGACAACCAGCGCGTGATCGATGGATGGCTCGTCGGGATGTACCTGGAACTCGGCGAACAACCCCGTGCCAATACCGACGATCACCGCCAGCACCAGCACCTTGACACCTGAGGACACCACGTTGCCCAGCACCTTTTCGGCCAGGAAGGCGGTTTTGTTCCACAACGCGAATGGCACCAGCACGAACCCAGCAAGCGTGGTCAGCTTGAACTCGATCAGGGTGATGAACAGCTGTATCGCCAGTACGAAGAAGCTGACGATGACCACCAGGTAGGCCAGGAACAGGATGACGATGGGGTCGAGGTTGACGAACACCTCGGGGAAGCCGGTCATCTCGCCGATCTGCTCCAGGATCGGTGCACCGGCGTCGATGCCGGTTTTCGCCAGCCGTCCCGGCTGCAGGAAAGTCTCCATGCTGAGCGAGCCGGTCGCCGTCAGGCCCAGCCCGGCAAAGGAGCGGAAGACGATGCTGGCCAGCCAGTTGAAGTTACCAATGATGTAGGCGAAAGCACCGACGTAGAGCACCTTGCGAATCAGCTTCGCCATCACGTCCTCGCCCTGGCCGGTGGCATGGCCGAGCGCCCAGTAGAGCCCGGCGAACGTCATGTCGATGGCGATCAGCGTGGCGGTCAGGAAAGCGACCTCGCCCTGCAACAACCCGAAGCCCGAGTCGATGTAGCGCGAGAACGTATCGAGGAAGCGGTCGATGACCGTCACATCATTCATGGTGTGGTCTCCGAAGCAAAAGCAGCCGGCGCATCGCGCCCGGCCTCAGCCTCATCGTCGACGGGGCTGTCAAAAGTCGGTGGAATCGGCGGCAGCTCCTCCAAGGCCACGTACTCTTCCGGGCCGCCGTGGCCAGCGAAGAAGCGGCGTCGATACGCCTCGGCGGCGGCCCTACAGGCGCCCTCGCCCACGCCCCTCCAATCCGCGCCGCACTGGGTGCGCAACGCCTTGAGCCGCACAGGATCTGCAGCCAGGTCTTCGCGAGATGGCTCACCGCAGCTCGCCAGCAGCGCAACCGACAACACAAGGACGTATCGCATGGCGTCCTCCGTCAGTTCCCGTAGAACTGGACAGACTGCGGCGTATACGGCGTGCCTTCACCCAGGAAGCGTCGCCGCACCTCGCGGGCACGCTCGCTGGCCGCCGCCTGCCGGGCCAGCTCCAACGAAGCCGCGCGGTCCTGGGTGAGCTGAAGCTGTTGCGCCTGGATGGACTGCTTGGCCTGCAGGGCCAGCAACTGGTTGGTCGCCTGCATGGCCTGCAGGGCGCCGGTGGCCGATTGGCTCTGGCCCACCAGATCAGTCAGCGCACTTTCGTCTTCGTTGAGGTTCCGCGACACCTGCGCCTGCATGCGCATCGCAGTGTGCAGGCCATCGAGCGTGTGCTCCCAGCGTTCGCGGGCATCCCGGTACATCTGGTCGCCGCTGACGGTGGTGGCGTACTCGTCGGGGTACAACCGGGCGAACTCGCGGTCGAGGTTCTGCACGTCGTAGGCAAGTCCCTGCGCCTCGGCAATCAGTTGCTCGCTCCTGGCCAGTGACGTCCGCAGCCGGTTGACGACATTGAAGTCGAGGCTGGCCAGGTTGCGCGCCTGGTTGCTGAGCATCTCCGCTTCGTTCTGCAGTTGCTGCACCTGGTTATTGATCTGCTCCAGGGTACGAACCGCCGTCAGCGTGTTCTGCACCAGATTGGTAGGATCAAGCACGATGTCACCGACCCCGAACAGGGCGTGTGCCGGCTGCGCGGAGGCCAGGGCAAGGACACTGGCCACGGTGATCGCGGCCAGCCTGGGTTTGAGCGAAGACTGGAGCTTCATGGCAGGTTCTCCTGTGAGCGGGGAGTGGGAAATGACGTCGTAACTGGCGCAGACGGCAGCAACTCGGCCGCCCAATCGAGGCCGCGATGAAGCAGCCAGGCAGCGGCGAAGGCAGGCACTCCGGCATCGCGGAGCACGCCGTCGATGGCGCGTTGGTCCTGGGGCTTCGAGGCGCCAGCGAACGCGAGCGTGACCGGCCCCAGGTCGAGGTCGAACAGGCGATTGCCCGCGCGGGACTGGTAGTAGTAATCGCGCTTGGGCTGCGCGGTGGCGACGATCTCGATCTGCCGGCCATTGAGGCCGAAGCCCTCGTAGATCGTGCGGATCTGCGGCTCGCTCGCCTGCGGGTTGGGCAGGAAGATGCGGCTGGCGCAGCTCTCGATGATCGCCGGGGCGATGGTCGAATCCTTGATGTCGGCCAGCGACTGCGTGGCGAAGACCACGCTGACGTTCTTCTTGCGTAGCGTCTTGAGCCACTGGCGAATGCGCGCAGCGAACACCGGGTCGTCGAGGAACAGCCAGGATTCGTCGAGAATCAGCAGCGTCGGCGCGCCATCGAAGCGTTCTTCCAGGCGCGCGAACAGATAGCTCAGCACGGCCAGCACCGCGGCCTTGCTGTGCATCAGTTCCTCCATCTCGAAGCACTGCACATCGGCCATGCTCAGGTAGTCGAGGTCGGCATCGAGCAGCTTGCCGTGGGCGCCACCCAGTACATAGGGCGCCAGCGCCTGGCGCAGTGCGTTCGACTGCAGCAGCACCGACAGGCCGGTGAGCGTGCGCTGTTCTACGGGCGCGCCTGCAAGGCTGCCGAGCGCGGACCAAATGGCCGCCTTCTCCTCTGGACCGACGGCCACGCCCTCGTGCAACAGACGCCCTTCGACCCACTCGGCAGCCCAGCTGCGGCAGCCCTCTTCGTCGATGCGCGCGAGCGGCTGGAAGGCGATTGCGCCATCGGCGCCCAGGTCGTAATGCTCCCCGCCCAGCCCCAGCACCATTGCTCGCATGGAACGTCCCATGTCGAAGGCGAAGATGCGCGATCCGGGATAACGGCGGAACTGCAGCGCCAGCGTGGCGAGCAGGACGGACTTGCCCATGCCAGTCGGGCCGACGACCAGCGTGTGCCCTACATCTCCGATATGCGTCACCAGCCGGAACGGCGTCGCGCCTTCGGTGCGGGTCACGATCAACGGCGGGCCGTCGAGGTGGGCGTTACGCTCCGGCCCGGCCCAGACCGCCGACAATGGCATCAGGTGCGCGAGGTTCAGCGTCGAGACGATGGGCTGTCGCACATTGGCGTAGGCGTTGCCCGGAATCGACGACAGCCACGCCTCCACCGAGTTGAGGCTTTCCGGGATGGTGACGAAGCCTCGCCCCTGGATGACGCGCTCCACCCTGCGCAGCTTCTCGTCGGCCAGGTCGGCATCAGCATCGAGCACCGTCACGGTCGCGGTCAGGAAGCCGAAGGCAACCTGGTCGCTGCCCAGCGCCTGCAGGGCGGCATCCGCATCCGCCGCCTTGTTGCTGGCGTCGGTATCGAGCAGTGGGCTTTCCTGCTGGAACAGGGTCTCGCGCAGCAGCGCCAGGACGCTCTTGCGCTTGGCGAACCACTGTCGGCGCAGGCGGCCGAGCTCCGTTTCCGCCTCGTCCTTGTCCAGGCAGATAAAGCGCGTGCTCCAGCGATAGGCAAAACCCAGCCGGTTGAGGTCATCCAGGATTCCCGGCCAGGTCGAGGTCGGGAAGCCGCGCAGGGTAATCACGCGCAGGTGCGCATCGCCCAGCATCGGCGCCAGGCCACCAAGCAGCGGCACGTCGGCCAGCAGCATGTCGAGGTGAAACGGCACCTCCGGAACCCCGACGCGATACCGCCGGGTCGACACGGTCGCATGCAGGTAGCTCAGCGTCTCGCCGTCATCGAGCCAGTCGATCTCCGGCATCACGCCCACGAGCAGATCGAAGATACGCTCGGTCTCCGCAATGAAGGCCGTGAGGCGCTCACGCCAGTCCACGCCGGCCGTCGAGGTGTTTTCATAGATCAGCTTGGCAGCACGGGCATGCGACTCTTCGGGCGGCAGGTACTGCAGCGTGAGGTGGTAACGGCTCTCGAAGTGATTGCCGGACTCCTCGAAAGTCGCGCGGCGCTCCTCGTCCACCAGCCAGGACAGCGGCTCGGGGAAGTCCGAATGCGGATAACCCGCCGCCGCCCTGCGCTCGGCCTCGATGAACAGCGCCCAGCCAGCGCCGAGCCGGCGCAGCGCGTTGTTCAGGCGCGCCGTGGTGGCCACCAGTTCACCTTGCGTCGCGCTGTCCAAGTCGGGACCACGGAAACGCGCCGTGCGCTGGAACGAACCGTCCTTGTTCAGCACGACGCCGGGTGCGACCAGGCCGGCCCAGGGCAGCCAGTCGGCGAGCAACGCTGGGCGCTGGCGGTATTCGGTGAGGTTCAGCATCGCGACACCCTCCCCTCACACATCCAGCAGCGGCTTGTGTTTCAGGTGACGGGCAAACACCTGCATAAACTGCGGATCGACGCGCGCGCCCCAGACCGCAAGCGCGTGGCCGACCAGCCACAGCAGCAGCCCCGGAAGCCAGAGCTGCAGGCCCAGTCCGACGGCCGCGGCCAGCGTGCCGTTGGCGATCGCCACCGTGCGCGGCGCGCCACCGAGCAGGATCGGCTCGGTCAGCGAACGGTGCAGCGGCACCTCGAAGCCCTGCAGGTCGGTTCCCATGCTCATACGACCGCCCCGCCGGAGAAGCTGAAGAACGACAGGAAGAACGAGGATGCGGCGAAGGCGATGCTCAACCCGAACACGATCTGGATCAGCTTGCGAAAGCCGCCCGAGGTATCGCCGAATGCCAGCGCCAGGCCCGTGGCGATGATGATGATCACTGCCACGATGCGCGCGACCGGCCCCTGGATCGATTCGAGGATGGATTCGAGCGGGCCTTCCCATGGCATCGAGGAGCCAGCGGCCCTCGCCGTGCCGGCCGTCATCAGCATGACAACGGCCAGCAGCAGGCCCCGCCGCACAGCCCCCGCCAGGCGGCGCAGGCACGAGGCCGGATTTACGGAAAAACGGGAAACAGGGGCGCGTGTCGGCGTCATGGCAGTTCTCCAAGCGTGGTCGGGGACAGGAAAAAGGGCGTGAGCTGATCGGCAAGCGGCTCTCCCAGCACATCCGCCAGGTGGTAACCCGCATCGTCGAAGCCGGTCACGCGAGCGATGCCCGCGATACGGCGCAGGCGGCCACGGCCGGCGATGAAGATCACCACGTTGACCGCCTCGGCGATCAGCGCACGCGGCGGATTCACGGCCACTTCGAGCACCAGTTGCTCCAGGCGCAGCAGCGCGCCCGGGGCGGAGCCGGCATGGATGGTGGCGATGCCGCCCGGGTGGCCGGTGCCCCACACCTTGATGAGGTCCAACGCCTCGCCACCGCGCACCTCGCCAACCACCACGCGGTCAGGACGCAGCCGCATGGTGGCGCGCACCAGCTCGCGCATGGACACCGCGCCCGCTCGCGTACGCAGCGGCACGTGGTCACGCGCGGCGCATTGCAGTTCGATGGTGTCTTCGAGCACCAGCACGCGGTCTCCGGTGGTGGCGATCTCGGCGAGCAGTGCATTGGCGAGCGTGGTCTTGCCGGTACTGGTGCCGCCGGCGATCAGGATGTTCTGCCGATCGCGCACTGCACTACGCAGGAAGGAGGCTTGGGCGGCGGTCATCATCCCGTCCATCACGTAGCGCTCCAGCGGGATGACACCCACGGCCCGCTTGCGCAGGGCAAAGGCCGGCCCCGGCGCCGCTGGCGGCAGCACGCCCTCGAAGCGCTCGCCGGTTTCCGGCAGTTCGGCCGTCAGCAGCGGTTGGCCGCGGTGCACCTCCGCGCCGACATGCGCGGCCACCAGGCGGATGATGCGCTCGCCATCGGCCTCGGACAGCTCCACGCCCAGCGGCGCACGCCCCGACGACAGGCGATCCACCCACAGCGTGCGGTCAGGATTGAGCATGATCTCGACCACGTCCGGATCTTCGAGCGCAGCGGCGATCACTGGCCCCATCGCCGTGCGCAGCATACGGATGCGCCGATCCAGCGAGGCCGCGATGAAGGACTGCGGCGCGGCACTCATGAAACGCGCTCCCGTGCTTCGTCCATCACAGCCTCATCCATGCGCGGGACGTCCGGATGCAACTCCTCCACCACGTCGCGCACCAGGCTTCGGCCCCGCAGCAGATGGCGACCGAGCTGCTCGACGAACTGCTCAAAGCGCGCCTTGCCCTGGGCCTTGGCCGCCTCTTGATGCGCCTCGGGCACCGGCGTGCTGACGGTCAGGAAGTAGCGCACGAACAACGCCAATGTCTCGATCTCGATGGTCTGGTCGCGCTCGAGACGCTCAAACTGGCGTGACAGGCGATCCAACCGCTTGGCGATGGCGGCCTCGCGCTGGTCGCCTGCCTCCGGCGACAGCCAGGAGGCCAGGGCCGCCGCGACGATGGATGACTTGGACACGCCCTTCTTGGCGGCCAACTCGTCCAGGCGGCGAGCATGCTCAGGCTGGATAAACAGGTTGAGGCGGTACTGACTCATAGCTGGATTCCGTCGTCGGGGTCGAGGGAAGCCAGCCGGGCGACGCGCTGCATGGCAGGATCGAACTGTCGAGGGAGAACGGGCTGCAGGTCGTCGTCATCAAGCAGCGCCAAGTCGCTATAGGCAGGTTCCTGCTCTGGGTTGTAGGCGACGGTCTCGGACAGTTCGGGCTGGCGGCGAGGCCCACCCTCTTCGGCAGTAGCCGCCAAGTCATCGCCGAACCCAGGAACCATTGGTGCTACCGGAACAGCCAAACCACTCCAATCATCCGTACGCGCTGGCGGTGCGTCGGCATAGCGCCCGGCTGCGAGAGTCGGCGGCGCCAGCACGCGCCGCTTGAAGTTGGCATCGCTGTAGTAACGCAGCTTCCTGGCCCGGATCGGCGCGACGCTGGACACCATCACTACGGCCTCGTCGGGCGGCAGCTGCATCACCTCCCCCGGCGTCAGCAACGGCCGTGCTGTTTCCTGACGAGAGACCATCAGGTGCCCCAGCCACGGGGCGAGCCGATGCCCCGCGTAATTACGCTGCGCGCGCAGTTCCGTCGCGGTGCCCAACGTTTCGGAAATGCGCTTGGCCGTGCGCTCGTCGTTGGTGGCGAAGGTCACGCGCACATGGCAGTTGTCGAGGATGGAATGGTTCTGCCCGTACGCCTTGTCGATCTGGTTGAGCGACTGCGAGATCAGAAATACCCGCAGGCCGTAGCCGGCCATGAACGCCAGGGCCGACTCGAAGAAGTCCAGCCGCCCCAGGGCAGGAAACTCGTCGAGCATCAGCAACAAGGTGTGCCGCCGCTCTACCCCATCGCTGCCGTCGAGTGATTCGGTGAGGCGCCGGCCGATCTGATTGAGGATCAGGCGGATCAGCGGCTTCGTACGACTGATATCCGAAGGCGGCACCACCAGGTACAGCGACACCGGATGCTCGGCGGCGATCAGATCGACGATGCGCCAGTCGCAGCGCGAGGTCACCTGGGCCACCGTGGGATCGCGGTACAGCCCGAGGAACGACATGGCGGTGCTCAACACACCCGAGCGCTCGTTCTCGCTCTTGTTCAGCACTTCGCGTGCGGCGGATGCCACTACCGGATGCGTCCCGTCGCCCAGGTGCCGCGTCGTCATCATCCGGTGCAGCGTCACCTCGAACGGACATTCCGGGTCGCTCAGGAAGTTGGCGACACCACGCAACGTCTTGTCCTCGCCGGCGTAGAGCACGTGCAGGATGGCGCCGACCAGCAGCGCGTGCGAGGTCTTCTCCCAATGGGTACGACGCTCCAGCGCCCCCTCCGGATCGACCAGGATGTCGGCGATGTTCTGCACATCGCGCACCTCGTGGTCGCCCCGACGTACTTCCAGCAATGGGTTGTAGGCGGCCGACTTTGCATCGGTAGGGTTGAACAGCAGGCAGTGCGAGAAGCGCGAGCGCCAGCCGGCGGTGAGGTTCCAGTTCTCGCCCTTGATGTCGTGGATGACGGCCGAGGCCGGCCAACTGAGCAGCGTGGGAACCACCAGACCGACACCCTTGCCCGAGCGAGTCGGCGCAAAAGCCAGGACATGCTCCGGCCCTTCGTGGCGCAGGTACTGGTCGTCATGCAACCCGAGGAAGACACCTGCAGCACGATCCAGCCCCGCCTTGCGGATGTCGTCGACCTGGGCCCAGCGCGCCGATCCATAGGTCGTGACCAGGCGTGATTGACGCGCCCGCCAGACCGACATGGCGATGGCGACGCCCGTGGCCACCAGGCCGCTGGCGGCGGCGATAGCACCACCGGTATCGAAAATCTTCGGCGCATAGGCCCCGAAAAAAAACCACCAGTCGAACAGCCGCCAGGGGTGATAAATCGGTGTGCCGAAGCAGTCGAACCAGGGCGAGCCCAGGCGTACCTGATAGCCCAGGGCGTCGGCTGTCCATTGTGTGGCAGTCCACACACCGGCGATCACGATGCCGAATACGGCGGTGACCTGTCCGAACAGCACATTCGTCCCTTGCATTTTCCAGCTCCCGATTTCTCCTGTGAAAGCAGCAAAAATGCTGGCTGCACGGTCGAGATTCGGTGCCGGGTCAGTGCCGGTCAAAGACCTTTATCGGGACAACACTGGACTGGAGCGCATCAATTCATGCGAGAGCGAATGCAAAGAAATCGCCGCAAGTGCGAGCGCAGTGCGGCGTTTCAGACGAGAAATTGAACTATTAGCACGGACCGCCAACGATTAGAACTTGGGTGGCTCTTTCGGCGGTGTGTAGGGGGCTTTCCCATCGCCATAAAAGCGCTTGCGCGTGGCGTCGGCGACACGATTACACAGCTCGTCACCCAGCCTGGCACGATCCAGCTTGCACTGTTGGCGCAGCTCCTTCAGCCGCACAGGATCGGCTGTGAGCTCATCAACCGTGGGCAACGCCGACTGCACCGGTGTTTCAGGCTGGCCACAGGCGGTGAGTACCAGTACACATAGAAACGGCATGACCTTCTTCATAGCTCGACGTCCTCCAAGATATGGTTCTGGCTGGGTGATGTGGACTAGGCGTCCTCCGACGATTCAATGCCTTGCACGCGTTCAATAAAACGAGCCAGCGTCACCGATGGCTCACGTGTCGAGCGCAACAGGTAGGTGGTCAATACCGGACAGCAGCCCGCCAGCGGGCGACAAACAACGCCTGACTCCCGGCTGGCGGCGATGCACGATTCGCCCGTCAGACCCAGGGCGAAACCTGCCGCCACGAGTGCCATCATCAGGTCGCAGGAAGCCACCTGCTCCGTGACCAGCGGCTCCGTTCCGGCTTGGCGCAGGAAACGCTCGACTTGGCGCGCATGCCCCTCACAGGCTTGCGGATCACACAGCACCAACGGGTAACGCAGCAATTCTTCTACCGGGATTCTCTTGTGCGACAAGAGGGGATGCCGCGCCGGGACCGCCACCATCAATGGATCACTCCAGGCCGTAGTGGCGACGATGCCATCCCCAACCTCATCCGACTGGGCAAATCCAGCGTCATAAAGGTCGTCGTGCAGCCCCTTGATCTGCTGAGCCAGCGGCACTTCAAACAAGCGGAGCTCGACTTCCGGTTCCTCCTGCCGACAGAGCGCTAAGAAGGAAGAGAAGCGGGACGGAGAGATTCCATCCGAGATCGCCATTCGTAGCTGACCACGAAAGCCTTTGGCAGCAGCCTTCACACTGTCGCGCGCCTGCTGTATGACGGTGAAAACACGCGGCACATGCTCCAGAAATAGCCGCCCGGCATGCGTAAGCCGCGTACTGCGCGTAGTCCGCACGAAAAGCGGTATGCCCAGTTCCTCTTCGAGCTCCTTGATCGCACGCGACAAGGGCGACTGCTCGATATGCAACCGCTCAGCTGCCCGCGCGAAATGCAGCTCCTCAGCTACAGCAAGGAAGCAGCGAAGATGTCGAAGCTCCATGCCTTATCCTCTCCTTTGATACATCCGTTAGTTCGACCTTGCGTGACCAGCGGCTATAACGCACATACAAACGGAGCAAATAACCGGATTCCGAGAGGTCACGCTAGGACGAGCCAGCTCGAGCAATTCAGAACACAGCCTCGACAAACCGCCGGCTATCTTTGGCCGTCACGTCTCGGTCACTGGATTTGTCCGGCAATAATTCCTTGATTCGCTTGCCACTGATCATCATGCAGCCAATAGCGGCACATATTTACTCAAGAAACAGTGATATTGCTGGCCAGCACCTCCGGCAGCCAAGAGAATGCCACCTAGTGTGCTAGATACCGTCATGGCGTAGCTTGGATGCGTTGAAATCGACTTTGTTAAGGCGGACATTGAAGTCATACATTGGCTCATTGTTGTCCAGGCCATTAGCGAAGTAGAGATGGTCTTTGAAGCTGTAGAAGGTCTCCAGCGTGCTCGAGAACACTGGGACATCGTAGTAGTTGATCGAGTGGGCCTCTTGCATACCAATCAACTCACCATCCTTGTTGTACAAGTCGGCCGCGAGGATTTGCCAGCTGTCCTCGTCAATGTAGAAACGACGCATCGCATAGGGATGGCTGAACCCAACCCGCAACTTTG
>JBOFCR010000191.1:0-1562 GCA_051646165.1 Pseudomonas sp. | reverse complement strand
TTCAATGGCTATGTGGAGCGGGAGCTGCGCGTCGACAGCACCTGCCTCATCCACTTCGACCGCAACACCTACAGCGTCGACAGCCGCTACGCCCATCGACACGTCACCGCCAGGGTCTTCGCCGACCGCATCCAGGTGTACGCCCAGAGTGAGCTTATCGCCGACCATCCTCGTCAATTTGGCCGGGACAAGACCCAGTACGACCCTTGGCACTACCTCGACTTGCTGGAGCACAAACCCGGCGCCCTACGCCACGGCGCCCCCTTCAAGGAGTGGACACTACCGCCGGCACTGAGCCGCTTGCAGCAGCAACTGATGGGGCGCAAGGGCGGCGACCGGGATATGGTCCAGCTGCTGCTGGCAGCCCGGCAGGACGGACTCGACCTGCTGGAGCAGGCCTGTCGGCTGGTTCTCCAACTGGGCGGCAGCTCGGTCGAGCTGGTGCTCAACCAGTTGCAGCGGCTACGCCGTCCCATCGAGGTGCCGGTGGTGCATGCTCAGGTGGTGCCACTGACCCAACCGCCAGAGGCCAACTGCCAGCGCTATGACCGTCTGTTGCCGGGAGGTCAGCATGTCAGCCGATGAGATTTATCAACGTCTGCAAGGGCTGAAACTATTTGGCATGGCCGCCTTGTGCGACGAACTACTGGGGCATAGGGAGCGCCCCCTGCCGCCACCGGAGCAGTGGCTTAGACGGATGATCGAGGCCGAAGAGTCCGAGCGCCAATGCCGCTCGATCCGCTACCAGATGGGTATCGCCAAGTTCCCGCTGGCCAGGGATCTGGACAGCTTCTATACCCGCGACTCGCCGATCAGCCCGGAGCAGTTGCGCGCACTGGATCGGGATGACTTCCTGACGCAAAAACGCAACCTGTTGCTGATCGGCGGAACCGGCACGGGGAAAACCCACCTAGCCATCGCCCTGGGACGCAACGCGGTGCGCCGCGGCAAGCGGGTGCGCTTCTACGGCGTGGTAGATCTGGTCAACCAACTGGAGCAGGAGAAGGCGGCCGGCAAAGCCGGACAACTGGCCAATCGGCTGGTCAATGTCGATGCCGTGATCCTAGACGAGCTGGGCTATTTGCCATTTGCCGAAAGCGGTGGCGCCCTGCTGTTCCACCTGATCAGTAAGCTGTACGAGCGCACCAGCCTGATCCTGACCACCAACCTGACCTTCAGCGAATGGGGCAAGGTGTTTACGGACGAGAAGATGACGACGGCGATGCTGGATCGGATCACCCATCACTGCGAGATCATCGAGACAGGGAACGACTCCTACCGCTTCAAACAGAGGATGAACTCAGCCAGTTAACCCTGGTCAATTTTGGACGCTGATCCCTGGTCATTTTTCGATGCTGATTGACAATTTGTCGTATCCGGCGTTTGCCTGTTTTCTCTCTTCCCCGCACATCCCAAGTCATAAGACCAAGATGTATTGCTTGATAATAGCCTCCCGGAGATCGGGCACAACCCTTTGCGGTCGGCTAACAGGCTTGGCAGGGCCTGAATGACAGACAGTGGCTCGCTATAAGTTAAAACCGGGGCATTTAACCAAAACTCAT
>JBOFCR010000174.1:0-2002 GCA_051646165.1 Pseudomonas sp. | reverse complement strand
TCGGCAAGTCGAGCCGGCCGCTGGTGGTGATCCTGCTCAACAACGACGGCGGCAGCATCTTTCGCATGTTGCCTGTGCCCACCGGCGATCGGCTGCTGGAGACCTACTACTGCCTGCCCCACGGCCTGCACTTCGAGCAGGCCGCCGCCATGTTCGGCCTCCACTATCGGGCACCGACCACGCTGGCTGAATTCGAGCAGGCCTACGGCGCAGCCCTGACAAACCCGGCGTTGGAAAAGAAAGTAACCCTGATTGAAATCAAGGTACCGAGCAGCGAGGTGGCCGAAGATCTGAAAGCCTTGGGAACCCTTATCCGTGGCATCTAGCACTGACCAGCCAACCCTGGTGCTGCTGCACGGTCTGCTCGGCGATGCCAACGACTGGCAGCCGGTGATCGAAGCCTTGCCTGGAATGGATTGCCATGGGCTGGATCTGCCAGGCCACGGCCACAACCAGCATCTGCGGGTGAGCGGCTTCGAAGAAGCCCATGAGTGGCTCTGTGGCGAGCTTGAGGCGCGCAACATCACGCGCTACCGACTGGCCGGCTATTCGCTGGGCGGACGGCTCGCCCTCTATCACGCCAGCCGATCCCCCGCCGGATTGCAGGCCCTGCTGCTGGAAAACTGCCATCCCGGCCTGCCGCTGGCCGAGCGGGCCGCTCGCATCGAACACGACGATCGCTGGGCCCGGCGCTTCGAGCGCGAACCGCTGACAGAAGTGCTGGCCGACTGGTATCGGCAGGGGGTGTTCGCCGATCTCGACGAGGCGGCCCGCGCCCGCCAGATAGCTCGCCGCCTTGGCAACGAGGGCACAGCCGTCGCTAGCATGCTGCGCGCCACCTCGCTGGGCCAGCAGCCGGATCTCGCCCCCTGGCTAAGAGCAGAACCGCTGGCCGGTACCCGCTTGCCGGTGACCTGGCTCTCCGGCAGCCGGGATCACAAATTCCATCAGCTGGCTTGCCAGTTGGTGAAGCAGGGCTGCAATATCAATCACTTGACCCTGGATGGCGGCCACAATCTGCACGCCAGCCAGCCCGAGACGTTTGCCCAACTCCTGCGGGAGTGGGTTGTGAACACGCCATAAAACGGCATGACACCCTTTACCTGAGCCGGCGTTGCGGGCTTATCACCAACAAGAAAAAGAGAGTGCACATGATTGAAGCAATGACGGAAGCGGAGCTGTACGCACCTGTTTCGGATGACGCGATTGCTCACTGTGCACTACAACAGAAGGAAAAATAGATGATTGAGGCAATGACGGAAGCAGAACTGTATGCACCGATAGAGTGGCGCGATTGCTCCACCGGTTACGAGGACATCCTCTATCACAAGTCCGGCGATGGCATTGCCAAGATCACCATCAATCGTCCCCAGGTGCGCAACGCCTTCCGTCCCCGCACCGTCAAAGAGATGCTGCAGGCGCTGGCCGATGCCCGCTATGACGACCATATCGGCACCATCATACTCACCGGCTTCGGCGAGAAGGCGTTCTGCGCCGGTGGCGACCAGAAGATCCGGGGCGACTACGGTGGATACCGGGATGACGAAGGCACCCATCACCTCAACGTGCTCGACTTCCAGCGCGACATCCGCACCTGTCCGAAACCCGTGGTCGCCATGGTGGCCGGCTACGCGGTCGGTGGCGGCCACGTGCTGCACATGATGTGCGATCTGACCATAGCGGCGGACAACGCCCAGTTCGGCCAGACAGGTCCGAAAGTCGGCTCCTTCGACGGCGGCTGGGGCGCCTCCTACATGGCCCGCATCGTCGGCCAGAAGAAGGCCCGCGAGATCTGGTTCCTGTGTCGCATGTACGATGCCCAGCAAGCGCTCGACATGGGGCTGGTCAACACAGTCGTGCCTTTGGCCGAGCTGGAGCGCGAAACCGTGCGCTGGTGCCGCGAGATGCTGCAGAACAGCCCGATGGCGCTGCGTTGCCTGAAAGCGGCCCTCAACGCCGACTGCGACGGCCAGGCCGGCTTGCAGGAGCTGGCGGGGAATGC
>JBOFCR010000142.1:0-15812 GCA_051646165.1 Pseudomonas sp. | reverse complement strand
ACAACACATCCTCTCTAAGCCTTATAGCAATCTCTCATACCGCCCGATTTGCGCTGGCTGCCGCTCTTCCTAGGCTTAGAGCACGGCAAACAAGAGCAAAGGTGTGGTGATGGCCGAGACTCCTTCCAATGATGTGCTGGTCAGCTTCCGTGGCGTGCAGAAGAGCTACGACGGCGAGAACCTGATCGTCAAAGACCTCAACCTGGATATTCGCAAAGGCGAGTTCCTCACCCTGCTCGGCCCCTCTGGCTCGGGCAAGACCACCAGCCTGATGATGCTGGCCGGTTTCGAGACCCCCACCGCCGGCGAGATCCTGCTTAGCGGCCGGGCGATCAACAACGTGCCGCCGCACAAGCGCGACATCGGCATGGTGTTCCAGAACTACGCGCTGTTCCCGCACATGACGGTGGCCGAGAACCTGGCCTTCCCGCTGACCGTGCGCGGCATGAACAAGACCGACGTCAGCGAGCGGGTCAAACGCGCGCTGTCGATGGTGCAGCTCGACAGCTTCCGCAACCGTTACCCGGCGCAGCTCTCCGGCGGCCAGCAGCAGCGCGTGGCGCTGGCCCGCGCGCTGGTGTTCGAACCGCAACTGGTGCTGATGGACGAGCCGCTCGGCGCGCTCGATAAGCAGCTACGCGAGCACATGCAGATGGAGATCAAGCACATCCATCAGCGCCTGGGCGTCACCGTGGTCTACGTGACCCACGATCAGGGCGAGGCGCTGACCATGTCCGATCGCGTGGCGGTGTTCCACCAAGGCGAGATCCAGCAGATCGCCCCGCCGCGCGACCTCTACGAGGCGCCGAAGAACACCTTCGTCGCCAACTTCATCGGCGAGAACAACCGCATCAGCGGCCAGCTGCTCAGCCGCGAGGGCGAGCGCTGCGTGGTCAGCCTGGCGCGTGGCGAGAAGGTCGAGGCGCTGGCGGTCAATGTCGGCGCGCCCGGCGAGCCGGTGACTCTGTCGATCCGTCCCGAGCGCGTGCGCCTCAACGCGGCCAGCGAGCAGTGCGCCAACCGCTTCTCGGGCCGCGTCGAGGAGTTCATTTACCTGGGCGACCACGTGCGCATCCGCATGGAGGTGTGTGGCAAGCCCGATTTCTTCGTCAAACAGCCGATTGCCGAGCTCGACCCCGCCCTGGGCGTGGGCGATGTGGTGCCGCTTGGCTGGCAAGTGGAACACGTTCGCGCGCTCGACCCGCTGATTGCGGAATGAGTGCTGTAGCGCAATAACCAACCCTGCACAGTGGAGAAAACAACAATGAGCAAACTGCACAGCAATCTTCGCCTCGGCGCCCTGGCCCTCGGCCTGGCGTGTGCCGGCCAGGCGGCCGCCGCCGACCTGACGGTGATTTCCTTCGGTGGCGCCAACAAAGAGGCGCAGACCAAGGCCTTCTACCAGCCGTGGGAAGCGGCCGGCAAAGGCAAGGTCATCGCCGGCGAGTACAACGGCGAGATGGCCAAGGTCAAAGCCATGGTCGACACCAACAGCGTGTCGTGGAACCTGGTGGAAGTGGAGTCGCCGGAACTGGCCCGCGGTTGTGACGAAGGCCTGTTCGAGGAACTCGATCCGGCCCTGTTCGGCGATGCTTCCAACTTCATCGACGGTGCCGTGCAGCCGTGTGGCGTGGGCTTCTTCGTGTGGTCCACGGTGCTCGCCTACAACGCCGACAAGCTGGCCAGCGCACCGACCGGCTGGGCCGACTTCTGGGACGTGAAGAAATTCCCCGGCAAACGCGGCCTGCGCAAGGGCGCCAAGTACACCCTGGAATTCGCCCTGATGGCCGACGGCGTGGCGCCGAAAGACGTCTACACCGTGCTCGCCACCCAGGAAGGCCAGGATCGTGCGTTCAAGAAACTCGACCAGATCAAACCGAGCATCCAGTGGTGGGAAGCCGGCGCCCAGCCGCCGCAATTCCTCGCCTCCGGCGACGTGGTGATGAGCTCCGCCTACAACGGCCGCATCGCCGCCGTGCAGAAGGAGAGCAACCTGAAAGTGGTGTGGAACGGCGGCGTCTATGACTTCGACTCCTGGGCCATTCCGAAAGGTGCCAAGGACCTCGACGCAGCCAAGGCCTTCGCCGCCTTCTCGGTGCAGCCTGAGCAGCAGAAGGTCTACTCGTCGAACATCGCCTACGGCCCGGCCAACAAGGGCGCCGTGGCGCTGCTCGACAAGGGCCTGCTGGCGGACATGCCGACCACCCCGGAAAACATCGCCAACCAGGTGGCCATGAACGTGACCTTCTGGGCCGACTACGGCGAGCAGCTGGAACAGCGCTTCAACGCCTGGGCTGCCAAGTAAGTCCGGCGCAACACCTGCAACACCCCTCTCCTGCGGGAGAGGGTCTGGGATGAGGCGGGCACCTGGGGTGCCGCCCCATCTCTTTTTTCCGCCGCCTCGTGCGGCCAGATTTTGCGGAGCTAGCAATGGCCGAACCCGTCTCCCTCACCCAATTCGCCGGCCTCACCCTGAGGCAGAAACTGGCGCGTGCCGAGCGGATCAACCGCCTCAAGGCGCAGGGGCTGATCCTGCCACTGCTGGTATTCCTGGTGCTGGTGTTCCTCCTGCCCATCGCCATCCTGCTCTACAAGAGCGTGGAAAACCCCGAAGTGGTGCAGGCCCTGCCACGCACCGTGGAAGCGATCGCCGTGTGGGATGGCCGTGGCCTGCCGGAAGAGGGTGCCTACAAGGCACTGGCCCTCGACCTGGCCGATGCGCGCAAGAACCAGACCATCGGTGACCTGTCCAAGCGCCTCAACATGGAACTGGCCGGCTACCGCAGCCTGATGGCCAAGACCGGCCGCGCGCTGCCGTTCAAGCAGGAACCGGCCTCGTACAAGGATGCACTGGAGAGCCTCGACGAGCGCTGGGGCGACCCGGCCTACTGGCAGGTGATCCGTCGTAACGACAGTGCGTTGACCTCCTACTACCTGCTGGCGGCCCTCGATCACCGCATCGACGACCTCGGCGAGCTGGCCCCGGCCACTCCGGACCAGGCCATCTACCTGGACATCTTCGCCCGCACCTTCTGGATGGGCCTGGTGATCACCGCCATCTGCCTGGTGCTGGCTTATCCGCTGGCCTACCTGCTGGCCAACCTGCCGACCCGGCAGAGCAACCTGCTGATGATCCTGGTGCTGCTGCCGTTCTGGACCTCGATCCTGGTGCGGGTGGCGGCGTGGATCGTGCTACTGCAGTCGGGCGGGCTGATCAACGGCGCGCTGATGGCCATGGGCATCATCGACCAGCCGCTGCAACTGGTGTTCAACCGCACCGGCGTCTATGTGGCGATGGTGCACATCATGCTGCCGTTCATGATCCTGCCGATCTTCAGCGTGATGAAGGGCATTTCGCCGAGCTACATGCGCGCCGCGATTTCCCTCGGCTGCCACCCGTTCGCCAGTTTCTGGCGGGTGTACTTCCCGCAGACCCTGGCCGGTGTCGGCGCCGGCTGCCTGCTGGTGTTCATCCTGTCCATTGGTTACTACATCACCCCGGCGCTGCTGGGCAGCCCGAGCGACCAGATGATCAGCTACTTCGTCGCCTTCTACACCAACACCACCATCAACTGGGGCATGGCCACGGCCCTCGGCGGCCTGCTGCTGTTCGCTACCATGCTGCTCTACGTGGTGTACAGCTGGCTGGTGGGCGCTAGCCGCCTGCGTCTGGGCTGATCAGGAGAACAACGAGATGCTGAGTCCCTACAAATCGCCGATCGAACGCGCCTGGTTCTGGACCCACCGCAGCCTGTGTGCGCTGGTGCTGTTGTTCCTGATCCTGCCGGTGCTGGTGATCATCCCGCTGTCGTTCAACTCCGGCAGCTTCCTGGTCTACCCGCTGCAGGGCTTTTCCCTGCGCTGGTACGCCGACTTCTTCAGCTCGGCCGAGTGGATGCGCTCGCTGACCAACAGCATGATCGTGGCGCCGGCCGCCACCGTGCTGGCGATGATCTTCGGCACCCTGGCCTCGATCGGCCTGACCCGTGGCGAGTTCCGCGGCAAGGCGCTGGTGATGAGTTTGCTGATTTCGCCGATGGTCGCCCCGGTGGTGATCGTCGGCGTGGCCAGCTACCTGTTCTTCGCCCCGCTGGGCCTGGGCAACAGCTTTATCTCGCTGATCCTGGTGCATGCGGTGCTCGGCGTGCCGTTCGTCATCATCACCGTGTCCGCGACGTTGCAGGGCTTCAACTACAACCTGGTGCGCGCTGCCGCCAGCCTGGGGGCCACGCCGCTCACCGCGTTCCGCCGGGTGACCCTGCCGCTGATCGCGCCGGGGGTGATCAGCGGTGCGCTGTTCGCCTTCGCCACCTCGTTCGACGAAGTGGTGGTGACTCTGTTCCTCGCCGGACCCGAGCAGGCCACCCTGCCTCGGCAGATGTTCAGCGGCATCCGCGAGAACCTCAGTCCGACCATCGCTGCAGCTGCGACCCTGCTGATCGGCTTTTCCATCGTCATGCTGCTGACCCTGGAGTGGCTGCGCGGGCGCAGCGAGAAAATGCGCACCTCGATGCCAGGCTGAGTGACGTAGGTTGGGTTGAGGCGCGTAGCGCCGAAGCCCAACGGGCGGAGTCTGGCGTGGTGTCCTGTATCCGTTCGTTGGGCTTCGCTGCGCTCAACCGCAACCTACAAAGCGCGTTCGGCCCGGTGCGCTTCTCGCCTGACATACGACAACTGCCTCTGACGGCGACTCAGGCTACAATCGCGCCACCGTGATTCAAGCTCTGAGGTCGTCATGCAACCCTTCGCCATCGCTCCGTCGATTCTGTCCGCCGATTTCGCCCGCCTGGGCGAGGAAGTTGACAAGGTTCTCGCCGCCGGCGCCGACATCGTCCACTTCGATGTGATGGACAACCACTACGTGCCCAACCTGACCATCGGCCCGATGGTCTGCGCGGCGCTGCGCAAGTACGGCATCACCGCGCCGATCGACGCGCACCTGATGGTCTCCCCGGTCGACCGCATCATCGGCGACTTCATCGAGGCCGGCGCCACTTACGTGACCTTCCACCCGGAAGCCAGCCAGCACATTGATCGCTCCCTGCAGCTGATCCGCGACGGAGGCGCCAAGGCCGGCCTGGTGTTCAACCCGGCCACCTCGCTGGACGCGCTGAAGTACGTGATGGACAAGGTCGACATGATCCTGCTGATGAGCGTCAACCCCGGCTTCGGCGGGCAGAAGTTCATCCCCGGCACCCTCGACAAGCTGCGCGAGGCGCGTGCGCTGATCGATGCCAGCGGCCGCGACATCCGCCTGGAGATCGACGGCGGGGTCAACGTCAACAACATCCGCGAAATCGCCGCGGCGGGCGCCGACACCTTCGTCGCCGGCTCGGCGATCTTCAACCAGCCCGACTACAAAGCGGTGATCGACGCCATGCGCGCCGAGCTGGCCCAGGTGCGCGCGTGACGCTGCTGCACGGCCTGTATGACGGCGGCCTGCCGCGCCTGGTGATGTTCGACCTGGACGGCACCCTGGTCGACTCGGTACCGGATCTGGCTGCCGCCATCGACCGCATGCTGGTGCAGCTCGGTCGCCCGGCCGCCGGTGTCGAGCAGGTACGCGACTGGGTCGGCAACGGCGCCCGGGTGCTGGTGCGCCGTGCGCTGGCCGGTGGCATCGAGCATGCCGCGGTGGGCGATGCGGAAACCGAGCAGGCGCTGGAGCTGTTCAGCGATGCCTACGCCGGCAGCCACCACCTGAGCCAGGTCTATCCAGGTGTTACCGCCACCCTCAAGTGGCTGAAGAAGCAGGGTGTGGAGCTGGCGCTGATCACCAACAAGCCGGAGCGCTTCGTCGCCCCGCTGCTGGACGAGATGAAGCTGGGTCGCTACTTCCGCTGGATCATCGGTGGCGACACCCTGCCGCAGCAAAAGCCCGACCCCGCCGCGCTGCTGTACGTCATGCGCCTGGCCGGCGTCGAAGCGCAGCAGGCGCTGTTCGTCGGCGACTCGCGCAACGATGTGCTGGCCGCCCGCGCTGCCAGCGTGCCATGCGTGGCTCTGTCCTACGGCTACAACCATGGCCGGCCGATTGCCGAGGAAGAACCGGCGGCGGTGCTCGACGATCTGCGTCAGCTGCTGCCCGGTGGTTGCCTGGAGGACGAGGCTAAGCTAATGTCGGCGAACTCCTCCGAACACCCGCAGCCGAGAGAGCGCACCGTGGCGGTTATCTGCAAGCACTGGCTCATTCAAGCCAACATGAAAATCATCAAGGCCCTGGCCCGTTGGCGCTGGCGCGCCTGATCGATTTTTGCCGGCCCGCCGGCGTGTTTGCCCACCCCCAGTGTTTTGCTTACCGGAGGCCATCAGGCTTCCGGCCACGAGGCTGATTGATCATGACCCGCGACGAATTCCTGCGTTTGGCCGCTGACGGCTACAACCGCATTCCGCTTGCCTTCGAAACCCTCGCCGACTTCGACACACCGCTGTCGATCTACCTGAAACTGGCCGACGCGCCCAACACCTACCTGCTGGAATCCGTGCAGGGCGGTGAGAAGTGGGGGCGGTTCTCCATCATCGGCCTGCAGGCGCGTACCGTGCTGCGCGCCCACGGCCACAGCGTCAGCATCAGCGTTGACGGGGTCGAAGTGGAGCGGCATGACGACTGCGCCGACCCGCTGGATTTCGTCGAGCAGTTCAAGGCGCGCTACAACGTACCGACCCTGACTGGCTTGCCGCGCTTCAACGGCGGCCTGGTCGGCTACTTCGGCTACGACAGCGTGCGCTACGTCGAGAAGAAACTCGGCGCCAGCCCCAATCCGGACCCGCTGGGCACCCCGGATATCCTGCTGATGGTCTCCGATGCGGTCGTGGTGTTCGACAATCTTGCCGGCAAGATGCACGCGATTGTCCTCGCCGACCCGGCTGCCGGCGACGCTTACGAACAGGGTCAGGCGCGTCTGCAGGCGCTGCTGGGCCAGCTGCGCCAGCCGATTACTCCGCGTCTGGGTGTCGATCTGGCCGCGCCGGCCGGTGCCGAGCCGGACTTCGTCTCCAGCTTCAAGCGCGACGACTACGAAGCAGCGGTACTGGCGATCAAGGAATACATCCTGGCCGGCGACTGCATGCAGGTGGTGATCTCCCAGCGCATGTCGATCCCGTTCCAGGCCGCGCCGATCGACCTGTACCGCGCGCTGCGCTGCATCAACCCGACGCCCTACATGTACTTCTTCAATTTCGGCGACTTCCATGTGGTCGGCAGCTCGCCGGAAGTGTTGGTGCGGGTCGAGGACAACCTGGTCACGGTACGGCCGATCGCCGGCACCCGTCCGCGCGGCGCCACTGAAGAGGCAGATCTGGACCTGGAGAAGGACCTGCTGTCCGATGCCAAGGAGATCGCCGAGCACCTGATGCTGATCGACCTCGGCCGCAACGACGTTGGCCGCGTGGCCAGCACCGGCTCGGTGAAGGTCACCGAGAAGATGGTGATCGAGCGCTATTCCAACGTTATGCACATCGTTTCCAACGTCACCGGCCACCTCAAAGAAGGGCTGAGTGCCATGGATGCCCTGCGCGCCATCCTGCCGGCCGGCACCCTCAGCGGTGCGCCCAAGGTGCGCGCGATGGAAATCATCGACCAGCTGGAGCCGGTCAAGCGCGGGGTTTACGGCGGCGCCGTGGGTTACCTGGCGTGGAACGGCAACATGGACACCGCGATTGCGATTCGCACTGCGGTGATCAAGGACGGCGAGCTGCATGTGCAGGCGGGTGCCGGCATCGTAGCCGACTCGCAGCCGGCCCTGGAGTGGGAAGAAACCCTGAACAAGCGCCGCGCCATGTTCCGCGCGGTCAGCCTCGCCGAACAGTCCGTACCTGCGGCCAAGAAGTAAGGGAGCCCCTGCCATGCTGCTGATGATCGATAACTACGACTCTTTTACCTACAACGTGGTGCAGTACCTGGGCGAACTGGGTGCCGATGTTCACGTGATCCGCAACGACGAGCTCTCCATCGCCGAGATCGAGGCGCTGAATCCCGAGCGCATCGTGGTTTCGCCCGGCCCCTGCACGCCGACCGAAGCCGGGGTGTCCATCGAGGCCATCCTGCATTTCGCCGGCAAGTTGCCGATTCTTGGCGTGTGCCTGGGCCACCAGAGCATCGGCCAGGCCTTCGGCGGCGACGTGGTGCGCGCGCGCCAGGTGATGCACGGCAAGACCAGCCCGGTGTTCCACCAGGACCTGGGCGTGTTCAACGGTCTCAACAAGCCGCTCACCGTGACCCGCTACCACTCACTGGTGGTCAAGCGCGAAACCCTGCCGGACTGCCTGGAAATCACCGCCTGGACCCAACATGCCGACGGCGCCGTCGACGAGATCATGGGCCTGCGCCACAAGACTCTGAACATCGAGGGTGTGCAGTTCCACCCGGAATCCATCCTTACCGAGCAGGGCCACGAACTGTTCGCCAATTTCCTCAAGCAGACCGGCGGGGTGCGCTGACATGGATATCAAGGAAGCCCTCAACCGGGTGGTCAACCAGCTCGACCTCAACACCGCGGAAATGCAGGACGTGATGCGCGAGATCATGACCGGCCAGTGCACCGATGCGCAGGTCGGCGCGTTCCTCATGGGCATGCGCATGAAGAGCGAGACCATCGACGAGATCGTCGGTGCGGCCCAGGTCATGCGCGAGCTGGCCTCGCCGGTGCAGATCAACGCTGAACGCCTGGTCGACACCTGCGGCACCGGTGGCGACGGCATGAACATCTTCAATGTCTCCACCGCTGCCGCCTTCGTGGTCGCCGCTGCCGGTGGGCGCGTGGCCAAGCATGGCAACCGCGCGGTGTCCGGCAAGAGCGGCAGTGCCGATCTGCTGGAAGCGGCCGGGGTCTACCTCAATCTCACGCCGGAGCAGGTGGCGCGCTGCGTCGAAGGCGTCGGCGTCGGCTTCATGTTCGCCCCGGCCCATCATGGCGCGATGAAGCATGCCATCGGCCCGCGTCGCGAGCTGGCCCTGCGCACCCTTTTCAACATGCTCGGCCCGATGACCAACCCGGCCGGGGTCAGGCACCAGGTGCTCGGCGTGTTCAGCCAGGCCCTGTGCCGCCCGCTGGCCGAGGTGCTGCAGCGCCTGGGTAGCAAGCACGTGCTGGTGGTGCATGCGCAGGATGGCCTGGACGAGATCAGCCTGGCCGCGCCGACCTATATCGCCGAGTTGAAGGACGGTGTGGTCAGTGAGTACCGTGTGCAGCCGGAAGACTTCGGCATCAAGAGCCAGAGCCTGATCGGCCTGACCGTGAACGGCGCTGCCGATTCCCTGGCGCTGATTCGCGATGCGCTGGGCAAGCGCAAGACCGAGAATGGCCAGAAGGCCGCCGACATGATCGTGCTCAATGCTGGCGCGGCGCTGTACGCCGCCGACCACGCGACCAGCCTCAAGGAAGGTGTGCACCTGGCCCAGGATGCCTTGCATACCGGCTTGGCCTGGGAAAAACTCGACGAGCTGGTGTCCTTCACCGCCGTGTTCAAGCAGGAGAACGAAGCGTGAGCATCCCCACCGTGCTGGAGAAGATCATTGCGCGCAAGTTCGAGGAAGTTGCCGAGCGTCGCGCGCGTGTCAGCTTCGCCGAAGTCGAGGCGCTGGCCCGTGCGGCCGATGCCCCGCGTGGCTTCGCCCGTGCGCTGTTGGAGCAGGCGGCGCGCAAGCAGCCGGCGGTGATCGCCGAGGTGAAGAAGGCCTCGCCGAGCAAGGGCGTGCTGCGCGAGAACTTCGTGCCGGCCGAGATCGCCAGGAGCTACGAGGCCGGTGGCGCCACCTGCCTGTCGGTGCTGACCGATATCGACTTCTTCCAGGGCGCCGACGAGTACCTGCAGCAGGCGCGTGCCGCCTGCAGCCTGCCGGTGATCCGCAAGGACTTCATGGTCGATCCGTACCAGATAGTCGAGGCCCGGGCCCTGGGCGCCGACTGCGTGCTGCTGATCGTCTCCGCGCTGGATGACGTGCGCATGGCCGAGCTGGCTGACACCGCCAAGGATGTCGGCCTCGACGTGCTGGTCGAAGTGCACGACGGCGACGAGCTGGAGCGCGCCCTGAAGACCCTGGATACGCCGCTGGTGGGAATCAACAACCGCAACCTGCACACCTTCGACGTCTCGCTGGAAACCACCCTCGACCTGCTGCCGCGCATTCCGCGTGACCGCCTGGTCATCACCGAAAGCGGCATCCTTAACCGCGCCGATGTCGAGCTGATGGAAATCAGCGAGGTGTATGCCTTCCTGGTCGGCGAGGCCTTCATGCGTGCCGAAGACCCGGGTGTCGAGCTCAAGCGCCTGTTCTTCCCGGACGGCAAACGCGTGGTGCTCGGCGCCGATCCGGACTGAACCTGTGCAGGCTCCTGTAGGTTGGCGTTGAGCGCAGCGAAGCCCAACGTTCGGGGCCGGGCTCGTTGGGCTTCGTCGCGTTGCTCCTCAACCCAACCTACTGCCATGAAAAAGCCCGCCAATTGGCGGGCTTTTCTCTGCGCGGTATTCGTCAGCGAGTGCCGAAGACCACCATGGTCTTGCCTTTGACATTCACCAGGCCCTGTTCTTCCAGGGACTTGAGTACGCGACCGACCATCTCGCGGGAGCAGCCGACGATGCGGCCGATTTCCTGGCGAGTGATCTTGATCTGCATGCCGTCCGGGTGGGTCATGGCGTCCGGCTGCTTGCACAGGTCGAGCAAGGTGCGGGCCACGCGGCCGGTGACGTCGAGGAAGGCCAGGTCGCCCACCTTGCGCGTGGTGTTGCGCAGGCGGTCGGCCATCTGGCTGCCCAGGGCGTAGAGGATTTCCGGGTCCTGCTGGGTCAGCTCGCGGAACTTGGTGTAGCTCAGCTCCGCCACTTCGCATTCGGTCTTGGCGCGCACCCAGGCGCTGCGCTCCTTCTCGTTGCCTTCTTTCTCGAACAGACCCATCTCACCGAAGAAGTCGCCGGAGTTGAGGTAGGCGATGATCATTTCGCGGCCGTCATCGTCTTCGATCAGGATGGTGACCGAACCCTTGACGATGAAGAACAGGGTCTCGCAGCGATCGCCCGCATAGATGATGGTGCTTTTGGCGGTGTAGCGGCGGCGATGGCAGTGTGAGAGGAGTTTGTCGAGATTCTTGATTTTTGGTGTAAGGGTAATAGCGACCATGCCCGAGTCCCGAAAAGAAAAGAGTAAGCCTTTGTCCACAGGCGTTTTTTTAATTAGTTATCCGAACAAGTGTGCCAGTTATCCGCGGCCAGCTTAACAGACCGGACAGGTCCAGCAAGCCGATTTGCGACGTAGCTAACACTGCCTGTCGCTAAACTCGCCCACCCGGGCTGAGGCGGGCGTCGCAGAGCGCTGTGTTAAGCTACGCGCCCTTTTCTGGCAGTGGAGTCCTGGCAATGAAAGCGCGCATCCAATGGGCCGGCGAGGCCATGTTCCTCGGCGAATCCGGCAGCGGCCACGTGGTGGTAATGGATGGCCCGCCCGACGCAGGTGGGCGCAACCTGGGCGTGCGGCCGATGGAAATGCTGCTGCTCGGCCTCGGCGGCTGCAGCAACTTCGATGTGGTCAGTATCCTCAAGAAGTCCCGCCAACCGGTGGAGAGCTGCGAGGCCTTCCTCGAGGCCGAACGCGCCGACGAGGACCCCAAGGTGTTCACCAAGATCCACCTGCATTTCGTGGTCAAGGGCCGCGGCCTCAAGGAAGCCCAGGTCAAACGTGCGGTGGAGCTGTCGGCGGAGAAGTACTGCTCGGCGTCGATCATGCTCGGCCGCGCCGGCGTGGAGATCACCCACGACTATGAAATCGTCGAGCTGGGCGCCCCGGCCTGAAGGCTGACATCCGCGCATCACAAAGACGGCGCAGACTCTGGCAGTCGGCGCCGTCGCTCTGCATAATGCGCGGCCTTTTTCGGGGCCGGATTCGCGCCCCACACCCTACCCATAATCGCCATCGCGAAGAGGTGTTAACCGTCCTACGCAGCTGCGCCATTTGCAGTTGACGGGCATGCTCGATCACGCGGCAGAGCCGCATCCATATAGAGAGTTTCCAACGGTGAAAAGCAAACTCAAGCTCCACGGGTTCAACAACCTGACGAAGACCTTGAGCTTCAACATCTATGACATCTGCTACGCGGAAACGCCGGAAGACCAGCAGGCTTACGTCCAGTACATCAATACCGAGTACGACGCCGAGCGGCTGACGCAGATCCTCACCGATGTTGTCGACATCATCGGCGCCAATATCCTGAACATCGCCCGTCAGGATTACGACCCGCAAGGCGCCAGCGTGACCATCCTGATCTCCGAGCAACCGGTGGAGCCCACCGCCAGCCAGATCGAGGAGTCCCCGGGGCCGCTACCAGACACCATCCTGGCGCACCTGGACAAGAGTCACATCACCGTACACACCTATCCGGAGATCCATCCGGTCGAGGGCATCGCGACCTTCCGTGTGGACATCGACGTATCGACCTGCGGGGTGATCTCGCCGCTGAAGGCGCTCAACTACCTGATCCACCAGTTCGACTCGGACATCGTCACCGTCGACTATCGCGTGCGCGGCTTCACCCGCGACGTGGAAGGCAAGAAGCACTTCATCGACCACGCGATCAACTCGATCCAGAACTACCTCTCCGACGACACCCAGGACGCGTACCAGATGACGGACGTCAACGTGTACCAGGAGAACCTGTTCCACACCAAGATGCTGCTCAAGGACTTCGAGCTGGACAACTACCTGTTCGGCGACGCCACCAGCAACCTGACTGCCGAGCAGCGCAAACAGGTGGAAGAGCGGGTGCGTCACGAGATGCTGGAGATCTTCTACGCGCGCAACATGCTGCGCTGATTCTCCTGCAACGAAAAAGGGCGCCCATCGGCGCCCTTTTTCATGTCCAGAACCTGTTTACGATCTTTTGAGCTAGAGCCAGGCAAGGCGAAATGGGGCGAGGGCGCGGAGTTTACAGCTGTAAATGAGCAGCCCGAGCGCCATTTCAACGCGGCCTGGCCGACGATCAGGAGATCGTAAGCAGGTTCTTAGATGCGGTAGGTGCTCTTGGTCATCACCTTGGACAGCAGGCTCATGCCGAACTTCACCGGCGCCGGGAAGCGCAGGCCGCCGGCGTCGATGGCGCTGGTGGCGTGCTGTTCCTCGTCGTCGCGCATCTGTTCGAGAATGGCGCGGGTCTTGGCATCGTCGAGGGGGATCTGCTCCAGGTGCTCGTCGAGGTGCTTGACCACCTGATCCTCGGTGGCGGCGACGAAGCCCAGGCTGACCCGGTCGCTGATCAATCCGGCCACCGCGCCGACGCCGAAGGACAGGCCATAGAACAATGGGTTGAGCACGCTCGGATGGCTGCCCAGTTCGCGGATGCGCTGCTCGCACCAGGCCAGGTGATCGACTTCCTCGTCGGCGGCATGCTCCATGGCCTTGCGCACTTGCGGCAGCTTGGCGGTCAGCGCCTGGCCTTGGTACAGCGCCTGGGCGCAGACCTCGCCGGTGTGGTTGATGCGCATCAACCCGGCCACGTGGCGGGTTTCTTCCTCGCTCATCGGCGTTTCGTTCTGCAGCACTGCCGGTGACGGTCGTGCCGGCGCGCCGCTGAACGGCAGCAGGGTGCGCATGGCCGCATCGGCCTGCATCAGCAGGCGGTCGACGGGGGAAAACTGGCGTTCGTTGCTCATGGCCAACTCCACGGAAAGCATGTTGGCAGTTTACCTGAAGGTTTGGGCAGTTTTTTGACCGGCGACAATGGGTCGCTGCCGATCAGCCCGGTGGCCAGTGCAGCTGGCGCTGGCCGAGCACATGCATATGGATGTGATAGACGGTCTGCCCGCCCAGCTCGTTGCAGTTCATCACCACGCGAAAGCCCTCGTCGCAACCGAGTTCCCTGGCCAGGCGCTGGGCGGTGAAGAGGATGTGCCCGGCCAGTGGACGGTCGTCTTCATCCAGGTCATTGAGGGTGGCGATGTGCTTCTTCGGAATGACCAGGAAGTGCACCGGCGCCTGCGGGCCGATGTCATGGAAGGCGATGACCTGGTCGTCTTCGTAAATCTTGCGGGCGGGAATTTCTCCGGCGACGATCTTGCAGAACAGACAGTCCATGCGCTTTCCTCCGGCGGCTTTGGGTATCCTGCGAGTTTAATAGTGTGGGCAGACAGCACAAGGAGTGCGTGTTGAAGAACGATATTCATGATCTGGGCCTGGTGCTGGATTCCAGGGTCAAGCTGCTGGCCATCGAGTCCTGGGACGAGGCGCGCGTGCTGGAGACGCTCACCGCGCTGGCGGTCAGGCGCGGCCTGGGCATCTACACCTGGTCGGTGACCGAGGGCATGCAGCGCCTGGCGTTCGGCGGCGAGCCGGTCGGCGAACTGGACAGCCGCGAGCCGGAGCAGGCGCTGCGCCTGATCAAGGCCGACCCGACGCCCAATCTCTACGTGATGTGCGACCTGCATCCGTTCCTGGTCGACAATCCCAAGCTGGTGCGCCTGCTCAAGGAAGTGGCGATGAGCGAGACGGCGAACAAGCCGACCCTGGCGCTGGTCTCGCACGCCCTCAAGCTGCCGGCCGAAGTGCAGCGCTATGCCGCGCGCTTCAGCCTGGCCCTGCCGACCGAGGAAGAGCTGCTGAGTATCGTGCGTGACGAGGCTACGCGCTGGAGCGAGCGCAATCGCGGCTCGCGCGTGCGCACCGACAACCGAACCCTGCAGCAGGTGGTGAAGAACTTGCGCGGCATGAGCCATGCCGAAGCGCGGGCGCTGGCGCGCAACGTGATCTGCGACGACGGTGCGATCACCCAGGAAGATCTGCCGGAACTGAACAAGGCCAAGTTCCAGCTGCTCGATCTGGAAGGCGTGCTCAGTTTCGAGTACGACACCGCGCGTTTTGCCGAAGTCGGCGGGTTGAGCAACCTCAAGCGCTGGCTGGGCGAGCGCCAGGACGTCTTCCTCAACGGCAAGACCGAGGACATGCCCAAGGGCATGCTGCTGGTGGGCGTGCAGGGCGGCGGCAAGAGCCTGGCAGCCAAAGCCGTGGCCGGGCTATGGGGCTTGCCGCTGCTGCGCCTGGATTTCGGCGGGTTGTACAACAAGTTCTTCGGCGAGACCGAGCGCAACCTGCGTGAGGCACTCAAGCTCGCCGAACAGATGGCGCCCTGCGTGTTGTGGATGGACGAGCTGGAGAAGGGCCTGTCCACCGGTGACAACGACGACGGCGTCAGCCAGCGCGTGCTCGGTACCCTGCTGACCTGGATGGCCGAGCGCAAGGCGCCGGTGTTCATGGTCGCCACGGCCAACGCCATCCACCGTCTGCCGCCGGAACTGGTGCGCAAGGGCCGCTTCGATGAGCTGTTCTTCGTCGACCTGCCGGATGCGGCGGTGCGCGCGGATATCTTCGCCATCCACCTGCGCCGCCGCGAGCTGGAGCCGGAACAGTTCGACCTGGCGGTACTGGCAGCGGCCTGCGAAGGCTTCTCCGGTGCGGAAATCGAGCAGGTGGTGGTCAGCGCGCTGTATGCGGCGCAGGCCCGTCAGCAGGCGGTGGACCAGGCGTTGCTGTTGCACAACATTCAGGCCACCGCACCGCTGTCGGTGGTGATGGCCGAGGATCTGGCCGAGCTACGCGCCTGGGCCGACGGCCGCACGGTGAGCGCCGACTAGCGCGGCAGCAGTGGCTTGATCATGCGCATGGCGATGCGCCGCACCAGTGCGCGCGGCGCCAGGCGCAACAGCGGCGGCACCAGGCGGTTACGCCAGCCCGGGATGATGATGGCGCGGTTCTTCTCCAGGCCGCGCACGGCGATCAGGGCGATCTCCTCGGGGCTGGCCAGCAACTGCTGGCGCTCCATGGCGCCGCTGTA
>JBOFCR010000111.1:0-81732 GCA_051646165.1 Pseudomonas sp. | reverse complement strand
TTATGGACGATTCCCCGAAAGGCGCCGCCAAGGCTCTGAGCTGTAGGTTGGGTTGAGGCGCGGCGCGACGAAGCCCAACGTGCCCTGCGCGGGCCCCGTTGGGCTTCGCTGCGCTCAACGCCAACCTACCTATTCATAGGGCGCTCGCGGCCAGGCGACAAAACCAAGTCTGCCAAAACCCATCACACTCCGCAGGAGAGGTGTAGCTGGCCGCGCGACACGTTATGGGGAGGCTTGCTTTTCCAGCGCCAGGGCAATTTCCGGGCAGCGTGGCTCGCCGTCACCCAGTTGCCGTTTGACCCACAGCTCGGCCTTGACCTGCCAGCTGGCGAGGTCGTTTTCGAGAGTGGCGATGGCGTCCGGATCGCCATTGGCCGCGGCTTTTTCCAGCCACAGCTGGCTCTGCAACTGGTCGACCGGCATGCCGCGACCGCGGCTGTAGGCATCGCTGAGGCTGAACTGGGCGAATTCGTTGCCGTTCTGCGCGCCCTGGCACAGCCAGTACAGCGCCTTGGCGTCGTTGCTGTCGTAGCGCTCGAAAAGCTCGTCGCCGTCCGGGCTGATGCTTACGTCCAGGGTGCCGTGGCGGTCAGGCCAGTACTGTTCGCCGAGCAGGTACTGGGCCTGGGCATGACCCTGGGTGGCGGCTTTCTCCAGCCACTGCATGGCGATGAACAGTTCATTCCCGTTCTGCTGATGGTCCAGCAGCGCGCTGCCCAGCTCGGCCTGGGCCATGGCCAGGCCCTGATCGGCGGCCTGCTGCAGCCAGCGCATGCGCGGCTCTTCGCCGCCGGGCAGCAGCTGGTCCCGGTAGAGCATGGCGATCTCGAAGGCGGCGCGGCTGATGCCCTGCTCGGCGGCCTTGGCATACCACTTTTCGGCCTTCGGGTATTGCTGCTGGGTGTAGTACAGGTAGCCCATGTTGAACTGGCTGCAGGCGTCGCCGCTGCTGGCCTGGGAGTGGTACTGGAAGACGCTCTCGCCGCTGCTCGAGTCGATGTTCACCTCGCAACCCGGGGCGACTTCGGCCTGGGCCGTCAGGCTGGTGAGCAGGGTCAGGCTGGCGATAAGCAAGGGGGGCAGGCTGCGCATGGGTTCCGTCCTGTGTGCGATGGGTATCCCGATCCTGGGATGGGCAGGTGCCGACCTTAGTCAATTTGCCGGCTGCCCGGCAAATGAAAAAAGGGCGTGCCGATGGCGGCACGCCCTTAAGACGGAGTGGGAGCAGGGGAGGCCTCCGCTCCGTGTGACGCCCGTGGCCGTTACTGCTTGCTGTCCATCGCGTTGCGGATGGTGAAGAACAGGTCGGTCTGGTCGGTCAGGCCGGTGACGTTGGCGGCGTGCGGGCCGTAGGCGGCGATGCGCAGCTGGCTGCCGGTGTGTTCCTGCGAGCTGCCTTCGGAGTTGCCGTAGCTGATGGCCATCGGTGCGCCGTCCTGGGTGGTGAGCATCTGGCTCAGGCCGGGCGCCGAGGTGTCCGGGGCGACGATCTGGCTGGAGTGGGCGTGGTCGGCGGTGACGATGACCAGGGTGTTGCCATCGGCCTTGGCGAAGGCCAGGGCCTTCTGCACGGCTTCGTCGAGGTCGACGGTTTCACCGATCTGCCCGCACGGGTTGGCGGCGTGATCCTGCTTGTCGATGGAGGCGCCTTCGACCTGCAGGAAGAAGCCCTTGCGGTTGTCCTTGAGCAGCTCGATGGCCTTGCTGGTCATGTCGGCCAGGGTCGGCGTCTCGGCACCGCGCGCGGCGTTGGGCTGGCAGACCACGGCCGGCTGGTTGAGGTTGCCGTGGTAGCTGGCCTGCGGGCCGAGCCAGCGCACCGGCATGTTGCCCGGGGCGAACAGGCCGAGCAGCGGCTGTTTCTGGTTGGCCGATTTCACCGCCTTGAGGGCGCTGAGGTTTTCCACGATCTTGAAGCCGCGCTCGCCGGCCTGGGCGCGCAGGGTCTTGCCGACCCATTGGCCGGCCTTGGCGCTCTCGGCGAAGGTGGTGGCGCCGCCGCCGAGCACCACGTCGGCACGGGTGTTGAGCATCTGCTCGCTGATCGAGCCGAGGCCGCCGTTTTCCAGGGCGTTGCTCGGGCACTGGGCGCTGGTGGCGTTGGGGCCGTAGCACTTGCGCCCGGTGACGTGGGAGAACAGCGCGGCCGGGGTGGCGTCCTGCAGTTCGGCGGTGGAGACGTTGCCGGTGGCCTTGCCCATTTGCTTGGCGATTTCCAGCAGGGTCTGGTGCGGCTTCTCGTGGATATCTACGCCGAGGGCGCCGTTGTAGGTCTTGACCCCGGCCGACCAGGCGGTGGCGGAGGCGGCGGAGTCGGTCACGTAGTCCGGCAGGCCCGTGTCCTTGTGCAGCGCGTAGTGGGTGTACTGGCCGGTCAGCGGCAGGGCGTCGATGCCCTTGAAGAAGCCGCCGGCACCGAGGGCGTAGTTGCGCGCGATGGTGATTTCCGAGTCGCCCATGCCGTCGCCGATCAGCAGGATCACGTTCTTCGCGGTCTTGTCGCTCAGCGAGTCTTTCAGCGCGTCGGTGAGGTCGCGGCTGACCCGGCGGGCGCCGCCGTGCTCGGTGATGTCGCCACGCGCCTGGCGGTTCATCAGGGCCTTGGCGTCTTGCGGATCGTCCTTGGCGAAGCTCGGCGCGGCGCTGCCGAGCAGGGCGGCGGAAATGGCGAGGGAGAGGGCCAGCGGAGTGCGAATGGTCATGCGAGAGTCCCTGTGTCGATGATGGAGGAGGGGTGCACTTCGGGACTGCGCCAGTGTCCTGGCCCCGCTAACGATCAAGCAAGGCGAGGGTAAGAGCCGCTGGTTAAGCGCAGATGACAGCGCCATCGAAGGCTGCATGGTTCTGCTGGCAGACTGACGCTCTCCCCGGCGGTGTCTAGAATCCAGGGTCTGTTCCCGTTGCGTGAGTGAAACGGCAACGGCCCCCCGGAATGGCTCTCGTCGCTGATCGACAGGCGGGAAGCCAGCCATATGTGCAAGGGAGTTGTGTGTATGCCGACCCGCTTCCGCCTTCGTCCTCTGATCGTTGCCACCTGCTTGCTGCTGGTCATTGGCACGGGTGTATCGGGCGCCCTGTTGGCCTATGCCCGCAGCTGTGAGCAACTGATCAGCAATGCCATGCGCAGTGCCCAGCGCACCGGCGAGGTGGCCGGCCGCGATCTGGCCCTGAGCCTGGGCTCCATCCGTTCCACCGTGCCGCTGCTGGCGAACAACCCGGCCCTGCAGGGCCGCACTCTGGCCGAGCGCATGCAGGCGCTGCCGGTCCTGGCCCTGGCGCTCGAGGCATCGCCGGTGGCCCGGGCGTTCTATTTTGCCAATCGCGAGGGCGACCTGTTCTACCTGCGCCGGCCGATGGCCGAGCTCGATGGCGACGTGCCTGCCGATGTGCACTTCATACTGCTCAGTATCGAACGCGACGGTCAGCAGCTGCACGGGCTGCGCATCTATCTGGACAAGGGCCTGCGCGAGCTTTGGCGCAAGGAAGATCCCGCCGTGGCCAGGCTGGACCCGCGCCAGCGCGACTGGTTCCGCCGCCCGCTGCAGGCTGACCATGCTGTGCATCCCAACGCCTATGCCTACTTCACCTCATCGGAGATCGGCTATTCCCTGGCCATGGCCTCGGATGACCGACAGCGGGTGGTGGCGGCCGATTACCGCCACCGCCTGGTCGACGAGATGCTCTATCGCCAGCGCCCCACGCCCTCGTCACGCATCGTGCTGCTCAACGAGCGGGGGCGGGTGCTGGCCTCGGGGCGCCCGGATGAGCTGCCGCGCGGCAGGAGTTGGGCGGGGCAGATATCCAGCCTGAACAACGCCATCCTGGAGGCTCTGCGCAAGGCGCCGGCGGGACAGATGGGCAAGCTGAGGCACGCCGGAAAGCTCTGGTATGTGCAGCGCCAGAGCCTGCCGAGCGAAGCTCAGGACCCGTTGTACCTGGGCCTGGCCGTGCCCGAGGATGAACTGCTGAGGGGCGCGCATGCCATGCGCACTGACATGATTCTGCAAATATCCGGCATCCTGCTGCTCGCCGTGCCATTGGGCATCTGGCTGGCCGGGTTGCTGACGGGGTCGTTGGCACGGCTCAGTGCCAAGGCCGAACGGTTGCAGAACTTCGACTTCTCCAGCGAGATTCAGGTGCGCAGCCGGATTGCCGAGGTGCAGCATCTGGGGCAGGTGCTCAAGGGCGGTAGCGAGACCCTGCAGCGTTTTATCGACATTGTGCTGCGCCTCAATGGCGAGGCCGATTTCGAGCGGCTGCTGTCGACCCTGCTGCATAGCACCAGTGAGGCCTGCCATGCGTCCGGGGCCCTGCTGTATATCCGCCAGCAGGGCAGCGACGCCCTGTACCTGGCGGCCGGGCGCTGGGCCGGGCGTGAACTGGAAATCGCGACACAGCCGCCGCTGTTGGCTGCCGAGGAGTGCCTGGCCAGCCGAAAGACCCTGACGCGCACGGCGGATGAGCGGGCCATGGCTGTGCTGGGGTTGCCGGCCATGCCCAGCCTTAGCGTGCCGCTGTATACGCGCTCCGGCCATGGGGTGGGTGTGCTGGTGCTGCTGCACGAGCAGCAGCCGAGTGTCAGCGAGGTGCACTTTATCGAGGCGCTGGCCGGCTTTGCCGCCCTGGCGCTGGAGACCCGTGGACTGCTGGAGCGCCAGAGGGCTCTGTTCGAGGCCTTCACCCAGCTGATCGCCGGCGCCATCGATGCCAAGAGCCCGTACACCGGCGGGCACTGCTCGCGGGTGCCGGCGGTGGTCCGCTGCCTGGCCGAGGCGGCCTGCCAGGAGAGCCAGGGGCCCTACGCCGGGTTCCAGATGAGCGAGGACGACTGGCAGGCGCTGCATATCGCCGCCTGGCTGCACGATTGCGGCAAGGTCACCACGCCGGAATATGTGGTGGACAAGGCGACCAAGCTGGAAACCCTGTACGACCGCATCCACGAGGTGCGCACCCGCTTCGAGGTGCTCAAGCGCGATGCCGAAATCGCCTGCCTGCGGGCCGTTGCCGAGGGCGCCGACGCGGTGCTGGCGCGGGCCGAGTGCGACGCCTTGTTGCGCACCCTGGACGAAGAGTTCGCCTTCGTCGCCGCGTGCAATACCGACTTCATCGACGATGCCGCCCTGGCGCGCCTGCAGGCCATCGCCGAGCGCACCTGGCTGCGCACGCTGGACGACCGCCTGGGCATTTCCGGCGAGGAGCGCCAGCGCAAGGAGGCGCAGCCGCCAGTGGCGCCGCCGGTTTTGGAGCAGTTGCTGGTCGATCGCCCCGAACAGCGCATCGAGCGCAGCGCTGGCGATGGCTATGCGGCCGACAATCCCTGGGGCTTTCGCATGCCGATTCCCGAGCTGCTGTACGACCGCGGCGAGCTGAAGAACCTGTCGATCCGGCGCGGGACGTTGACCGAGGAGGAGCGCTACAAGATCAACGAGCACTCGGTGCAGACCATCAAGATGCTCAGTGCCCTGCCGTTCCCGCCGGAGCTGGCGCAGATCCCGGAGATCGCCGGCAGCCACCACGAGCGCATGGACGGCAAGGGCTATCCGCGTGGGTTCACGGCGCAGCAACTCAGCCCGCAGGCGCGCATGCTGGCCATCGCCGACGTGTTCGAGGCGCTCACCGCCCGCGACCGCCCCTACAAACCGAGCAAGACCCTGGCGCAGGCTCTGCGTATCATGCGCAGCATGAGCGAGGAGGGGCATCTGGACCCGGACCTGTTCAGTATCTTCCTGCGTTCCGGTGCCTGCCTGCGTTACGCCGAGCAGTACCTGGACGCGGACCAGTGCGATACCCGCGAGTTGCTCGAGTTTATTCCGGCCCAGGCTGGCAGTGCTTCGCGGGGTTGAGCGCACTGGGCTATGCAGTTGACCAGCCAACAAGGGGCAAGGCGCATGAGCCGTATCCAACTGGGCGCCGTTCTGGCGCTGCTACTCACCAGCCAGGTAGTGCACGCCGCGCCCTGGCTAGCGCGCGAGATGTTCAAGCAGGCTTGCCTCACCAGCGCCCGTGATGCGCTCGACGCCAAGGTCGCCGAGGCCTACTGCGAATGCACCGTGGCCAGCATTGCCGAGCGCTTCACCCCGGCCCAGCTCGCCGCACTGGACCAGCCGCAACTGCCTGCCGACGTGCAGAATGGCCTGCGCGAAGTGTCTGGCGTGTGTATGAAGAAGCTGCACCTCTAAGCCCCCGGTTCGGGAACTCCTGCTATGCGTCGCCTGCCGTCCCTTACCGCGCTGCGCACTTTCGAGTCCGCCGCGCGCCACGCCCACTTCGGTCGCGCGGCCGCCGAGCTGTGCGTTACCGACAGTGCGGTCAGCCACCAGATCCGCCAGCTCGAAGAGCAGCTCGGCACGCCGCTGTTCCAGCGCGATGGCCGTCAGGTGCGCCCCACGCCGCAGGTCAAGCGCCTGTTGCGCAGCCTGCAGCAGGCCTTTGAGCTGATCGGTGAGGCCTGCGACGAGTTGCGTGACCCCGGTTCGCAGGCGCAACTGCGCATCGCGGTGACCGCCGAGCTGGCGCAGAAGTGGCTGGTCGGGCGCCTGGCCGATTTCAGTGAGCGTTATCCAGAGATCACCCTGCATCTCTACGAGCAGCCGCTGGAGGCGACCCAGCCCTTTGATCCGATCGACCTGGCGATCACCTACGGCACCGGCCCGGCGGATGGCAGCGCCTACTTCGTGCGGCCGCTGCCGATCCTGCTGTTCTTCCCGGTGTGCAGCCCAGGTCTGTTCAACCAGCTGCCGCTTAAGCACCCGCGCGACCTGGCGCGCCACTGCCTGCTGCACGACGACCAGGACGGCAAGACCTGGACCGCCTGGCTGACCACCCACGCCGGCGATATCCAGCCGCAGCGCCACCTTTACCTCGGCCATGCCGGGCTGACCATGGAAGCCGCCGCGCGCGGCCAGGGGGTGGCCATCGGCGACAACCTGACCAGCGCCGAGGACCTGGCCAGCGGCCGTCTGGTGCGCCCGTTCGCCGCCAGTGTGGCTTCGCTCGGGCAGTACGCGCTGGTCTGCGAACGCCTGCGCCTGGACAAGCCAGCAGTAGCGCAGTTCGTTGAGTGGTTCACTGATCAGCTGGTCGAAATGTGAATTAGATTCAACTATCCCGCGATAATGGTCATTGGTCGCGGGCGCTCTGCCGCGGGTACTGTCGGGCTATCCAACCGCCACCGACGAGTACCTAGCAATGGCCCGTTCCCTGACTTCTCTCCCCAAAGCCGACGGCTTCCGCCTGCCCGGTGAATTCGAACCCAAGGCCCGCTGCTGGCTCGGCTGGCCGGAGCGCACCGACGTATGGCGCAACGGCGCCAAGCCGGCGCAGAAGGTCTGGGTGGACATCGTCAGCGCCATCGCGAGCAGCGAGCCGGTCACCGTGTGCGCCTCGGCCAGCCAGTACGCCAACGCCCGTCGCCAGCTGCCGGCCCATGTGCGGGTGGTGGAGATGACCTGCAACGACACCTGGTTCCGCGACAGCGGCCCGGCCTTTCTGGTCAATGACGAGTCGGGCGAAGTTCGCGGCGTCGACTTCGAGTTCAACGCCTACGGCGGCCTCGACGGCGGCCTCTACTACCCGTGGGACAAGGACGACCAGATCGCCCAGAAGATCCTCGAGATCGAAGGTTACGACCGTTACCGCGCGCCCTTTATCGCCGAGATGGGCGGCATCCAGACTGACGGCCAGCGCACCCTGCTGACTACCGAGCAGTGCCTGCTCAACCGCAACCGCAACGCCCACCTGGGCAAGGACGAGATGACCCGTCGCCTGCAGGACTACCTGGGCGCCGAGCAGGTGATCTGGCTGCCGCGCGGCTGCAAGTTCGACGAAACCGACGGCCATATCGACGACCTGGCCTGCTTCGTCCGCCCTGGCGTGGTGGTGCAGCAGTGGACCGACGACCGCTCAGACCCGCAGTGGGAAATCTACCAGGAGGCCTACGACATCCTGCGCAGCACCCGCGACGCCCAGGGCCGTGAGCTGCAGGTGCACAAGCTGCCGCAGCCGCGCGTGCTGGAGTGGACGGCGGAAGAGGCCGAGGGCCTGGACCAGGACGACGCCACCCATACCCGCCAGGCCGGCACGCAGATCTGCGCGTCCTACATCAACTACTACGCCGGCAACTCGGCCATCGTCGTGCCGCTGTTCAACGACCCCTGTGATCGCGTGGCCCAGGCCACTCTGGCCGAGCTGTTCCCGCAGCACCGCATCCTCGGCATCGACAATTCGCGGGAGATCCTCCTCGGTGGCGGCAACGTCGCCTGCATCACCATGCCGCAATACGCGGCGCCCAAGCGCTAGGAGGCTTCGATGAAACTGCATATCAGTCTTGTGGCTCTGGCTCTTGCCGTCTGCGCCCAGGCGCAGGCGGCCGAGCCGGCCAAACAGGTCAACCTGTATATCTGGAACGAATACCTGGCGCCGGACACCCTGAGCAGCTTCGAGCAGAAGACCGGAATCAAGGTGGTGGCCGATCACTTCGACTCGCTGGAAACGGTGGAAACCAAGCTGCTCACCGGTCGCAGTGGCTATGACCTGGTGTTGACTGCCGGCCAGCACCTGCAGCGGGCAATCCAGAGCGGCGCGCTGCAGCCGCTGGACAAGACTGCGCTGCCGCACTTCGCCGGGCTCGATAGCGAGTTCACCGGGCACATGGCTGCTTTCGATCCGGGTAACCGTTACGCCGGCTTGTATGTGTGGGGCACCACCGGCTTCGGCTACCAGCAGCAGGCCATCGCCAAGCGCCTACCTAATGCGCCGACCGACAGCTGGGCGATGCTGCTCGATCCACAGGTGGTGACCAAGTTCGCCGATTGCGGGGTGAGCTTTCTCAACGATCCCAATGAGGTATTCGCCGCGACCTTTCGCTACCTGGGCCTGGATATAAACAAACAGAGCCTCGACGACCTCAAGCTCGCCGAAGCGCACCTGGCCAAAGTGCGGCCGTCGATCCGCTACTTCGACAACGACCGCAATATCGCGGATCTCGCCAACGGCGATACCTGCCTGGCGATGTCGTGGAACGGCAACGTGTCGATCGCCGCCGGCCAGGCGCAGCAGGCGGGCAAGCCCTACAGCCTGCACTACAGCATCCCGCGTGAAGGCACGCTGATCTGGTTCGACGCGATGGTGATCCCCAAGGATGCGCCGCATCCGCAGGAAGCACTGGCGCTGATGGACCACCTGATGACGCCCGAGGTGATCGGCGCCATCAGCAACACCATCTACTACGCCAACGCGGTACCGGCGGCGAACGCCACGGTCGATCCGGCGATCCTCGCCGACCCCGGTACTTATCCACCGGCCGAGCTGCGGGCCAAGCTGTACACCAAGAATGACAACAGCCCCGCCTTCAACCGGGCGCTGACGCGAGCGTTCAGCAAGTTGAAGTCGGGGCTGTGAGAGATGCCGGAGCCAGGCTTGGCTCCGGCTGGTCGACGCAGAACCTGTTTACGGTCTTCTGAATTAGAGCCAGACAAGGCAAACGTGGCCGAAAGAGCGCAGTTTACGAAGTGTAAATGAGCATTTTGAGGCCACGTTTAACGCGGTATGGCCGCGAGTCAGGAGAGCGTAAATTGGTTCTCAGGGCGTTACGCCCAGCATCAGCATGGTCAGGCCCAGCAGGTAGAACACCCACAGCAGGCCGCCGAGCACCAGGAAGGCGATATTGCTGCCGGACATGCTGGCGTTGCTGGCCCCTTCGGCATCACCGCTGGCCAGGTTGGCCTGGCGCTGGATGGTGATCATCGGCAGCAACGAAGCGAGCTGCAGGAACAGCACCAGCACATCGATGATGACCGGGCCATCGATGCGCGCGGTGACGTTGCTGAGCACGGCGCCCAATACCACCAGCACCACGAACAGGGTGGCGGCGTTGCTGGACTGCCACACGGGCAGCCCCTGTGCCTGCAGGCGCTCGCCAATGCGGCGCGCCAGGCTGTGCATGTAGAACACGATGAAGATCGAGCGCCACACCGGCATGATCCGCTTCGGCATGCTGCTGCGCTGGCTGTCCCAGTGCTTGTAGCCCCAGTAGAGGATGTACATGCCGAGGGTGGCGATATACAGGATGGCCATCTTGCGGATCGAGGTGACGAAGAAGGCGCTGCCTGCGCTGGAGTCGATCAGGGCGGCTTCGGGGGCTTTGTAGACGTTGTCCATGGCGAGTCCTTGCGTGGAGGGAAGGGCGCAGTCTAGCCGATCGATCTGGCGGCGAAATTGTCCTGGTGCACAGCTGGCTTGCCGTGGTGCTTCATGCCCACGGCAGCAGCACGGCCCAACCCATCAGCAACAGGCCGGCGCCACGGGCCAGCCAGGGGCCGGCGGCCAGCAGTTTTTCCAGCAGCACGTAGGCGGCGAGCAAGGCCACCCACAGCAGGTTCATCACCCCGACCACGAACAGCAGGCCCATCAGCGCCCAGCAGCAGCCCAGGCAGTAGAGGCCGTGACGCAGGCCCATGCGCCAGCCGCCCATGACGCCGGGGCGCCAGTGGCTGGCGAGAAACAGCACGGGGCCCTGGCAATGGCGCAGGCAGGCCTGTTTGAGCGGTAGCCACTGGTACAGGCCGGCGCCGAACAGCAGGGCGGCGGCCAGCCAGGTGCTGCTGCTGCGCAGTGCGGGGTTGAGCAGGGCCAGATGGTCGAGCCACCACTGCAGCAGGGTGGCGAGCAGCGAGAAGCCGCTCCAGACCAGCAAGTAGGCAGCGATGAACAGGGCCATGGCCAGTGTGTGCCGACTGGCCGGCAGGCGGCGGCGCAACATCTGCTGGTAGAGCAGCAGCATGGGCAGGGCGCTGGGCAACATCATGGCCAGCATCATCAGCAGCCACATGGCCAGCATTAGCGCGGCGTCGGTGGTGCTCCAGGGCATCGGCATGCCCATCATGGCCATGCCCAGCATGCCGTCGGGCGCCGCCATGGCCTGGCCGAGGCGCCAGAGTTCGAACCAGGCCAGGGCGATCAGCAGGAGCAGGCAGCCAACCAGACGCCATTGCCCGTGGTCGAGCAGACGTTTACTGGCGGCCGGCACGAGCTGCATCACTCAGCGCACGACGCCGCGACCGGTGAAGTGCAGGTGGGCGAAATGCCCGTGGCTGTTCTGCGAGTGGATGTGCACCAGGTTCTGCGTGGCGTAGCTGCCGCTGGCCATTTCCGCCTCGGTAAACTCGAAGCCGTCGGGCAAGACCAGGCGCGCGCGCTGGGCCTCGCCGCTGACCGGATTGCGCAACGGTTCGCCGCTGGCGTGCAACACGCCCGGGATGTTCACCCGCGCCTCGCGGCTGTCGACGTCCACCTGCAGTTCGATGGGTACGAACTGCGGTTCATGCATGGTGCTGATGGTGCTGGCGAATACCTGAAATACGGTGCTGCCGGGGTCGGTTTCGCCGCCGGAGAGAATGGTCAGCAATGCCTGGCGCTGGGCCTCGCTGGCGCCCTGGTCGATAAACACCTGACAACTGCCGTTGCCTTCGTGAATGGCGCCGGGCCAGGCGAAGGTACCGACCCAGGTCAGGCCGGCGAGGGAGATGTCGTTGAAGTGACCGTGATCAATGCGCATTGCCACCACGGCCTCGCATTTGTCGTGGGTCGGACGTGCGCTGAATTGGCAGGGGCAACCCCAGTTGCAGTTGCAGGTGGCGAACTCGTCGCCCTGCATTCGCCAGTCGGCCATGCTCATGGCTCCTCCTCCCGTCGTTGACGGAGTCGGTGATCCCCTCTTGAAGGCTAGTCGAGTGGCTACCCGGGACGGGCCTGCACTGATCAGCGGTAAGTTCTAACGGTACTTGGCGAGGATGGCCTCGAACTCACCATCGTTGCTCATCTGCACCATGGCGCGCAGCAGTGGCATGGTCGGCACGTCCGGTTCGTCGCGGACGATGCAGGCGACCAGGTCGGCACTCAGCTCGCGTTCCGCTTGCAGCTTGCGCGTAGCCGGCTGACGGCGATTGAACCACTGCAGCGCCAGGTCGTTGCTCACCGCGTAGCGATAGCGGTTGGCTTGCAGCTTCTCCAGGGCCAGTTCCTGGGTGCGGGCATCATCTCGGCGCAGGTGGCCGCTGGCGAACAGCGGCTCCAGCTTGGGATAGATAAAGCCCAGCACGGTGCCGACCAGCTCGCCCTGGGCCGGGGCGGGCGGAACCGGCTGCTCGTGTTCGCGGCGCACCAGCATGTCGCGCTGGACCATGAACGGCACGCTCCAGATGTACTGGTAGTGCGACTCGTGCAGCCAGGCCGGGTTGACGTAGCAGCGCACGTCGATCTCGCCGCGCACCAGCATCTGTTGCACGCGCAGGCGCGGCATCACCAGCAGTTCGGCGCGCCGGCCGACCTTCTGCGCCAGGCGCACCTGCAGGTCGTAGAGGATGCCGCCGGTGGCCTGGCCGTGCTCGATCTGCATCATCGGCATGGCCCAGCTCTCGGTCACCGAGAAGCGCAGCGGCCGCTCTTCGGCAGTGAGCGGGGCGCACAACAGCAGCAGGGTGAGGAGCGACAGACGCATGGGGATACCGGGCGAGTGATTCGACCTGGCGTGCCAGGGCCTCTCGTGGGAGCGGCACAGCTTAACCAGAAAGCGCCGGCCTTGTATCGGCGCTTAACGTGTCAGGGGCAGGGCGCAGCCCATCAGGCCGAACAGGCCGCCGCAGCAGCGGTTGAAGCCTTTGCCGCTGCGTTCCAGCCAGGGGCGGATGCGCTGTGCGGCGCGGGCCAGGAGGTATTCCACCAGGCCCTCGACCAGGGCGAAGGTCAGCGCCATGACGGCGAACTGCAGCCACAGGTCGCGCGCCGGGTCGAGGAACTGCGGCAGGAAGGCGCCGTAGAAGAGGATCACCTTGGGGTTGGAAATGGCCGACAGCAGGCCCTGGCGCAGCAAGGTCGGGCCGGGCTTCAGCGCGCTTGGCTCGACTGCGGCCAGGTGCAGGGCCGGGGCACGCCAGAGCTGGATGCCGAGCCAGATCAGGTAGGCGCCGCCGAGCCACTTGAGCACCACCAGCGCATTGGCGGAGGCCTTGAGCAGGGCTGCCAGGCCGAACATCGACAGGGCCATCAGCACGACGAAGCCGCAGACGCCGCCGGCGATGGTCCACAGTGTGCGACGGTGGCCGTAGAGCGCGCCGTGGGTCAGGGCGAGCAGGCCATTGGGGCCGGGCGTCAGCGCCAGGCCGATGACGGCGGTGAGGTAGATCAGCCAGGTATGCAGGGCCATGGGGCTCGCTCGCAAAGACGTCGCTCAGACAGGTGATCACGCTAGCCGATCGCGGCGGGGCAGCACAAGCCGCTCGCGGGGCCGTGCTTGCGTGCTGCTGGTGCTGCGCAGGTCGGGCCATGCGTTGTCCGCCGATTAGTCGTTTATCCCCTGGTTTTTGCCGAAATTAGCCGCAAAAATCCTGTGCCCTGATAGCCGTGGTGAGCATCTCCAGATACAGCGAGGCGGTTAGCCGCCAGTCCGGCGCCGCTGTGCGGAAGCAGCGCGGCGCACCGGGCTATGGCAAACTCTGCGCTTTGCGGCAGCCTGCCCTGTCTGGCGAAGAGGCCTGCCCGCACCCGATTCGTGCCTGCGGCCCAGCGGCCACAGACCAACCGTTAGCCTACTGCCCTCCGGCAGCCAAGAAGAAGAGGAATGCCCCGTGCACAAAGCCGTAATCAGTGGCACTGGCCTGTATACCCCGGCGAACAGCATCTCCAACGAAGAGCTGGTCGAATCCTTCAATGCCTATGTACAGCAGTTCAATGCCGACAATGCCGAGGCCATCGAGCGCGGCGACGTGGTGGCGCTGACCGAGTCCAACGCAGCCTTCATCGAGAAGGCCTCGGGCATCAAGAGCCGGTTCGTCATGGACAAGGCCGGCATCCTCGACCCGCAGCGCATGACCCCGCGCCTGCCGCAGCGCAGCAATGAAGAGTGGGGCATCCTCTGCCAGATGGCCGTGGAAGCTGCCAAGCAGGCGCTGCAACGTGCCGGCCGTACGGTTGCCGATATCGACGGCGTGATCGTCGCCTGCTCCAACCTGGAGCGCGCCTACCCGGCAGTGGCCATCGAAGTCCAGGCAGCCCTCGGCATCAATGGCTGGGGCTACGACATGAACGTGGCCTGCTCCTCGGCCACCTTCGGCATCCAGGCGGCCACCACCGCGATCCAGACCGGCCAGGCCCGCGCCATCCTGATGGTCAACCCGGAGATCTGCACCGGTCACCTGAACTTCCGCGACCGCGACAGCCACTTCATCTTCGGCGATGGCGCCACTGCGGTGATCATCGAGCGTGCCGACCTGGCTACCTCGCAGTACCAGTGGGACATCGTCGGCACCAAGCTGCTGACCCAGTTCTCCAACAATATCCGCAACAACTTCGGCTTCCTCAACCGTGCGGCGGAAGAGGGCATCGGTGCTCCGGACAAGCTGTTCGTCCAGGAAGGCCGCAAGGTGTTCAAGGAAGTCTGCCCGATGGTCGCCGAGCTGATCGCTGCCCATCTGGACGAGAACCAGCTCAATGTCGGCGACGTGAAGCGCTTCTGGCTGCACCAGGCCAACCTCAACATGAACCTGCTGATCGCCCGCAAGCTGCTCGGCCGCGATGCCGAGGAAGGCGAGGCACCGGTGATTCTCGATACCTATGCCAACACCAGTTCGGCCGGTTCGGTGATTGCCTTCCACAAGAACCAGGACGACCTGCCGGCGGGCAGCCTGGGCGTGCTCAGCTCCTTCGGGGCTGGCTACTCCATTGGTAGCGTGATCCTGCGCAAGCACTAATCCGCGAGGCCATTCGCATGTCAGGGAGCGACAGCGATCTGCTCACCCGCCTGCTGGCCGGTGAGCAGGCTGCGTTCCGCGAGCTGGTCGCCACCTACCAGGGCGCCATGCGCGCGGTGGCCTACGCCATAGTCGGCAGCCGCAATGCCGACGAAGTGGTGCAGGACGCCTGGCTCGCCGTGGTGCGCAGCCTGGACGGCTTCCAGCAGCGCTCCAGCCTGAAGACCTGGCTGCTGACCATCACCGCCAACACGGCCAAGACCCGTCTCAAGCAGCATCGCCGCGAGGTGCTGCTGGACGACCTGCCGGCGCCGCATGGCAGCATCGGTGGCGAGCGCTTCGCCGAGGATGGTCACTGGGCGGCGGCGCCTTTTGCCTGGCACGAGGATTCGCCCGAGGCCCTGCTGAGCGAAGAGGAGCTGCGCCAGTGCCTGGAGAGGACCCTGACCAGCCTGTCGCAGATGCAATCCGCCGTGCTGCTGTTGCGTGAACGTCAGGGGCTGGAGCTGGAGGAGATCTGTAATCTTCTCGAGCTTTCCCTCTCCAATGTCCGGGTGCTGCTGCACCGTGCACGACTCAAGGTGTTCGCCACCCTTGAGCACTTCGAGGAGACCGGCCAATGCTGAGTTGTAAGGAGCTGGTGGCGCATTCCAGCGATTTTCTCGACGGCCAGCTGGGCTTTCGCCAGCGCCTGGCCGTGCGTGTGCACCTGGCCAGTTGCCGCAACTGCCGGCGCTTTATCCGCCAGATGCGGGTTACCCAAGCGGTGCTGCGCAAGCTGCCGGACAGCGCCATTCCCGAACTGGACGCTCTGGCCGAGCGTCTGGCGCAGCAGCGCAGGCAGTCCCCGCAGGAGTGAAAACGAGCCCGGAATCTCCGGGCTTTTTTCTGCCCGCGATTTTTTTCGCAAGCGCTGTAACGCCGTCCGTGTTGCTTCGTCTAGTGTGGCGAAGGGGCCATGCCGGCCTCTCGGATAACGACCCAGACCGGAGATAGCCCATGAACAATCTGAATTGCGCCATCGTCACCCTCGGCTTTGCCCTGGTCGGCACCAGCGCCGCCGCGCAGGCTGCCAGCAACCCCTTCGCCGCCCAGGAGCTGAGCAGCGGTTACAGCGTGGCGGCAGCGGAAAAAGCCAAGGACGGTTCCTGTGGCGAGGCCAAGTGCGGTGCCGAAATGAAGGCTGGCGAGCATGCCACCAAGGCCGGCGAAGAAGGCAAGTGCGGGGCCGACAAGGCGGTCAAGGAAGGTAGCTGTGGTGAAGAAGGCAAGGCCATGAAGGAAGGCAGCTGCGGCGAGAAGAAGGCCGAGTAAGCGCAGATGGACATGACCATGCCTGAGTTCGTCAGCGGCGCCGGCCTCGGTCTGCGTCGCGGGCTGCTGGCGGCGCTGCAGGACAGTGCCGTCGGCCAGGTCGACTTCCTCGAAGTCGCCCCGGAAAACTGGATCGGCATCGGCGGACGCTTCGCTCGCCAGTTGCGTGCCCTGAGCGAGCGCCTGCCGTTGCTCTGTCATGGTCTGTCCCTCAACCTCGGCGGCTTCGCGCCGCTGGACATGGCGCTGCTGCGCGCCATCAAGGGTTTCCTCGACGAGCACGGCGTTCGTGGCTACAGCGAGCACCTGTCGGCCTGCGCCGACGAGGGCCAGCTGTACGATCTGATGCCGTTGCCGTTCTGCGAGGAGTCCGTGCAGCGCGTCGCCCAGCGTATCCGCACCGTACAGGATGTGCTGGAACGACCCCTGATCATCGAGAACGTCTCGGCTTACGCGCGCCTGCCCGGCGAGCTGGACGAGGCGGACTTTGTCCGCGCGGTACTGGAGGAGGGCGACTGTGCGCTGTTGCTGGACATCAACAATGTCTACGTCAACGGCCATAACTTCAGTTTCGACCCGCAGGCCTTTATCGCCGCGATGCCCGGCGAGCGCATCGCCTACCTGCACCTGGCCGGGCATGCCGAGCGCAGCCCGCAGCTGAAGGTGGACACCCATGGCGCGCCGGTGTGCGACCCGGTGTGGCAGCTGCTGGAACATGCCTATGCCGTGCACGGCGTGCGCCCGACGCTGCTGGAGCGCGACTTCAACTTCCCGCCGGTGGCCGAGTTGTACGCCGAAGTGGCACAGATCCGCGCCTTGCAGCAGGCGCCACGACCATGAGCGTGCACGACCTGCGCGTCTTCGCCGCGCGCATCCGTGAGCCCGAAGGCACGGCGCTGTTGCCCGGCATCGCGCTGGAGCGCATGGCGCTGTACGAGGAGCTGTTCTTCAACAATATCCAGAGCTTTATCGACAGCGGTTTTCCGGTGCTGCGCCGGCTGTTCGCCGAGGCGCGCTGGCAGCGCCTGCTGCGCGGCTTTATCGCTGGCCATCGCTGCCGCACGCCGTACTTTCTGCAGATCGGCGAGGAATTCATCGCCTGGCTGCAGCAGGGCTACGTGGCCGAGCCGGGCGACCCGCCTTTTCTGCTGGAACTGGCCCACTACGAGTGGGTGGAACTGGCGCTGGATGTGGCCAGCGACGAGCTGCCGCAGCAGGGCTGGTCGCCCCTGGCCTGGCCGCTGGCTTATGTGTGGCCGGTGCAGCAGTTGGGCATCGATTGCCAGCCGGCCATACCGCCGGCCGAGCCAACCTGCCTGCTGGCCTGGCGCGATGGGGCCGACCAGGTGCGTTTCCAGCAGCTGTCGCCGTTTGCCTATCACCTGGCCCTGCGCCTGCAGGCTGGCGCAGCGAGCACCGGGGCGCTGCTGGACCTGGCCACGGACAGCGGCCTGCCGGCCGACCAGCGCTACTTCACCCAGGCCCGCGCGCTGCTGCAGGAGTGGCAGCGCCAGGACATCTGGTTCCCCCCGACCACGGCCTGATACGGCCCGCGGAGACTGCCATGCTCACACTGCTCAATCGCCTCCAGGATGGCCTGGACGCTAGTCGTCGCCTCGACTTTCTCGCGCCCTTGCTGCTGCGCCTGTACCTGGTGCCGATCTTCTGGATGGCCGGGATGAACAAGCTGGCCGATATGGACGCCACCATCGCCTGGTTCGGCAACCCCGACTGGGGCTTGGGCCTGCCGTTTCCCACGCTGTTGGCCTGGCTGGCGGCGCTGACCGAGGCGGGCGGGGCGCTCCTGTTGTTGTGCGGTCTGGCAGTGCGCTGGATCAGCATCCCGCTGATGGTGACCATGCTGGTGGCCATCGTCAGCGTGCACTGGCCGTTCGGCTGGCAGGCCATCGCCGATGCCGGCGCACCGTTCGCCAACCAGCGCGTGCTGGATTCGGTGGAGAAGCTGGCGCGGGCCCGCGAGTTGCTGCAGGCGCACGGCAACTACGACTGGCTGACCAGCAGCGGCAAGCTGATGGTGCTGAACAACGGCATCGAGTTCGCCGCCACTTACCTGCTGATGCTGCTGGCGCTGTTCTTCAGTGGGGCTGGGCGCTGGTTGAGCCTGGACTACTGGCTGGCGCGCCGTTGGCGCTCAGCGGCCTAACGGTCGTGTGCTTTTCGTGGGAGCCCGCTTGCTGGTGATCCTTGGCTCAGCTGATCGCCAGCAAGCGGGCTCCTACAGGAGGGCACTCGCTGAGGCTTTTTGTTACTTATGAAGGAAGGAAGTAAAAAGTTCCTTTGTCATTTAACTTTCATCTAAAAGCAACTGAGCTGAAATAACCCCCCGCCAAGATTCCCCTCCAGCACCAAGGGCACCCGCCCGCGTGTTTTCCAACGCAAAAGACCAATAGGGGAATTCTTCGATGATCCGTAAGCACTTCGCCGGTTTTGCCGCCAGCGCCCTGGCTCTGGCCATTTCCGCCCAGGCTTTCGCCGGTACCGTCACCACCGATGGCTCCGACATCGTTATCAAGACCAAAGGTGGCCTGGAAGTAGGCACCACCGACAAAGAATTCAGCTTCAAGCTGGGCGGCCGCGTTCAGGCTGACTACAGCACCTTCGACGGCTTCTACACCAAGGATGGCGACAACGCCGACGCCGGTTATTTCCGTCGTGCCTTCGTCGAGCTGGGCGGCGTGATGTACAGCGACTGGGCTTACCAGGTCAACTATGACCTGTCGCACAACGCCGGCGGCGACAACCGCAAGGAAGACGGTTATATCGACGAAGCCTCGCTGGCCTACAACGGCTTCGCGCCGGTAGCGATCAAGGTCGGTCGCTTCGACCCTGAGTTCGGTCTGGAAAAAGCCACCAGCTCCAAGTGGGTGACTGCCCAGGAACGCACCGCTGCTTATGACCTGGTCGACTGGGCCAACGGCCACAACGGCGGCATGGGCGTCCAGGTCTCCGGCACTGCCGGTGCATCCCTGTACGGTTCGGCTGGCCTGTTCGCCAAGGACGCCAGCAACGCCGACGAAGACGGCAACAGCTCCAAGCAGTTCAACCTGCGTGGCGTATTCGCGCCGATGCACGATGCCGGCAATGTCCTGCACCTGGGCGTCAACTTCGCCCAGCGTGATGTCTCCGACGGCGAGTTTGACAGCCGTCTGCGTAGCCGCCTGGGTATCCGTGGCGTGAGCACTGACGGCGGCCAGGATGCCGGCGACAACGGCAACCGCCTGACCCTGGGTGGTTCTGAAGCCACCGCGGCCGGTACCTTCGACGACGACGCTGCCTGGGGTCTGGAAGCAGCCTGGGCCACCGGCCCGTTCTCGGTGCAGGGCGAGTATGTGTCGCGCACCCTGAAGGCTGACGACAACGCCTACGACGACGTCGATGCCGAAGGCTACTACGTGCAACTGGCCTATACCCTGACTGGCGAGGCGCGCGGCTACAAACTCGGCAAGTTCGACGCGATCAAGCCGGCGAACAAGCAGATCGGTGCCTGGGAAGTGTTCTACCGCTACGACAACATCAGCACCGACGACAACAACGACTACGCCGCCTTCATCAATGCCGACGGCAAAGCTGGCAAGAACTTCGGCAGCGTCGACGACATCGAAGGCAAGGTGCACAACGTCGGTCTGAACTGGTACGCCAACGAGTCCGTGAAGATCAGCGGCGTGTACGTCACCTCCAAGGTCGACAACGCCAAGAACTCGGCTGGCGACGACGATGGCGACGGCTTCGTGATGCGCGCCCAGTACGTGTTCTAAGACTGTTCGGCGCACCTGGCAGCGGGCCCTCTTCCGCTGCCAGGCGCTGAACTGGCTCTACAGCTTCACGCTGGAGCTGCTCCCCTAGCCCTGCTTGTGCAGGGCTTTTTTTTGCCCGGACGACAGGCCAGACTGCGCCCATGCCGATCCGTACCCTGACTAGCCTCAATGAACTCCAGCCCGTTGCCTGGGACGCTCTGCTGTCCGGGCCGCAGCCGTTTCTGCGGCATGCCTTTCTCTCGGCCCTGGAAGACAGCGGCAGCGTCGGTGGGGGCAGCGGCTGGCAGGCGTCCCATCGTCTGCTCTGCGACGCGACCGGTGCGCCGTTGGCGGCGCTGCCGGCCTACCTGAAGCAGCATTCCTATGGCGAATACGTGTTCGACATGGGCTGGGCCGATGCCTGCCAGCGTGCCGGCATCGCCTATTACCCCAAGCTGCTCGGCGCCGTGCCGTTCAGCCCGGTGGCTGGCCAGCGTCTGCTGGGCGATGCTGCGGTGGCGACGCAACTGCTCGATGCGCTTGAGCGCGACCTGCCGCGCCAGGGCCTGTCCAGCCTGCATATCAACTTCACCCAGGCCGATAGCGACGCGCTGCTGGCCGGGCGCGAGGGCTGGCTGCAGCGGCTCGGTTGCCAGTACCACTGGTTCAACCGCGACTACCGCGACTTCCAGGATTTCCTCGACGCGCTGACCTCGCGCAAGCGCAAGCAACTGCGCAAGGAGCGCGACCAGGTGGCGGGGCAGGGCATCGAGTTTCGCTGGCAGCAGGGTGGGGAGCTGGATGAGGCGGACTGGGATTTCGTCTACGCCTGCTACGCCAATACCTACCATGTGCGCCGTCGTGCGCCTTACCTGACACGCGCGTTCTTCAGCCTGCTGGCCGAACGCATGCCCGAGGCCATTCGCCTGGTCAGTGCCCGGCGCAATGGTCGCGCGGTGGCCATGGCCTTCAGCTTGGTCGATGGTGATACGTTCTACGGGCGTTACTGGGGCTGCCTAGGCGACTTTGACCGCCTGCACTTCGAGACCTGTTTCTATCAGGGCATCGAGCAGGCCATCGCGGAGGGGCTACAGCGTTTCGATGCCGGGGCCCAGGGCGAGCACAAGCTGATCCGTGGTTTCGAGCCAGTGCTTACTCGCTCCTGGCACTACCTGCTGCATCCAGGGCTGCGGGCGGCGGTCAGCGAGTTTCTCGACGAGGAAAGCGTCGCCATCCTGGCCTATGCCGAGGAGGCGCGCACGTTGCTGCCGTATCGCCAGGGCGGCGACTGAGGAAAGACAATCGTCGGGGTGGTGTTGGGCTTCGCTGCGCTCAACCACAACCTACGGGCGGTGCTTGCCTGTAGGTTGGGTTGAGGTGCGGAGCGCCGAAGCCCAACGGGCGCCAGCGGAGGGTGAGGCTAGCGGTGGAAAATGCTTCGCAGTTTTCCACCCTACGCGGGTTTGCAGCTTTCGTAGGGTGGATAACGCTCTGCTTATCCACCATCGCGCAGCTGCGACGCTTACAGCACCTTGGCGGACAGGATCAACACCGGCTGACGCGGTACGTTCTGCATGCCGCGGCTGTTGCCTGTGGGAACCTGGGCGATGCGGTCGACCACGTCCATGCCGCGCACCACCTTGCCGAACACCGCGTAGCCGAAGTCGCGGCCGCCGTGGTTGAGGAAGTCGTTGTCCTTGTGGTTGATGAAGAACTGGCTGGTGGCCGAGTCCACCACCTGGGTACGCGCCATGGCCAGGGTGCCGCGATCATTGCGCAGGCCGTTGTCAGCCTCGTTCTTGACCGGCTTGAAGGTGTCCTTCTGCTTGAGGTCGGCATCGAAGCCGCCGCCCTGGACCATGAAGCCGGGGATTACCCGGTGGAACTGGGTGCCGGTGTAGAAGCCGGCGTTCACGTAGCCGAGGAAGTTGGCCACGCTCAGCGGTGCCTTGTCGGCGGCCAGCTCGATTTCGATATCGCCCAGGCTGGTGGTCAGCAGGACGTGGGGCTGTTTGGCCGGCTCGGCCAGCAGGTTGAAGCTCAGCAGCAGGCTGCAGGCGGCGAGGGCGATTTTGTTCAGCATGGTTGTGCATCCTTGGTGGCGTGGCGGTGGAGCTCCACCTGCTCGAGGAACTCGCGCAGGGTGGCATTGAGTTTTTCTGGCTGATCCATCGGCGTGGCGTGGCGCGACTGTTCGATCACCACCAGGCGGGCATTCGGCAGCTCGCGCACGTAGGCCTCTTTATGGGCCACCGGGGTGTAGTCGCGATCGGCGCTGATCACCAGGGTAGGGCAGGTGATGGCACTCAGGCGTTCACGCACGCCCCAGCCGAGAATGGCGTCGAGGCTGGCCAGGTAGGCACGCTTGTCGTTCTGCGGCCAGCGCTGTTCGACCTTCTGCCGCAGCTCGGCCTGTTCCGGGCGCGGGAAGAGGATGCGCGCCAGGCCCTTGCCGATGGTCTCCAGGCTGAGCAGGCGCGACAGCAGCTTGCGCTTGGTCAGCTGCCAGCGCTCGGAGAGGGTGCGGGCGATGACCTCCGGTGCGCTGTTGACTATGGTCAGGCTTTTGAGCAGCTCCGGGCGGTCGACCGCGAGCTGGAAGCCGATCATGCCGCCCATGGAGATACCGACCAGATGGACCTGGCTCAGACCAAGGTGTTCGATCAGGCCGATCACATCGGCAGCGAAGTCGCTCATCTGGTAGGCGGCGCGCGGCTTGCCGGAGCGGCCGTGGCCGCGCACGTCGATGGCCAGCACGCGGCGGGTTTTGGCCAGCTCGGGGATCTGATATTCCCAGTCCTGGATACTCGAGCCCAGGCCGTGCACCAGTAGCAGCGGTTCGCCCTGGCCGCGGTCTTCGTAGTGCAGCTGGCAGCCATCGCGTTCGAAATAAGACATGGGGCGACCTCAGTTGACCGACAGCGGTGCGGCGAAGGGCGCGGCCAGCGGTGCATTGTCGAAGTTCTTGATCAGTTCGATGAGAATCTGCGTGGCCGGGCCGAGCACCCGATCCTTGTTGCTGTAAAGGTAGAAGCGCGGCTTGCGGATGCCACCCTGTTCCATCGGCAGCGGCTTGAGCAGGCCTTCCTGCAGCTCGCGGCTGATGATGTGCTCCGGCAGCCAGGCAAAACCCAGGCCACTGCTGACGAATGTGCGCGCGGTAGACAGGCTGCCGACCGTCCAGCGCTGTTCGGCGCCGAGCCAGCCAACGTCGCGCGGCTGGGTGCGGCCGGAGTCGCGGATCACCACCTGCATCTGGCTTTCCAGGTCCTGGAAGTTGACCGTGCGCTGCAGGCGGTGCAGCGGATGCTCGGGGTGGGCGACGGCGATGAAGTCCACCTCGCTCAGCTGCATGCCCAGGTAACCGGTGAAATCCAGAGCGCTGATGGCCAGGTCGGCGGTGCCTTCGCGCAACACTTCCTCGACCCCGGACAGCACTTCCTCGCGTAGGCGCACGCGGCAGCCGCGGCTCTGCGGCATGAAGGCGGAGAGGGCGCGCACCAGGTTGGCGGTGGGGTAGGCGGCGTCGACTACCAGGCGCACTTCGGCCTCCCAGCCCTGTTCCATATGGTGGGCCAGCTCTTCCAGCTGGCTGGCCTGCTTGACCAGGTGCCGTGAGCGGCGCAGCAGCACTTCGCCGGCCTCGGTGAGCACCGCCTTGCGCCCGTCGATGCGCAGCAGCGGTACGCCGAGTTGTTCCTGCATGCGCGCCACGGTGTAACTCACCGATGACTGCGAGCGGTGCAGGGCTTCGGCCGCCTGGGCGAAGCCACTGTGGTCGACCACCGCCTGCAGGGTGCGCCATTGATCCAGGGTGACACGGGGCGCTTTCATCGCCGCTTCCTCTTCTCTACTCTGTGTCTCCTGACGAGGAGACTGTCGATGAAAAAACTCTGCCTGGCCTTTGCCGCGCTGCTACCGCTGACTGCATTTGCCTACCCGACGGAGCTGAACAAGCAGCTCAACGGCGCGGAAATTTCCGCCACTGTCGAGGACATCGACGCCGACATCGGCTCGGTGATGCTCTACAACTACGGCCAGGCGCCTGCCACCTGCACTGCGGTATTTCGCAATGGCCCCGAGGCGCCGCGCACGCGCAAGGCGGAGCTCAAGGCAGGGCAGAACACCAACCTGACCTTCAAGTTCGGCCGCAAGATCATCAAGCTGCGGGTCGATCTGACCTGCAAACCTCTATAAGTGCGTCAGCAGCCTAGTGCCGGGCTGCTGACAAATCAACTTGGTCGATAGTTTGTAGCGATTTTTTGCGCTTTTTAATCGATATTACCCGGAATAACCTTGCTCCATCGACGCACAACAACCCCGATGGAGTTCAAGTCATGTCCCAAGTCCTGGTTATCGAAAGCAGCGCCCGCACCGAAGGTTCGGTATCCCGTCAACTGACCGCCGACTTCATCGGCCAGTGGCAGGCTGCCAACCCGCAGGATTCAATCAAGGTCCGCGACCTGGCTGTGGAGCAGGTGCCGCACCTGGACATCGATCTGCTCAGCGGCTGGATGAAACCGGCGGATCAGCAGAATGACATGGAAAAAGCTGCCGCCGCCCGCTCCAACCTGCTGACCGACGAGCTGGTTGCCGCCGACGTGCTGGTGCTGGCCGCGCCTATGTACAACTTCGCCATTCCCAGCACCCTGAAGTCCTGGCTCGACCATGTGCTGCGTGCCGGCATCACCTTCAAGTACACCGAGACCGGCCCGCAAGGCCTGCTTACCGGCAAGCGCGCCTATGTCCTCACCGCTCGTGGCGGTGTGTACAGCGGCAGCGCCCTGGATCACCAGGAGCCCTACCTGCGCCAGGCGCTGGCTTTCGTTGGCATCCATGACGTGACTTTCATCCATGCCGAGGGTCTGAACATGGGCGCCGAGTTCCTGGAGCAAGGCCTGGCCAAGGCCCGCGAGCAACTGGCGCAGGTCGTCTGAGCGCTGAGTTCTACTGGTTACCTTCCCCGCACCCTGCTCCGGGTGCACCCCTGCCGGTCCGCTCATTTGAGTTGACCGGCTTTTTTATGGTTTGAGCCACACTCTCTGCGGGCCCGCGCAGAAGTGTGCGCGCGGCCTTTGCCCCATCATGGCGCAGGATTCCCTTCATCCGGGCTCGGCGCGGGTGTAAGGTCGGCGCTTTTTTCGCAAGGGTAGGGTGGCTGAATGAGGCTTTCGGGACGTGGCGTGGCGCTTTCCATCATCGCTTCGCTGCTGTTCGTGCTGATTCCCGGCTATGTGCGCGAGCTGGCGCCGCTGGATGGCCTGCAGGTGTTCGCCCAGCGCGTGCTCTGGTCGATTCCGGCGGTGTTGCTGCTGGTCGCCCTGGCGCGCCAGTGGGCGGTGCTGGGCGCGGCCTTTGTCCGCCTGCGTCGCGAGCCGCTGTTGCTGCCGGCACTGCTGCTGGCTGCGCTGCTGATGGGCGTGCAATGGCTGCTGTTCGTCTGGGCACCGCTGGCCGGGCGCATGCTCGATGTGTCGCTTGGCTACTTCCTGCTGCCGCTGGCGATGGTATTGGTCGGTCGCCTGTTCTATGGCGAGCGGTTGCGGCCGTTGCAGCGCCTGGCGGTGGTCTGCGCCTTGCTCGGGGTGGTGCACGAGCTGTGGCTGACCCGCGCCTTCTCCTGGGTGACGCTGGTCGCTGCCCTCGGCTACCCGCCGTACTTCATGCTGCGCCGCTGGATGCGCCTGGACGCGCTGTCCGGTTTTGTCCTGGAGATGCTGGTGCTGGCCCCGTTGGCTATCTGGCTGATCCACGCCTACGGCCCGCCCGCGGTGTATACCCAGGCACCGCAGCTGTGGTGGCTGCTGCCGGGCCTGGGCCTGCTCAGCGCCCTGGCCTTCGGCGCGATGATGGCGGCCAGCCGCCTGTTGCCGCTGGGGCTGTTCGGCATCCTCAGTTATGTCGAACCGGTGCTGCTGTTCGGTGTGGCCGTGGTGTTTCTCGGCGAGGCCTTCGATATGCGTCAGCTGTGGACCTACGGGCCGATCTGGCTGGCGGTGCTGTTGACCGGCTGGGACAGTGCGCGCCTGCTGCACAAGCAGATGCGCCGCGGCCTGTAGCCGCGCTATTGGCTGCTGTCAGCCAGGCTGGCTTCCGGCAGCACGTGGTAGTGCAGCTGCACCACGCCGCTGGCGAAGCTGCGCTGTTCGTGCAGGGTCAGCTGGCGTTCCAGGCCGGTGGAGAACAGCGGGATGCCGGCGCCGAGCAGGTAGGGCACCAAGCTGACCACCAGCTCATCGAGCAGGCCGGCGGCGAAACAGTTGCCGGCCAGCGAGCCGCCCCCCACCAGCCAGACGCGCCGATGGCCCTGCTCGGCAAAGTCGGCCAGGGCTTCGGCAGGCGTGCAGTGGCGCATGCTCACGCCGTCCGGTAGCTGCTCCAGCGGATTGCGCGTCAGCACCGTGCAGGGCTTGCCCGCATAGGGCCAGGGACCGTCGAAGGATTGCAGGGTGTCGAAGGTCATGCGCCCCATCAGCAGGGCATCGATGCCGTCGTAGAAGGCGCTATAGCCGTGGTCGGCGCCCGAGGCCTGGAGCGCCTCCAGCCAGTCGACCCGGCCATCCGGGCGAGCGATGTAGCCATCCAGGCTGGCAGCCACGTAATAGATCAGTGCGGGTTTCATGTCTTGCCCCCAATCTCACGCGAAGGGCCCGGTGAGGGCCCCTGATCAGTGGAGTGGTATTGGCGGGCAAAGTTTCCTGGCGGTTTCAGTCGAGCACGTTTTCCAGGACTTCGTAGATCAGGCCGGTGGCGAGGGTGACCAGCACCACGTCGGTACCGACCTGCTTCCACTCATAGCCGTCGTAGTGCGGCAGCTGACCGAGCAGGCGGTTGTCGAAGCGCTTGGCGATGCCGGGTGGCAGCGGCTTGCCGCGCGCCAGGTTCTTGCGGATGCCTGGTGGCAGTGACTGGGCTGGACCGATCAGGTCGCGGTTGTCGCCGAGCACGATGCGTACCCGGCCGATGTCGATGCTCGGGCCGCGCAGGTCGATCTGCACATCGGCATCGCCCCCGCCGCCGTGCTTGTCATGTTTGTCGTGCTTGGGCGCGGCGCTGGCGCCATTCAGGCTCAGCGCCAGGGTCAGACTGGTAAGGGCAAGCAGCAGGGAACGCTTCATGGATCGACTCCAGGGGCACTATCGGTTGGACGACGGGCGCTGCCCTGATGCTTGCGGGGCTTGGCGCCGTTCAGGCCGTCCTGCTCTGGCGACCGGCCAGCAACTGCAGTATGGCATTGAGCAGCATGCCGTACAGCGGCACGAACAGCAGCAGACTGATGCTCAGTTTGACCCCATAGTCGACCGTGGCGATTTCCACCCAGTGCTCGGCCATGAAAGCGTTGCTGCTGTGCCAGAAGGCCACCGAGAAGAAGGCGAAGGTGTCCAGCAGGTTGCCGAAGATGGTCGACACGGTGGGCGCTATCCACCACTGCGGCAGTTGGCGCAGGCGGTCGAACACCTGTATGTCGAGAATCTGCCCGAGCACGTAGGCGAGGAAGCTGGCCACGGAGATGCGCAGGACGAACTCGTTGAACTGGCCCAGCGACGCCAGGCCGCGAAAGGCGCCTTCCTGGAACAGCACCGAGACCACATAGGACGCGACCAGCGCCGGCAGCATGACGCGGGCGATCACCTGGCGCGCCGGGCGTTTGCCGAGCAGGCGCACGGTGAGGTCGGTGGCCAGGAAGATGAACGGGAAACTGAACGCGCCCCAGGTGGTGTGCCAGCCGAACAGGCTGATCGGCAGCTGCACCAGGTAGTTGCTGGCGATGATGATGAGGATATGGAAGACGATCAGCACCGCCAGCGCAGAGCGCCGACGCTGCTCGGGAAGCAGGGACATGGCAGGACCTTTTTAGTGAATGGGGTTAGGGAACCCATGCCCGCTGGGATTGGCAGGCGGCGCGCATTCTATCCGCTTGTTCAGATTTGTACAAAAAACAGGCAGTCAGCGGTGTGGCTTGGCGCAGCGGAAACTGCCGTTCGGCCGGTGATAAGCGGCTTTTTGCACAACAGAGGCGGTCATTTACCCTGACAACCGGTAACCTATGCAGCTGTTTTGCTGATTTTTGTCGAGGTATGCCCCGTGTTCGCCCAATTCGCCCTGCATGAACGCCTGCTCAAGGCCGTCGCCGAGCTCAACTTCACCGAGCCGACGCCGGTGCAGCAAGCGGCGATTCCGCCGGCACTGGAAGGGCGCGACCTGCGGGTGACGGCGCAGACTGGCAGCGGCAAGACCGCGGCGTTCGTCCTGCCGCTGCTCAACCGCCTGATGGGCGATGCCATGCCGCGGGTGACCATCCGCGCGCTGATCCTGCTACCGACCCGCGAGCTGGCACAGCAGACGCTCAAGGAAGTCGAGCGCTTCTCGCAGTTCACTTTCATCAAGTCGGGGATGATCACCGGCGGTGAAGACTTCAAGGTCCAGGCGGCCATGCTGCGCAAGGTGCCGGACATCCTTATCGGTACTCCGGGGCGCATGCTCGAGCACCTGAATGCCGGCACCCTCAAGCTCAACGACGTGGAAGTGCTGATCCTCGACGAAGCCGACCGCATGCTCGACATGGGCTTCTCCGAAGACGTGCAGCGCCTGAGCAAGGAATGCGTCAATCGCCAGCAGACCATGCTGTTCTCGGCCACCAGTGGCGGCAACGGCCTGCGCGAGATGGTCGCCGGCGTGCTGCGTGACCCGGTTCACCTCAAGCTCAACAGCGTCAGCGAGCTGAACGAAGGCACCCGTCAGCAAATCATCACGGCCGACCACAACTACCACAAGGAACAGTTGGTCGACTGGCTGCTGGCCAACGAGACGTACCAGAAGGCAATCATCTTCACCAACACCCGCGTCCAGGCCGACCGCCTGTGGGGCAAACTGGTGGCGGCCGAGCACAAGGTGTACGTGCTGCACGGCGAGAAGGACCAGAAGGACCGCAAACTGGCTATCGACCGCATCAAGCAGGGCGGGGCCAAGGTGCTGGTCGCCACCGACGTAGCCGCCCGCGGCCTGGATGTCGACGGTATGGACCTGGTGATCAACTTCGACATGCCGCGCTCCGGCGACGACTACGTGCACCGCATCGGTCGTACCGGCCGTGCTGGCGGCGAGGGCCTGGCCATCTCGCTGATCACCCACAGCGACTGGAGCCTGATGTCGAGTATCGAGCGCTACCTCAAGCAGCGTTTCGAACGGCGCAACATCAAGGATCTGAAAGGCATCTACCAGGGACCGAAGAACCTCAAGGCTTCCGGCAAGGCGGTCGGGCCGAAGAAGAAAAAGGTCGACAAGAAAGACGCCAAGAAGACCGGGGCCAAGGCTGCCGCACCGAAGCGCAAGCCGAGTGCCCGGCCGAACAATGCGCCTTCCACGGTGGTCAGTCAGGACGGCATGGCCCCGCTCAAGCGCAAGAAGCCGGCAGCGGAGTGAAACCAAGAGGGGGCCTGTAGGCCCCCTCTGCTTTTCTGGCTAATGCGATCAGGGCACGATGAGGATCTTGCCGTCCCGCTCGCCACTGGCGGCTGCGGCGATGGCCTGCTTGATCTGGCTGACGTTGTAGGTCGCGGCAATGCGTGCCTTGAGCTTGCCGGCGGCGATCAGCTGGGTCAGTTCGCCGAACACCTTGAACTGCTCGGCCGGCGTGGCCTTCTGGAACCACTTGGCCAGCCAGAAGCCGCGCAGGGTGACGTCGCGGAACACGAAGGAGGTGGCTGACACCTGGCAGGGCTCGCCGCTCATCAGGCCGTAGTTCACCAGCGTGCCACCTTCGCTGAGGGACGCCGCCAGGTGGTCGGTGGCCTTGCCGCCCACCGCGTCGATGGCCAGCAGCAGCTTGGCGTCGCCGATTGCTGCGCGCACCTGCTTGTGCAAGTCGGGGCCGTCCACCAGCACCACATCGCCGCCTTCTTCCTTGACCCCGGCCACCGCCGCTTCGCGGCGCACCACGTTGATGGTCTTGAAGCCGCGCAGCTTGGCCAGCTGGATCAGGTAGCCACCGACGCCGGAGTTGGCCGCGTTCTGGATCACCCAGTCGCCGGGCTGCAGGTCGACGAACTGGCTGAGCAGCAGGGACGCAGTCGGCGGGTTGATGGTCATCATCGCCAGCTGCTGTGGATCGGCATCCGGCAGCGGGATCAGCTTGTTGGCGGCGGCGTGCAGGTGAGTCACCCAGGTACCGCTACCAACCGGCAGCAGCACGGTCTGGCCGACCTTGAGGTTGCTCACGCCTTCACCCAGGGCCTCGACGCGGCCCACGCCCTCGTTGCCGCCGATCGCCGGCAGCGGTGGCAGCATGCCGTATTCGCCGGTCAGGGTGAGTACGTCGGAGGGGTTGATCGGCGCGGCCAGCACCTTGACCAGCACCTGGCCGGCGGGCAGGGCAGGCAGGCTCAGCGGTACGGCATCGATCACATCCTGCGGCACTTTCCCGCGCTGTTGGTATTCGGCTTTGAGCATGATCGGTCTCCTGGGACCCCTGGGCAGTGAGCGCTGAGTCTAGCCCCTCGTCGCCGGCTGTGGATGTATCGCCTGCCATACAGCCAAGTGATGGTCAGCAGATACCCACAACACCTATGCTTGGCCCAACGGACTGGGGGTGTGCATGCTGTTACGTGCCGGGCTTGGAGTGTTGTTGCTGCTGGCGCTGGAGGCGTCGGCCGAGCCATTGCGCATCGGCTTCGGTACGCACAAACCGCCGTATGTGTTCGAGAACGAGGCGCGCGGCCTGGAGTACGACATAGTCGCGGCGGCGGCCCAGGCGGCGGGTTTCACCCTGGAAGTGCACTACGCGCCGATGGAGCGCCTGCACCTGGCGCTGCGGCGTGGCGACCTGGATGGCATCGCTACCACCAACGCGCGCAGTGGCGTCGAGGCCTTTTACTCGGCGGCTTATATCGACTACCACAACGCGGTGGTGGCGCTGTCGTCGCGCAACTACCGCATCACCAGTATCGCCGACCTGGGTGGCTACTCGGTCAGTGCTTTCCAGCGCGCTCGTATGCTGCTCGGCCCTGAGTTCCGAGCCATGGCCGACAGCAACCCGCGTTACCGCGAGGAGGCCCTGCAGATCAACCGCAACCGTCTGCTCTACAGCGGGCGGGTGGACGTGGTGGTGGGCGATCCGCGCATCCTGCGCTACCTCAATACGCAGGTGGCCGACCAGGTCGATATTCGTCAGCCGATTACCTGGTATTTCATCTTTCCACCCACGGCCTACAGTGTCGGTTTCCGCCAGGAGGCGCAGCGCGATCGCTTCGACCGGGGGCTGGCGGCGATTCGCGCCAGCGGCGAGTACCTGCAGATTGAGCAGCGTTACGCCGATTACTGAGAGCCTGTTTACGATCTTTCCAGGGTTTCCGTCTGAGCGCCCAGTGGCCAGGCTGGAACCGTCAGTAGCCCGGACTTCAGTCCGGGACATCTCAGGCAACCCCGGACTGAAGTCCAGGCTACGGTACTCACCCAGCCTACGCTCCGAGAGCCCGAAAAGATCGTAAACAGGTTCTGAGACCTCAGAATTTCTCGCTAGCAGCCAGATAGCGCCACTGCCCGACCGGCAGCTTGGCCATGCCGGTACGGCCGATGCGCAGGCGGCGGATACCGACGATCTGTAGGCCGACGCTTTCGCACATGAAGCGGATCTGCCCGGGCTGTACGGCCTTGATGGCGAAGCGCAGGCGGGTCTCACTCTGCCAGCTGACCTTGCATGGCGATAGCGTCACGCCCTTGTAGCTGAGGCCGAAGGCCAGGCGCTTGAGGCCGTTGCCGACCATTTCGCCGCTGACTTCGACCACGTACTCGTGTTCGAGCTGGTCGGCATCGTCTTTGAGCAGGCGGATCACCGAGCGGTTCTGGCTGAACACCAGCAGCCCGCTGGCGTCGGTTTCCAGCGGGGTGAGCATGTCCAGGCGGGTGAAGTGGCGCTGCAGCGGGCGAATGCCGCTGGCATCGTTTTCCATCTGGTTGGCCAGGGTCAGCAGCTGCTGCACCGAGTTGGCGCCCATGCCGCAGCCCATGCCGGCCGGCTTGTGCAGGATCAGGGTGACCGGCGGCAGGGTTTCCGCCACGGCGCCCGTCAGCAGGGCGATCTTCTCGTCGCGCACCTTGAACTGCGGCTCTTCCACCACGCGGCCGTCGACGGTCACCCAGCCGTTCTCGATATACAGCTCGGCCTCGCGGCGCGAGCAGGGCAGCTGCAGGGTCAGGCGTTTGGACAGGCGCTCGGCTTCGGTCATGGTGGCGGGGGTCACAAGAGGAAATGAACGCTGATTGTAACCGGCCTGCAGCCCTTGCCGGGATCGGGCTGCAATAAAGCTGAGCAAGGCAGGTGGCGGCAGGTCGTCAGTGGTGCATGGACTGGATGGCGCCGCTCTCGTTGCCTTCGTCGGCCACCAGCTCGTCGGTCATCGGTTCGGTGACCACGCTGAAGTCGCTGATGCGTACCGCGCCATGGCCTTCGCCGAGCAGGTGGAAGGAGAACGCCTTGCGGGTTTTCGGGTTGTCGAAGTCGAAACTCAGGGTCACCGACTTGCCGCGCTCCAGGCGCGGCAGTTCGGGGATGCCCAGGGCCACGTCGCGGTCGAACTCCTTGGTCTTCAGGCGCAGGCTGGCGCCCGTGCGGTCGAGGCCGGTGCCTTCGATCTTCAGGGTCACGCGGGTGCGGGTGCCCTGGGGCATTTCCAGGTACTGCGCGCCGATCAGGTTGTCCGCCCAGTCGTCACGGGACTCGACCTTGAGCTTGATCCGCTCGCGGTTGGCGAACTGGTAGTGCTGGCCGATCTGGCCGCCGGTCAGCGACTGGTCGAGCAGGGCCGCGCGCTGGCTGAACAGGCGCGCCTGGCGCCCACCGATACGGCCCAGATACTGTGCGCTGTCGGCGATAAAGCCAGGGCTCTCGTAGCGCCGGCAGATCTGCTGGAAGTTGCATTCGGTGAAGGTCTTGCCGTCGTGGTGGCGCAGCAGGCCGTTGGTGTAGGACATGATTTCCCGCGGCGTACTGTAGTCGCGGAACAGCGAGCGGCCGGAGATATTCTGCGGCACCGGCAGGGTGAAGTAGTCGAGTACCGAGGCGGTCAGGTCGACGTGGCCGTAGACGCCCTGCTTGACCTTGGGCAACTGCGCCTGGTCGGGTGCCAGCACCAGGTTGAAGCCCCAGGCCGAGGCCAGGCGTACGTTCTCCAGGCCATGGGACTCGTCGGAGGTGACGATCACCAGGGTGTCCTTGAGTACGCCCTGTTTCTCCAGGTTGTCGAGGAAGTCGGCGACGGCGTCGTCCAGGTAGCCGATGGCGGCCTGCTTGGCGGTCGGGTAGCGGCTCAGGTATTGCGGGGGCGCGGAGTAGGGCTGGTGGGTGCCGACGGTGAGCAGGGTGAGCATCCACGGCTGCTTCTTCTGGCGCAGCTGGCTAACGTACTTCAGCGCGCCCTCGAAGTAGGACTTGTCGTCCATGCCCCAGGGGAATTCCAGGTAGGGCTTGTTCTTGAACCATTCGCGGCCGTGGGTCTGCTGGAAGCCCATGTGCGGCATGATCTGGTCCTTGGCCATGAAGCGCAGCCCGGCGCCCTGTAAAAAGTGCGTGCTGAAGCCCTGGAAGCGCATTTGCGCAGGCAGGCACTGCAGGTTGCGGGTCTGGTTGTTGAGCAGTTCGATGCCCTTGGGCGTACCGGAGTCGAGCTTGCTGTAGTCGCCGCAGAGCATGGCGTACAGGCCGCGAATGGTCTGGTGGCTGTGCAGCACGTAGTCGGGGGTGGTCATGCTGCGCTCGGCCCACTGGCTCAGGCGCGGCATCAGATCTTCCTGGTAGCTGCTGTGCAGGAGCTGGCGGTTGCGCGCGATATAGGCGCCGGGAATGCCCTCCATGGTGATGATCAGTACGTTGCGCGCCTTGCCGCCGTTGGGCAACAGCGGCTGGCCGTTGAGGTCGAGGCGCGCCAGGTCGGCGATATCCGGGGGCGTGGCGCTGTCGTCGCGGTAGTACCAGTCTTCGGCGGCGATGCTGGCCTTGTTGAGGTTCTCCGCCAGCAGCTTGTGCGGCAGGTTGAACAGCTTCCACTGATCGGCGTCGCTGGGCTGGAAATACTGGGTGGTGGCGTGCCCGGCCAGCAGCACCAGGGGTAGGGCGTAGCTGGCGCGCGGCAGGGCCGGCCAGCGTTTGCGCCCGGTGAGCAGGCAGGCCAGTAGGGCCGCGCCAAGGGCTAGCGCCAGGTACGGATAGCGGATGCCGGCGCCCTGGGTGGAGTGGCTGACGAACTGCGGGTCGCTCAGGTACTTGAGGTCGCCGGGTTCGGGCATGCGCCCCACGGCGTTGATCAGCTCGGCATTGCCCAGCAGCATCATGCCCCAGGCCAAGGCCAGGGGAACGCACAGCAGGGGGCGGCGGTAGCACAACAGCAGCAGCAGGCTGCCAATGGCGAGATCGGAGACGTAGCCGGAAAAGTCCGACCAGCCCAGCCAGTAGCGGCTGGCGATGGGCAACAGGAGGAACAGCAGGCCGAGGGAGGCGAGCGAGGCAGCAGGGTGCAGCAGCCAGCGGCTGAAAAGGCGCACAGGAGCTCCTGAGATAGGACAGCGAGAATCCGTGTTGTTATGACCGGCGACGCGAGGCGAAGTTGCGGATGGCCATGATTCTGAAACATAGACGTGCTAGGCGCCAGTGCCAGGCGCTTCCGCCCATCCGCCCCGTGGTGCAGCGCATCGCGGCGCCAGCGGGTAGAATGTCGGCCTTGCAGACAAGGTGGTGAACATGGCTCTGATCGGGCGCTACAACTCTCTTCAGGTGGTCAAGCAGACCGACTTCGGCCTCTATCTGGACGGCGGCGCCGACGGCGAGATCCTCTTGCCCAACCGTTATGTGCCCAAGGGCGAGCCGTGCGAGATCGACGACTGGCTGAACGTCTTCGTCTACCTCGACAGCGACGACCGCATCATCGCCACCACCGAAAAGCCCAAGGTGCAGGTCGGCGGCTTCGCCAGCCTCAAGGTGGTCGAGATCAACCGCGTCGGCCTGTTTCTCGACTGGGGCCTGAGCAAGGACCTGCTGCTGCCGCACTCGGAAGAGAAGCGCCCGCTGCAGGTCGGTGACTACTGCGTGGTGCACGTCTACCTCGATCGCAGCAAGCGCATCACCGCCACGGCGCGGCTGGACCGCTACCTGGACACCACCCCGCCAGCCTACAAGGTCGGCGAGGCCGTCGACCTGCTGGTGGTGGACAAGACCGACCTCGGCTTCAAGGCCATCATCAATGGCAAGCACTGGGGCCTGGTGCACAAGAACGAAGTGTTCAAGTTTCTGCGTAGCGGCATGCAGGAGCAGGGCTACATCAAGGAAGTGCGCGCCGACGGAAAGATCAGCCTGAGCCTGCAGCCGGTCGGCCAGGAAGCCGCCAGCGGCCTCAGCGAGCAGATCCTCGCGCGCCTGCGCGAGCAGGGTGGCAGCCTGGCGCTCAGCGACAAGAGCCCGCCGGAAGTGATCAGCCGTGCCTTCGGCGTGAGCAAGGGCAACTTCAAGAAGGCCATCGGCGGCCTCTACAAGCAGGGCCTGATTCGTATCCTCGACGAGCGTATCGAGCTGGTCTGATCAGACGCTACGCTCACGCTCCGCGTGGGAATGCAGCCCTCGACGCTCCGGCGTCCACCTTCTGCAGTGTACCGAGCGCAAGCCCTGTGACGCAGAGCGTCACGGGATCGGCTCCCACGCAGAGCGTGGGAGCCATCTGTTGCCCCCATGCTAAAAGATCGTAAGCACCTGATCTTTTCGGGTTCATCATGGCGCCCCTGGCCTTGGAACGTGGGCTGGGTTACGCCGCGCCGAGCTTGCGTGCTCAGCACGGATAACACTAGGCGCGGCTAACCCAGCCTACGGGCTCAGCAGTTGCAGTGAAACCACGGAAAGATCGTAAACAGGCTCTAAGCTCGCAGCCCTGAGTCTTGCGTGCGGGGTTGGCCACGGACATCAGCATCAGCGGCCTGTGATGCCACTGGAGTTTCTAGAGTCATTGCTCTAGATTCGCGGCACAGTCGTCCGCCGTTTCCAGGAGAAGGCATCATGGCTGATGTCCTGCAGTTCGCCGATGGCAAGTTCCACTGCCCCGTCACTCTCTATCCCGCGCGTGGTGCGCGCCACACCCTGATCGTGCTGCCGGCCCTGGGCGTCAGTGCGCGCAGCTACGGGATGCTGGCGCAGGTGCTGGTAGGGGCCGGCTACAACGTGTTGACCACCGATTGGCCGGGGCAGGGCGAGAGCCGCCCGCGGCCCAGCTGGAGCTTTAACTACGGCTACCGGCAACTGGTGGAAGAGTTCCTGCCCAAGTTGCTGAGCCTGGCCGAACGACACTTCGCCGATACCCAGCTGGTGCTACTCGGGCACAGCCTTGGTGGGCATATCGCTACCCTCTATGCGGCGGCCCATCCGGCCAGCCGGGTGCGGGTGATCGGCGTGGCCTGCGGCAACATCCACTACCGTCACTGGAGTGGCCTGGGCAAGCTGCTGACGCCCAGCGTGGCGATCCTTTGTAACTTGTTGGCCGGCAGCCTCGGCTACCTGCCGGGCAAGCGCATCGGTTTCGGTGGCTATGAGGCACGGCGGTTGATGCGCGACTGGGGGCGGGTGGCATTCAGTGGCAATTTCCGCCACCTGGATCTGCCGCTGGCGCCGCCGGCGAGCAACCGGGTGAGCTCGCTGTATATCCAGATCGAGAACGACAACTTCGCCCCGCTGGCCTCGACCCGTGGCCTGGCCGAGCTGATCCAGGCCGACCCGCAGATTACCCGGTTGGTCTCGCCACGCCCGCCCCATGAGAACCCGCACAGCGCCTGGCTGAAGGCGCCGCAGGGTGTGGTCGCCTGCCTCAAGGAGTGGTTGGGGCCGCTGCCGGCGCAGTGAGATAGGCGGGTTGCTGCAGCTGCTCCTGTAACAGCTGCAGCGCTGCCCGCACGAATGGTCGGCGCTCGTCACTGGCCACTGCGGCCTGCCAGCGGAAGGCCATGCCTGCTGCCCCCACCGGCCTGACTAGCAGGTTGCTCTCGTTGCCCTGCAGCTGGCGCCGGGGTAGCAGGCTGATCCCTAGGCCGGCCCGCACCAGGGCGATGAGCGTGGCAATGTCTTGGATATGCTGCAGCGAGCCCAGCTCGATGCGCTGCGGGTGCAGGTAGCGGCGGTAGAGAAAGGACTGTTCCAGTTCGAAGTGATAGAGCAGGTCGACACCGGAAAGGTCGCTGGCGTCCAGCCAGGGCTTGGCGCCTAGGGCATGGCCCGGCGGCAGGATGGCGACTATCTCGTCAGGGTTCAGCGCCAGCCAGTCGACACCGCTGACCGGGCTGGTTTCGCCGAGAATGGCGATATCGCAGTCGTGGGCCTGCAGGCTGTCGAGCAGGTTGGGCACCTGTTTGACCTGCACCTCAATCTGCGGGAAGTGCTGGCGCAATTGCAGCAGAAAAGCCGGCAGCCAGTTGCTCAGGTGCACGCGGTCGATGGCCAGACGCAGGCGCCCGGAGTCGCCGCGGGCATAGCGGGTCAGATGCTCTTCCAGCACCGCCACGTCGCCGAGAATGCGCCGGGCGTGGTCATCGAAGGCCAGCCCGGCCTCAGTCGGCAGCATGGCCTTCTGCGTGCGCTGGAACAGGGCCAGGCCCAGGCGTTCTTCCAGTTCGGCCAGCTGCTTGCTTAGCGCCGGTTGCGAGATGAACAGCGCCTCGGCGGCGCGGGTGAGATTGCCGGTCTGGCTGATGCTGCGCACCAGGCGCAGGTGCTTCATTTCCAGGCGCACGAATACCGCTCCATAGGACTGCCGGCGCTATCTTCTCCGTTGCGCCGGCAGTGGGCAAGCCAGGCGCGGATCAGTCCAGCTGGCGCGCCGGGATCAGGTCGTCGCGTTGGTCCTCCAGGCGGCGAATGGCGACCTGGCAGCCGCCTCGCACCTGCGGGTCGGCGCGCGACTGCAGTACCACCAGTTGCCCGCCGATCTTCTTCAGCAAGGCTCGGTCGTACTCCATCAGGCGGTGGCAGGCGGCCACGTCGCCGCTGCTTTCCAGCGAGCAGGGGAAGCGGATTTCACAGTAGGCGGTGTCGTCCTCCAGGTGCCTGATGCTCCAGAACTGCGGCAGGCCGAACAGCCGGCGCCATTCCTCGGCGATGGCCAGGGTGCCGTGCTGCGCCTGGCCACGGTTCTTGCGCCAGATCAGCTGCGCCAGCAGGCGCGCCATCCAGCGCGTGCGCCAGTGCCAGCCGGTGCGCGCCAGCGGGCCGGTGAAACCGTTGACCCGCCGATAGCGGGCGATCTTCTGTTCATCGCCGCTCATTGCGGCAGCAGCAGAAACACCGTGACCACCAGCAGCACCAGCATGGTCAGGGCGTGGCTGGCCTGGCGCAGCAGGAGCAGGCGGGCGAACAGGCCGGCGCAGTAGAGCAGGCGCAGCATGATGAAGGCGAAGCCGATGGCGGCGGTCAGCGCCGGGCTGATCTGCCCGCTGGTTTCACCCAGGTAGAGCAGGACGATGAACAGCACCGATTGCTCCAGGCTGTTGCCATGGGCGCGTACTGCCTTGGTCAGCTCGCTCTTGCCGCCATCGCCGAAGGCGATCTGGTGGCGCATGCGCAGGCGCGAGATGTTGAGTGACAGGCCGATCAGCAGCAGGGACAGAATCGCGGCGACATAGACGCTGTAAGGCATGGGTGTTCCTCGTTGTTGTGATAGGCACTGACGAGGTTAGGGGCAGGCCCGGAGGAAGTAAAAGCGCCAGTGCTCATGGCGGCGATTCCCTGGGGTTATGGCAGGCAAAAGAAAGCCCGACACGGGGTCGGGCTTTCGAGGGGCCGGCAGGCCGGGTAATTAGGCGGCAGGACGCTGCTGGCGCTGGTAGAGGAACTCCAGCACCGCCGTGCGGTACTCGTGGTACTGGCTGTCGTTGGCCAGTGCCAGGCGGTTGCGCGGGCGCTGCAGCTCGACCTTGACGATATCGCCGATGGTCGCCGCCGGGCCATTGGTCATCATCACGATGCGATCGGACAGCAGCACCGCCTCGTCGACATCATGGGTGACCATCACCACGGTGCTGTGGGTCTCGCCGACGATGCGCAGCAACTCGTCCTGCAGGTGGGCGCGGGTCAGGGCGTCCAGCGCGCCGAACGGCTCGTCCATCAGCAGCACCTTGGGCTCCATGGCCAGGGCGCGGGCAATGCCGACGCGCTGTTTCATGCCGCCGGAGATCTCGTTGGGGTGCTTGTGCGCGGCATGGTCGAGGCCGACCATGTGCAGCGCTGCGGCGGTGCGTTCCTTCAGTTGCGCCTTGTTCTCCTTGCCGGCGAAGACTTTTTCTACCGCCAGATGGACGTTGCCGAAGCAGGTCATCCAGGGCAGCAGGCTGTGGTTCTGGAACACCACGGCGCGTTCCGGGCCGGGGCCGTCGATCTCGCGACCGTTGCAGATCAGCCCGCCTTCGCTGGCTTCCAGCAGGCCGGCGATCAGGTTGAGCACGGTGGATTTGCCGCAGCCGGAGTGGCCGATCAGCGAGACGAACTCGCCCTTGGCGATGCTCAGGTTGACGTCACTGAGCGCCTGAAAGCGACCTTTCTTGGTATCGAAGTGTTTGCTGACACTGGTCAGCTCGACGAACTTGTCCATCGGTATTCTCCTGTCTGGTGTAGGAGCCAGCTTGCTGGCGATCATTGGCAACACGCTGGACACAGCGGATCGCCAGCCAGCGGGCTCCTACAGAAAAATGCTCAGTTGGCGTAGTCGAAGCGCTTGGCCAGCAGAAGCAGGGCCTGCTCCAGGGCCAGGCCGACCAGGCCGACGATGATGATGGCGATGAGGATGTGTTCGACGTTGAGGTTGTTCCATTCGTCCCACACCCAGAAGCCCAGGCCGGTACCACCGGTGAGCATCTCGGCGGCGACTATCACCAGCCAGGCCACGCCGATGGCCAGGCGGATGCCGGTCATCAGGTGCGGCAGCACGGCAGGGAAGAGAATGCGGGTGAGCACCTTGAACTCCGACAGCTTGAGCACGCGGGCCACGTTGAGGTAATCCTGCGGCACGCTGGCTACGCCGGCGGCGGTGTTGAGAATGATCGGCCAGATCGAGCTGATGAAAATCACCCAGATCGACGCAGGTCCCGCGGCCTCGAACACCAGCAGACCGATCGGCAGCCAGGCCAGTGGCGACACCGGACGCAGCAGGCTGATGATGGGCGAAAGCATGTTGGCGAGGAAGGCGAAGCGGCCGATGGCGAAGCCGAGCGGAATGCCGATCAGCGCCGCCAGGCCGAAGCCCAGACCGACACGGCCAAGGGAATGCAGGATGTTCCAGCCGATGCCCATGTCGTTCGGGCCGTTGTCGTAGAACGGATCGGCGAACAGCTCCAGTGCCGAATACCAGGTCGACAAGGGGCCCGGCAGGCCTTCGCTGCGCGCCGCGATCAGGGCCCAGACGCCGATGAACAGGGCAATGCCGAGCAGCGGCGGAATAACGGCCTTGATCAGGTTGGTAAGGGCCTCCGCGCCGGGCCGGGGCCGGCGCGGGGTGCTGCTGGGGGCAACCGGGGTGGCCATTGTCAGTGGTGTTTTCACTGGAGCGTTCATCTAAATGCCTCCGAAAATCAGGCTTTAATCGCGAAGGAGTTGGCGTAGGCGGCCGGGTTGGAACCGTCCCACACCTTGCCGTCGATCAGGGTGCTGGAGCGCATCACGCTGCTCGGCACGGCAATACCCAGGGCGCCGGCAGCTTCGCTGTAGAGCTTGGTCTGGTTGATCTGCGCGGCCACGGCGGCGTAGTCCGGTTCGTCCTTGATCAGGCCCCAGCGCTTGAACTGGGTGAGGAACCACATGCCGTCGGAGTGGTAGGGGAAGTTCACGCTGCCGTCCTTGCAGAAGGCCATCGGGTTCTTGTCCTGCCAGCTGTTGCCCAGGCCGTCCTCATAGTTGCCGAGGAAGCGCTGTTCGATCACATCGGTCGGCGCGTTGACGTAAGCCTTGCCGGAGATGAGCTGGGCGGTGGCCTTCTTGTTCGCCTCGGAGGCGTCGATGAAACGGCTGGCATCGAGGATGGCCATGACCAGGGCGCGCGCGGTGTTGGGGTTCTGCTCGACGAATTCGCGGGAGCAGCCGAGGACTTTCTCCGGATGGTCGGCCCAGATCTGCTGGGTGGTGGTGGCGGTGAAGCCGATCTTGTCGAACACCGCACGGGCGCCCCAGGGTTCGCCGACGCAGTAACCGTCCATGTTGCCGACGCGCATGTTGGCGACCATCTGCGGTGGCGGCACGGTGATGGTTTTCACATCACTCATGGGGTTGATGCCGTAGTTGGCCAGCCAGTAGTACAGCCACATGGCGTGGGTGCCGGTGGGGAAGGTCTGGGCGAAGGTCAGCGGGTTGCCGCCTTTCTTGATATGCGCAGCCAGTTGCTCGCCAGTGGTGACGCCGGCTTCCTTGAGCTGCTTGGACAGGGTGATGGCCTGGCCGTTCTGGTTCAGGCCCATGAGCACGGCCATGTTCTTCTGCGGTCCGGCCACGCCCAGCTGCGAGCCGTACATCATGCCGTACAGCACATGGGAGGCATCCAGTTCACCGGTGTTGAGCTTGTCGCGCACGCCGGCCCAGGAGGCTTCCTTGCTCGGGTTGATGGTCAGTCCGTACTTGGCGGCAAAGCCTTGGGTGGCGGCGACCACCACCGAGGCGCAGTCGGTCAGCGGGATGAAGCCGATATTCAGTACGGCCTTTTCCGGGGCGTCGGAACCGGCGGCATAGGCCGCGCTGCGCAGGAAGCCCGGCGCGGACAGGCCGAGGGCGGCGACCCCGCCAACGGTGCCGGCGACGGCGATGGAGTGCTTGAGGAAATTGCGGCGGCTGTTGTTAACCGGGTCTTTGGAATCACGATCACTCATGGGTCAATCCTTTTCATGGGCAAATAAAAACGGCGTACGCCAGAGCGACCCGATGGGAGAGGGAGCTCTGACGGACGCCGTTGTCCGTGATCCGCGGCCCACCGCCGTTGGTGTGCTGCGCAGGAATCTGCAGGGGAGATTGCAAAGGCCTTGCCAGTTTTTTCGCAGGCGCGTGGTTATGTGCCAGGCGCGTGCTGCGCTGGATCTTTGCTCATGGGTGGTGGGGCTTTTAAATCAGTCACTTACTGAGTTTTACGACGGCCGCTAGATAAACGCCGGGCGGTCGTCGGGATCACTCTGGCGAGTGCTTCTTGCGCTGTTGTTGGGCTCTTGGCTGGGCCCGTGTCGCGTTGCTGTGCGCTTTTGCTGCGCAGTCGAACGCTTGAGCGCTGCGCTGGAAGTACTCCGCGATCAAGCTGGCGCGCCGCTACCGGCCAGGCACGGAGGCCTGGCTGCTGGCGTCGTCAGCTACTCAGACGCGCTGGCAGGCGAGTGGGTAGGCCTGCGCTGTCTCGACATAATCCCTGAGCCCGCGCAGCACCTGTACCGCCTCCCAGCGGCTCGGGTCGAACAGGGCGTAGGCCTGGCCCTGATAGCCGACCACATCCAGTGGCCGGTGGTAGCCGGCGCGTTGCAACAGGGCTTCGATCTCGGCGAAACAGGTGTTGAAATGCACGCGTTTGAACGGTGTGTTGCTGCCGGTCACCAGGCCTTCCAGTTGCAGTTCGGCGACCATGCCGCGCACCTGCTCCAGGGGCATCTGGTTCACTTTGTTCTTCAGCTGCAGTACGTCCAGCATCGCGAATGCTCCTGTTGTATTCGGTTCGCCAGGTCAGTGGCGGTGATACAAGGGTAAACGAAAAATACTGTACAAGTGAACAGTGCTGGATAATAGTACAGCTATCGCGCTGCCGATTGATCCAGCCGGGGCCAGGCAAAAAAGGAGTTGTCCTATATGCACCACAAACTGATGACAGTTCTGTTGTTGGCCCTGTTGGCGGGCTGTGCCCAGCCGCAGCTGGAGCAACCCAAAGCCAATGGTGCCTACCTGGTTATCGAAGGTAGCGAGGCCTGGGCAGTACTGGTGGCGGACGGCAAGCGGTTCGCGGAACATGGTCGGGTGCTGGATGTAACCCGGCTTCCTGGCGAGCACTCGAGTATCGCCGCCAGCTATGTGATCGACACACCCAATTGCGGCAAGTTGCAGTGGCTGACCGAGCGCGAGAGCGGCGGGGGCAGCGAGGTGACTCACCTGGCGCGCGATATGGACCAGGAACTGCAGCGTCCGGGCTGCGAAATCTCCAGCGGCTCGGGGCGAGCCTGGACTGCGCTGGATTACTCCGGCTGAAACAACACGGCCCCGACCAGTCGAGGCTGGTCGGGGCCGTGGCGAGCGCTGACTGGCGTCAGGCGTCGGCAGGCTTGCCTGGTTTGGCAGCCGGTGCCGCCAGCAGGCCGTCGGCGCGGAACATCGCCTTGATCCCGCGGATGGCCTGGCGGATGCGGTCCTGGTTCTCGATCAGGGCGAAGCGCACATGGTCGTCGCCGTAGTCGCCGAAGCCGATGCCGGGCGAGACGCAGACCTTGGCCTCCAGCAGCAGCTTCTTGGCGAACTCCAGCGAACCGAGGTGGGCATAGGGCTCGGGGATCTTGGCCCAGATGTACATCGAGGCCTTGGGATTCTCCACCATCCAGCCGGCTTCATGCAGGCCCTTGACCAGCATGTTGCGTCGCTGGCGGTACTGCTCGGCGATGTCGCGCACGCACTGCTGGTCACCTTCCAGGGCGGCGATGGCGGCCACCTGCAGGGGGGTGAAGGTGCCGTAGTCGTGGTAGCTCTTGATCCGCGCCAGGGCGCTGACCAGCTCCGGGTTGCCGACCATAAAGCCGATGCGCCAGCCGGCCATGTTGTAGCTCTTGGACAGGGTGAAGAACTCCACGGCGATGTCCTTGGCGCCTTCCACCTGCATGATCGACGGGGCTTTCCAGCCGTCGTAGACGATGTCGGCGTAGGCCAGGTCGTGGATCACCAGCACGTCGTACTGCTTGGCCAGGGCCACCACGCGCTCGAAGAAGTCCAGCTCCACGCACTGTGCGGTGGGGTTGGAGGGGAAGCCGAGAATCATCATCTTCGGCTTGGGAATCGACTCGCGAATCGCTCGCTCCAGCTCGGCGAAGAAGTCCACGCCGGGCACCAGCGGTACCGAGCGCACCTGGGCGCCGGCGATCACCGCGCCATAGATGTGGATCGGGTAGCTCGGGTTGGGCACCAGCACGGTGTCGCCATGGTCCAGGGTGGCCAGCATCAGGTGCGCTAGGCCTTCCTTGGAGCCGATGGTGACGATGGCCTCGCTTTCCGGGTCGATCTCGACGTCGTAGCGGTCCTTGTACCAGCGCGAGATGGCGCGGCGCAGGCGCGGGATGCCGCGCGAAGTGGAGTAGCCGTGGGTGTCTTCGCGCTGGGCGACCTGTACCAGCTTCTCGACTATGTGCGGCGGGGTGGCGCCATCGGGGTTGCCCATGCTGAAGTCGATAATGTCCTCGCCACGGCGGCGGGCGGCCATCTTCAGTTCGGCAGTAATGTTGAAAACGTAGGGGGGGAGTCGATCGATGCGCGCAAAGCGGCGCTTGGCATTGTCAGCCATGCTTTCCTCGGAGTACGTAAGCGCCCGGAACCGTCCGAGCGACGTTGGCTGCATGCGGCAGCCAGGCGAGGAAGATACGAGAAGCCTTGCCGGCCTGTCCAGCACAGTCGCTGGCTGGACAGGCGCAACAGTTGTCGGGAGCTGGGCTCAGTTACCCAGCATGTCGTGCATGGCGATGATCTGCTCGGCCACCTGGATCAGCTTCTGCTGGCGGCTCATGGCCTGGCGGCGCATCAGGGTGTAGGCGTCTTCCTCGTTGCAGCTCTTCATCTTCATCAGCAGGCCCTTGGCCAGTTCGATGCGCTTGCGTTCGGCCAATTGCTCGTCGCGGGCCTGCAGCTGGGCGCGCATGGCCTGGTCGCTCTCGAAACGGGCCATGGCCACGTCGAGGATCGGTTGCAGGCGCTGGGCATGGATGCCTTCGACTATGTAGGCGCTGACCCCGGACTGGATCGCCTGGCGCATCACGCTGGGGTCGTGTTCGTCGGTGAACATGACGATCGGGCGGGGCTGGTCGCGGGTGACCAGCACCACCTGTTCCATCACATCCCGTCCGGGCGACTCGGTATCGATCAGGATCACGTCGGGGCGCACGGCCTCGACGCGTTCGGGCAGGTCGATGGTCAGCCCGGACTCGTCGATGACCTCGAAGCCCGCTTCGATCAGCGCGCTCTTCAGGCGTCCGACCTTCTTCGGGGTGTCGTTGATCAGGAGAATTCGCAGCATGTTGGTATTCCGTTACAGAGCAATGGGCGCGGCAGAGCCGCTGCGCGCATGAATGGCAAAACTGCTGGCGTAGCCTGCCGGGTCGCTACCGTCCCAGACGCTACCGTCGAGCAGGGTGGAGCGGCGCATCGCGGTGTCCGGCACAGCAATGTCCAGGGCCTCGGCGGCTTGCCGGTAGAGGTCGAGCTGGTGGATTCGCTGGGCGGTGCCCAGATAGTCCAGATCGTCCTTGAGCAGGCCCCAGCGGCGGAACTGGGTCATGAACCACATGCCGTCGGACAGCCAGGGCATGGTTACCTCGCCATTGGCGAAGAAGCGCAGTGGATGGTTATCCAGCCAGGCGTGGCCGATGCCGTCCTGATACTGGCCGAGGAAGCGCGGCTCGATGGCTGATAGTGGCGCATCGACGTACTCGCTGCCACTGATCAATTGGGCGGTACTGCGCTTGTTCTCTTCATTTTCGTCGATGAAGCGGCTGGCCTCCAGCACGGCCATGGTCAGGGCGCGCGCGGTGTTGGGGTATTGCTCGACGAATTCGCGGGTGACGCCGAGAACTTTCTCCGGATGGTCGGCCCAGATCATCTGGCTGGTGGCCAGGGTGAAGCCTTGTTCCTCATCGACCGCCAGGGCGCCCCAGGGGCCGCCGGCGCAGAAACCGTCGATCCGCGCGGCTTTGAGGTGGGCAACCATCTGCGAAGGAGGGACGACCACGGTATTGACGTCTTCCAGCGGGTGGATGCCCTGGGCGGCCAGCCAGTAGTTCAGCCACATGGCGTGAGTGCCGGTGGGGAAGGTCTGGGCGAAGGTCAGTTTCGCACCGCTCTGGCGCACACGCGTGGCCAGTGCTTCGGCGCTGGTCACCCCGGCGCGCTTGAGCGGTTCGGACAGGTTGATCGCCTGGCCGTTCTGGCACAGGCCCATGAGGATGGCCATCTCGGTGGCCGGGCCGCTGAGGCCGAGGTGAACGCCGTAGATCTGCCCATACAGGCTCTGGGCGGCATCCAGTTCGCCGCTCAGCAGTTTGTCGCGCAGGGTGGCCCAAGAGGCCTGGCGCTGCAGGTTGAGGGTCAGCCCGTAAGGCTGGGCGAAGCCCTGGGTGGCGGCGACTATCAGCGAGGCCGAGTCGGTCAGGGCCATGAAGCCCAGGTTCAGTGCGCTCTTTTCTGGTGCGTCGCTGCCGGCCACCCAGGCCAGGGCATCGCTACGTGTGCTGTCGATCGTGTTCATATGCTTTGTTCCGCCGTTGAACAAAAAAGCGTCGCCCCAGTCACCACGGGGCTGGTGACCAGAAACGACGCCATTGTCTATGAACTGGCTCCGCCGTTGGAGTGAGTTCTGTTGCACATGCGTAAGCAAGCCATGTGCCAGAGGGCGGCAGAACATAAAAAGAACCCCGCCGTAGCGGGGTGGGTGCAGGTACTGTTGTTCAGCGCTCCAGCATCTGTTTCACATTGGCCTGCGGGATCTGTTGGACGCGCCCCTCGCTGTCCTCGAACTCGAGCATGCCGGTATCTTCGTCCAGCTGAGGCTTGCCGTCGCTGGTGAGCATCTGTCCGTCATTGGTGGTGATGATGTATTCGCTGGCGCAGCCGCTCAGGCCGAGCAGGCAGCAGAAAGCCAGAATCCAGTGTTTCATGAGATGAACTCCCTATTGGTCACAGAGGGGCCGGAAACGCCGGCCCACTTGGAGAAAGTTAGCTGCTGGCGACTTACCCGCAAGTTCAGCGAAAAGAAAAAGCCCCGCACTAGGCGGGGCTTTTTCATTGCTGGTGACGCTTAGATCTGTACAGCCGGGATCTTGGCGTTGGCAGCGGCTTCGCGGAACTCGGCGATCTGGTCGAAGCTCAGGTAGCGGTAAACGTCAGCAGCCATGCTGTCGATGTTCTTCGCGTACTCCATGTACTCCTCGACGGTCGGCAGTTTGCCTGTGATCGAAGCGACCGCTGCCAGTTCGGCAGAGGCCAGGTACACGTTGGTGGCGTCGCCCAGACGGTTGGGGAAGTTACGGGTCGAGGTGGAAACCACGGTCGAACCGGTCTGTACGCGTGCCTGGTTACCCATGCACAGCGAGCAGCCTGGCATTTCCATGCGCGCGCCAGCCTTGCCGTAGATGCCGTAGTAGCCTTCTTCGGTCAGCTGGTGGGCGTCCATCTTGGTTGGCGGAGCCAGCCACAGACGGGTCGGAATGCCACCCTTGACCTTGTCCAGCAGCTTGCCGGCAGCGCGGAAGTGACCGATGTTGGTCATGCACGAACCGATGAACACTTCGTCGATCTTCTCACCGGCAACGGTGGACAGCAGACGGGCGTCGTCCGGGTCGTTCGGCGCGCAGAGCACCGGCTCTTTGACGTCGGCCAGGTCGATCTCGATGATCTCGGCGTACTCGGCGTCCTTGTCGGCAGCCAGCAGTTGCGGGTTGGCCAGCCAGGCTTCCATGGCTTTGGCGCGACGTTCCAGGGTACGGGCATCGCCGTAACCTTCGCCGATCATCCAGCGCAGCATGGTGATGTTGGAGCGCAGGTACTCGGCGATGGCCTTTTCCGGCAGCTTGATGGTGCAGCCGGCAGCGGAACGTTCGGCCGAGGCGTCGGATAGCTCGAAAGCCTGTTCAACGGTCAGCTCATCCAGACCTTCGATCTCGAGGATGCGGCCGGAGAAGGCGTTGATCTTGCCCTTCTTCTCGACGGTCAGCAGGCCAGCCTTGATCGCGTAGTAAGGGATGGCATGCACCAGGTCACGCAGGGTGATGCCCGGTTGCAGCTTGCCCTTGAAGCGCACCAGTACCGACTCCGGCATGTCCAGCGGCATGACGCCGGTGGCAGCGGCGAAGGCGACCAGGCCGGAGCCGGCCGGGAAGGAGATGCCCATCGGGAAGCGGGTGTGCGAGTCGCCACCGGTACCGACGGTGTCCGGCAGCAGCATGCGGTTCAGCCAGCTGTGGATGATGCCGTCGCCCGGACGCAGGGACACGCCGCCGCGGGTCATGATGAAGTCCGGCAGGGTGTGGTGGGTGGTGACGTCGATCGGCTTCGGATAAGCCGCGGTGTGGCAGAAGGACTGCATCACCAGGTCAGCGGAGAAGCCCAGGCACGCCAGGTCTTTCAGCTCGTCACGGGTCATCGGGCCAGTGGTGTCCTGGGAGCCGACGGTGGTCATCTTCGGTTCGCAGTAGGTGCCCGGACGGACGCCTTTGCCTTCCTGCAGACCGCAGGCGCGGCCAACCATTTTCTGCGCCAGGGTGAAACCCTTGCCGCTATCAACCGGGGCTTCCGGCTTCTTGAACAGGGTGGACGGAGCCAGACCCAGCTCGGCGCGGGCTTTCTCGGTCAGGCCACGGCCAACGATCAGCGGGATACGGCCGCCTGCGCGAACTTCGTCGAGCAGGACGTCGGTTTTCAGCTGGAAAGTGGTGACCAGTTCGTCGCTGCCATGACGGCGCACTTCACCCTTGTACGGGTAGACGTCGATGGCGTCGCCCATGGCCAGGTTGGTGCAGTCGAATTCGATCGGCAGGGCGCCGGCGTCTTCCATGGTGTTGTAGAAGATCGGGGCGATCTTGGTGCCGAAGCAGAAGCCGCCTGCGCGCTTGTTCGGCACGAAGGGGATGTCGTCGCCGAAGAACCACAGCACCGAGTTGGTGGCGGATTTGCGCGAGGAACCGGTACCGACCACGTCACCGACGTAGGCAACCGGGAAGCCTTTGGCTTTCAGGGCTTCCATTTGCTGGATCGGGCCGACGCTGCCCGGAGCGTCCGGGTTGATGCCGTCGCGAGCCATTTTCAGCATGGCCAGGGCGTGCAGCGGGATGTCCGGGCGGGACCAGGCGTCCGGAGCCGGCGACAGGTCGTCGGTGTTGGTTTCGCCGGTGACCTTGAACACGGTCAGGGTGACTTTTTCCGGAACGGCAGGGCGGTTCTGGAACCACTCGCCTTCGGCCCAGGAGGCCAGCACGGCTTTGGCGTTGGCATTGCCGGCCTTGGCTTTCTCGGAAACGTCGTGGAAGGCGTCGAACATCAGCAGGGTGTGCTTCAGTTGCTCGGCGGCAACGGCGGACAGCTCGGCGTTGTCCAGCAGCTCAACCATGGTGGTGATGTTGTAGCCACCTTGCATGGTGCCCAGCAGCTCGACGGCGCGGGTCTTGCTCAGCAGCGGGGAGCTGACTTCGCCCTTGGCCAGGGCAGACAGGAAACCGGCCTTGACGTAGGCGGCTTCGTCCACGCCCGCAGGTACGCGGTTGGTGATCAGGTCGACCAGGAAGGCTTCTTCGCCGGCCGGAGGATTCTTCAGCAGCTCGACCAGGCCTGCGGTTTGTTCGGCGTTTAGCGGCTGGGGCACGATACCCTGAGCGGCACGCTCTGCTACGTGTTTGCGATAGGCTTCAAGCACAGTTTTTACCCTCATCAGTGGTCGCGGTGGCTCGCGACGCTCATCCAGAAAACCATCGCACACTGCGCCTTGGAGCTTTTTGAGCACCTCGGCCGGTGTGTCGATAGCCTCATACAAGAAGCTGTTTTCAAAGTTTTACGCCGCAGGAACAGGGCGATGAGGGCTGGCGCAGGCTGTGAGCGGTGCTCGCGAACCTGGCGCCAACGTCGTTCCTGGCGGATTAACTGTGCTCGTGACGCTTTGAAAACAGCTTCTGACGGACATCGACGCCAAAAAGGCCGGCCGATTCTACTGGAATAGCGCCATAAAGTTAAGGAAAAAGCCCTCGGCTATGCGGCGGCCGACCTGCATTTCGTCTTTAAAGGGGGCGGTCGACAAACGTCTGGTCGGTCAGGATGACCCTCTGCGGCTAAGCCGTTACTATGGACTGCCTGTTTCCGCGACTATGTTTCTCCGCCATGTCCAATCAGCGCATCAAGACGCCTTGCGTCGGCCTCTGCTCCACGGTGTACGGCGATCTCGTGTGCCGGGGCTGCAAGCGCTTCCACCATGAGGTGGTCAACTGGAACCTGTATGCCGAGGAAGAGAAGCGTGCCGTCTGGCGGCGCCTGGAGATCCTCCTGGTGCAGGTGATGCAGGGCAAGCTGGAAATCTTCGATGCAGCCAGGCTGCGCCAGCAGCTCGAACAGCGCCAGGTGCGCTTCGTGCCCGAGCAGTCGCCGTATTGCTGGGCCTATCAGCTGATTGCGCGGGCCTCGCGGCTGATCAATCGCCTGGATGCCTATGGCGTGGCGCTGATGCCGGAGTTTCGCGACTGGGAGCTGCCGGCCCTGCGCGAGGCTATCGACCGCGAGTTCTTCCTGCTGTCCGAGGCGCACTACGAGCGCTATATCGCGCCGAAATTTCTCCTTGAAGGCATGGAGATCCGCGTCTGATTTGCTCGCGGGACATGAAAAGGCCGCCCTCGGGCGGCTTTTTGTTGGGCGGCCGCGGGGCTCAGCGCTGCGCGACCAGCTCTTCCAGGTGAGCAATGATGCTGTCCGGCTTGAGTACCAGGACATCGCTTTCCAGGGTGTCCAGCACCACTTCGGCGGTGTTGCCGATCAGTGCACCGGACAGGCCGGTGCGGGCCACGGTACCGATCACGGTAACTGCCGCCTTGAGTTTTTCGGCGGTGTAGGGGATCAGCACGTCGGCAGGGCCTTCTTCGATGTGCAGGCGTTCGTCGCTGACGTCGTACTCGGCCTGGAAGGCCTTGCACTGCTCGCGGTAGCGCGCCTCGATGGTTTCCTTGAGCTGGAAGGTCGGGTCGGCGGCCGACAGCATCGGCGAGGGGTGGGCGCTGATCACGTGCAGGGTGGCATTGGCCAGGCTGGCGATATCGTAGCCGTGGCTGACGATGCTGGAGTGCAGGGTGCGGTGCTCGTTGTCGCGGTTACCCACGTCGACGGCGGCGAGGATGATGCCGTTGGTCCATGGCGTGTCGGTCTTCACCATCAGTACTGGAGCAGGGCTGTAGCGCAGCAGCTTCCAGTCTTCGGGGGTGAGGATGGCTTTTTTCAGCGGGTTGTCCGGCACGTGCTGTTTGATTACCAGCTCGCAGCCTTCGGCCTGCTGCACGGTGATGATGGTCTGGTAGAGACCTTCATGCCAGGCCTGCTGGGTGCTGACGCTGAAGCCTTCCTGCTCCAGGCCGGCCTTGGCGTCGGCCAGGTAGGCCGCATGGTCCTGCTTCTTGTCGCCCACCAGCAGGTGCAGGTGCGATTGGGTGACGCCAGCGATCAGCTTGGCTCTTTTCAGTGCCAGACCTGCCGGCTGTTGCGGATCCATTACCACCAGAATGCTGCGAATGGCTTGCATGAGCTTTTCCCTGTGCGTGGATGCTTGATTACGGCCCCACTATAAAAGCAGCCGCAGGCGACGTTTTTGACCCGTGTCACGACATCACTGGCTCTGCCCGTCGTCATTCGTATAATGGCGCGCCCCGCGTCGGCCTACCAGTGCTGCAAGCAGTGTTGCGCTGTTCGCTTGGCGGGGTCGATTGTTCTACAACGGAAAGCCTGCCTGTGAACCTGCCTGAAATTCATGAATTCCTGGGATGCCGGACCCCTGATGCCTGGGTCCAAGCTGCGCTGGCCGATCAGGAGACCCTGCTGATCGATCACAAGAACAACGAATTCAAGGCCGCCTCGTCGGCGATGGCGCTGATCGCCAAGTACGGCACCCAGCTGGATCTGATCAACTTCATGTCGCGCCTGGCGCGCGAGGAACTGGTGCACCACGAGCAGGTCCTGCGCATCATGAAAAAGCGCAAGATCGAGCTGCGCCCGGTGTCTGCGGCACGCTACGCCTCGGGCCTACGCAAGGTCGTGCGTAATCATGAGCCGGTCAAGCTGGTGGACACTCTGGTGGTGGGGGCCTTTATCGAGGCGCGTTCCTGCGAGCGTTTCGAGGCGCTGGTGCCGCATCTGGACGAGGAACTGGGCAAGTTCTACGGCGGCCTGCTCAAGTCCGAGGCGCGGCACTTCCAGGGTTACCTGAAGCTGGCCTACCAGTACGGCGATGCGCCGGATGTCGAGCGGGTGGTTGCGCTGGTGCGCGAGACCGAGCGCGAGCTGATCGAGTCGCCGGATAGCGAATTTCGCTTCCACAGTGGCGTTCCGGTGCTCTGAGCTGCTGATTGGCGGGCATAAAAAAGCCGGACACCAGGTCCGGCTTTTTTGTGGCTGCTTGCTTTAGGCCGCGACGAAACTGGCGGCCGGGTAGGCGAGGGCGGCCTGGTGTACTTCGCTGAGGGTTTCGCGTACTACCTGTTTGGCCAGGCAAGCGCATTTGCCGCACTGGGTGGCGACGCCTAGCGTTTCGCGCACATCGCGATAGCTGCAGCAGCCTTCATAGATGGCTTCGCGAATTTGACCGTCGGTCACACCTTGGCAGAGGCAAACGTACATGGACAGGCTCGAGCGGAAGTGGGTTTCTCTTGGGGTCGGATACTAATGTTAATGAGAATGCTTGTCAAAACTTGATGCGAAAAATCCTTGAGTGAAAGCTTGGCGCATCTGTAAAAGCTTTACGGGTCAACAGGTTGCGGGCTGTGTTCTTGATGCCTGACGGAAAGACTTGCAGGCGTTCGGTTGGCATTCAGTCACGCATAAAAAACCCGGCCAGAGCCGGGTTTTGTGTTGCTGTCGGGACTTACTGGTCGAACTCGTCCCAGCCGCCCATTTCCTTCCAGCGGTTGACGATGCCGCAGAACAGTTCGGCAGTCTTCTCGGTGTCGTAGCGCGCGGAGTGCGCTTCCTTGCCGTCGAAAGCGATACCGGCGGTCTGGCAGGCCTTGGCCAGTACGGTCTGGCCGTAGGCGAGGCCGGCCAGGGTGGCGGTGTCGAAGCTGGAGAATGGGTGGAACGGGTTGCGCTTGAGGTCGCAGCGAGCCACCGCAGCATTCAGGAAACCGAGGTCGAAGCTGCTGTTGTGGCCGACCAGGATGGCGCGCTTACAGCCGTTGGCCTTGATCGATTTGCGCAGGCCTTTGAAGATTTCCATCAGCGCGTGCTCTTCGCTCACCGCCTGGCGCAGCGGGTGATCCAGCTTGATGCCGGTGAATTCCAGGGCCGCCTGTTCGATATTGGCGCCGGCGAACGGCTCAACCCGGAAGAAGTGGGTGTGATCCGGATAGAGGAAGCCGCCTTCGTCCATGGCGATGGTGGTTGCGGCGATTTCCAGCAGGGCGTCGGTGGCGCAGTTGAAGCCGCCGGTCTCGACATCCACGACTACCGGTAGGTAGCCGCGAAAGCGTGCGGCCATCGGATGGCGCGGGCCGGAAGGCAGACTGCCGTCGAGTTCGTCGTCAAAATTCTCTTCGCTCACGCGGGGTTCTCCAGCAGGCGCCAGCGCAGGTTTTCACCGGCGCGCAGGGGGATGACGGTCAGCTCGCCCAGCGGCAGGCTGGCCGGGGCGGTCCATTCTTCGCGCACCAGGGTGATGCGATCGGTGTTGCGCGGCAGATTGTAGAAGTCCGGGCCGAAGTGGCTGGCGAAGGCTTCCAGCTTGTCCAGCGCATTGCGCTGTTCGAAGGCCTCGGCATACAGCTCGATGGCGGCATAGGCGGTGTAGCAGCCGGCGCAGCCGCAGGCGGCTTCCTTGGCATGTTTGGCGTGCGGTGCCGAATCGGTACCGAGGAAGAACTTGGCGCTGCCACTGGTGGCCGCATCCAGCAGGGCTTCCTGGTGGGTGTTGCGTTTGAGGATCGGCAGGCAATAGAAGTGCGGGCGAATACCGCCAACCAGCATGTGGTTGCGGTTGTACAGCAGGTGGTGGGCGGTGATAGTGGCCCCCACGTTGGCTGGCGCGGCATTGACGAACTGCACGGCGTCGCCGGTGGTGATGTGTTCGAACACCACTTTCAGGGTCGGGAAGCGCTCGACCACGCGTACCAGGTGTTCATCGATGAAACGCTTCTCGCGGTCGAATACATCGACTTCGGCGCGGGTCACTTCGCCGTGCACCAGCAGCGGCAGGCCGACGTCGGCCATGGCTTCCAGTACCGGAAAGATGTTGTCGATGCTGGTCACGCCGGAATCGGAGTTGGTGGTGGCGCCGGCGGGGTACAGCTTGGCCGCGTGGATGAAGCCGCTGGCCTTGGCCTCGCGGACTTCGGCGGGCGTGGTGCGGTCGGTGAGGTACAGCACCATCAGCGGCTCGAAGCGGCTGCCGGCCGGGCGGGCGGCCAGGATGCGCTGGCGGTAGGCGTCGGCTTCGGCGGCGTTGCGAACCGGCGGCACCAGGTTCGGCATGATGATCGCACGGGCGAACGTACGGGCGACGTCCTGGACGGTGTGCTGCAGGACGGCGCCATCGCGCAGGTGGATGTGCCAATCGTCGGGGCGCAGCAGGGTGATACGGTCTGACATGGGGGATTCCGGACGGGTGAAACGTGGCGGGAATGCTACCGGAAAAGCCTCTTGCAGGCACGGGCTATCAAGTTTTGCCGGGGCTGGACGATACCCCTTGGGAATGCCGTTTTTCCCTGTGGAGCCTGTCGTGCGCCAGCCCTGTATCGCCCTTGTTAGCCTGTTCGCCTGCCTGCCCTGGTGCATGCCGGTGTCGGCTATCACTTTTCAGACGCGCATGGAGCGGGTGGAGTGGAAGGTCGAGGGGGATCAGTTCGAGTGCCGCCTGACTCAGGCCGTGGCGGACTTCGGTAGCGGCGAGTTCGTGCGTCGCGCCGGTGAACAGGTGACCTTCCGGTTGAAGATGCGCGAGCGCTGGCTGGGCCCGGGATCAGCGACTTTGTTGGCGGCGGCCGCGCCCTGGCAAGCCGGGCGCGGCGACATCAACCTCGGTGCCTTGACCGTTGGCAGTGGCGAGGTGCCGTTCAACAGCAATCAGGAGCAGGGTGGGCGCCTGCTGACCGGGTTGATGGAAGGGCGCAGCCCGCTGGTGCGCCATCGCACCCTGCAAGGTGGCGAAAGTCTGGAAGTGCGCCTGCTGCCGATCAGGTTCAATCAGGCCTACAACGAATACCTCAAGTGCACGGCCGGGTTGCTACCGGTCAACTTTGACCAGATCCGCCAGACCCAGATCGGCTTTGCGGGTGGCGGCTCAGTGCTCGATCCACTGGGCCAGGCCAAGCTCGGCATCATTCTCGAGTTCATCAAGGCCGACCCCAGCGTCAACCGCATCCAGCTCGATGGCCATTCCGACAACAGCGGTAGCCGCCTGACCAATCGCGATACCTCGCGCCGCCGCGCACTGGCGGTGGAGGAATACCTCAAGGCCAACGGCGTTCCGGCCGAGCAGATCCTGGTGCGCTTCCATGGCGAGCGTTACCCGTTGGCGCCGAACAACAGCGAGGCCAACCGGGCGAAGAACCGCCGGGTGACCATGACCCTGTCGCGCGAGCCGGTACCGGAAACCCCGGCTGAGTCCGCACCCGCCGCGCCGCCGGCTATCGAGCCGGCACCGTCGCCTGCCGCCGCACCGGCGACGCCGGCCAGCACTTCCTGACGTCGCACCGCTAAATAAAATTGTCGCTTTGTCGCCAGTCTCTGTCGCGCCCCTGTAAATCGTTGGGCGCGGTCGGTAGAATCACGGGTTTTTCCGTACAACCCCGTGGAGTTGATTGGCATGGCGGACGTTAAGAAGGTAGTTCTGGCTTATTCCGGTGGCCTGGACACCTCGGTAATCCTCAAGTGGCTGCAGGACACCTATGAATGCGAAGTGGTGACCTTCACCGCTGACCTCGGCCAGGGCGAAGAAGTCGAGCCGGCTCGCGCCAAGGCCCAGGCCATGGGCGTCAAGGAAATCTATATCGACGACCTGCGCGAAGAGTTCGTGCGTGATTTCGTCTACCCGATGTTCCGCGCCAACACCGTCTACGAAGGCGAGTACCTGCTGGGTACCTCCATCGCCCGTCCGCTGATCGCCAAGCGCCTGATCGAGATCGCCAACGAAACCGGCGCCGACGCCATTTCCCACGGCGCCACCGGCAAGGGCAACGACCAGGTGCGTTTCGAACTGGGCGCCTATGCGCTGAAGCCGGGTGTGAAAGTGATTGCTCCGTGGCGCGAGTGGGACCTGCTGTCCCGCGAGAAGCTGATGGACTACGCCGAGAAGCACGCCATCCCGATCGAGCGCCACGGCAAGAAGAAATCGCCGTACTCCATGGATGCCAACCTGCTGCACATCTCCTATGAAGGCGGCGTGCTGGAAGACACCTGGACCGAGCATGAAGAAGACATGTGGAAATGGACCGTCTCGCCAGAGAACGCTCCAGACAAGCCGACCTACCTCGAGCTGACCTACCGCAACGGTGACATCGTCGCCCTCGACGGCGTGGAAATGACCCCGGCCACCGTGCTGGCCACGCTGAACAAGATCGGCGGCGAGAACGGTATCGGCCGTCTCGACATCGTCGAGAACCGTTATGTCGGCATGAAGTCCCGTGGCTGCTACGAGACCCCAGGCGGCACCATCATGCTGCGTGCCCACCGCGCCATCGAGTCGATCACCCTGGACCGCGAAGTGGCCCACCTGAAAGACGAGCTGATGCCCAAGTATGCCAGCCTGATCTACACCGGTTACTGGTGGAGCCCGGAGCGTCTGATGCTGCAGCAGATGATCGATGCTTCGCAGACCAATGTGAACGGTGTGGTACGCCTGAAGCTGTACAAAGGCAACGTCATCGTCACTGGCCGCAAGTCCGACGACTCGCTGTTCGATGCCAACATCGCCACCTTCGAAGAAGACGGCGGCGCCTACAACCAGGCCGACGCGGCGGGCTTCATCAAGCTCAACGCGCTGCGCATGCGTATCGCTGCCGGCAAGGGCCGCAAGCTGTTCTGATAAGCTTGAGCGCCTGAGCCAGACAAACCCCGGCCACGAGCCGGGGTTTGCATTTATGAGCCCGAGATAACGGGCCACCGATGAGGAAACAATCGATGAGACTGCTGCACACCATGCTGCGCGTCGGCGATCTGGACAAATCCATCGCCTTCTACACCGAAGTCCTGGGCATGACCCTGTTGCGTCGCAAGGACTACCCGGATGGCCAGTTCACCCTGGCGTTCGTCGGTTACGGCAACGAGGCCGAGAACAGTGTGATCGAGCTGACCCACAACTGGGGCGTGGATCAGTACGAACTTGGCACCGGCTACGGCCATATCGCCCTGGAAGTGCTCGACGTGTACAAGGCTTGCGAGGACATCCGCTCACGCGGCGGCAAGATCACCCGCGAGCCGGGGCCGATGAAGCACGGCAGCAGCATCCTGGCCTTCGTCGAAGACCCTGACGGCTACAAGATCGAGTTGCTGTCGCCCAAGCGGGGGGATTGAGTTCGGCCTTTCTTGCGAAAGTTGAGAGTGCATGCTCATTTTTTGACTGTTTAATGTGTGTGCGTCACTTACTTGACGAATGTGGATGGCTATAGTCGCCATCCCACAACTCGTTCAAGGAAGACAAGATGTTCAAACAGTGGTGTCGCCTCCTGCTGGTCGTGCTTGGCACGGCTGGGCTTTTCAGTTCCCCCGCTTACGCCACCCTGTCGTTGCAGGGTAAATCCAGCATCACCGGCCAGGTGCTCGATGTCGATGGTCGTCCCCTGGAAGGCGTGACCGTTCAGGTGCGTGAGGGAATCATCCTCAAGCGTGGCCAGAAGGCGCTGACCAACCCGGGTGGGGTGTTTACCCTCAAGGGCATAGTGCCGGCGCAGCAGATCGTGCTGACCTTCGAGAAGCTGGGCTATACCGCGACCCAAGGCAGCGTCAGCCTGGTCGAGAAGGTGCCGACCGGCAAAAAGGTCCCGCGTTATGAATATGCACTGCTTAAGCAGGCCAGTCTGAACAAGACCCTGCTCAAGAGCGGCGCGCAGCAGGTGCTGGATGCTTCCCTGGGCGGCACGCTGAGCGAAGCCGGCTTCAAGGTCAGCTTCAGTCCCGACAGCCTCACCGTCGGCAGTGATGCGCAGGTGCAGATCGTCATCACCCCGGTGGATGTCTCCACGGCGGCGATCAATGGTGCGCCCGGCGAGTTGGCGGCACGCACGGCCGATGGTCGTCGGGAAACCCTGGAGTCCTTCAGCATGGCGGATTTCAGCCTGTTCCAGGGCTCGCAGAAGGTCAACCTGAAACCGGGCACGACCGCCGAGATCGAACTCTTGCTGCCGGAAAACACCCACCTGCAGGAAGATGACAGCACCCCCATGTGGTACTTCGATACCGCTCGTGGCTTGTGGCAGGAAGAGGGTGTCGGCCGCGTGGCTGCCTCTACCGCGCTGCCGGGGCGCCTCGCCGTGTTTGCCCGCGTGGCGCACTTCTCCTGGTGGAATAGCGATCAGGTGATCGATATGGCCGAGGTGAAGGGGCGTGTGGTCGACAGGAACGGTGTAGCCATGGGCGGCGTCGACGTTTCCGGCAGTGGCGTCGATTATTCCGGCACCAGCTATCCGGTGCGCACCGATGCCAATGGCTTCTACTGCCAGAAGGTCAAGGCCAGCGCGATCAGCCAGCTGCGTGCCAGCCACTATATGCAGAACATCAACCTGCTTTCCGCACCGCAGCAGGTACAGGCCGGCGCTGCCGGCAGTCTCTGTGCGAACGGTACGGCTGCCGTTGTCGCCGATCTGGTGCTGCCGACGGGCCTGGCCTGTGTCAGCGGCACGGTGCTCGACGCCGTTGGCCAGCCGGTGCCAGATGTGACCGTTTATGCGAGCTCCGGCGCCCATGTGCAGAGCAATGCGCAAGGGGCATTCCAGTTGAGCGTGATCGAGGACGCCCAGGCCGTGGTATATGCCGCAGGTTACCCGGCGGTATCGGTGATGGCGCCGGTCGCAGGCAGCCCCTGTGCCAGCGTGACGTTGCAACCGGGTGGCAATGGTAGTGGTTCCGCCTGCGTGTCCGGCTTTGTCTACCAGTGCGACCTGGCAAACCGTATGCAGGATGTGCAGCTCTACGCCAAGGATCCTGCCAACAGCACGCCGCTGGGCGTATCCGCGCCAAGCGACAGCAATGGCAACTATTGCATCGAGGGTCTGCCGGCCGGCCTGCAGATCAAGGTTGGGCCGGTCAATTCCTCGATCGATGAGGGGGTCGAGGCCAACAGCGGTTCTGGGGGCGGTAGCTGTGCCAGCAATAGCTGCAACGCCATGCCGCCAATGAATATCTGGTGCTACTGAGTCGCGGTAGCGATAGAAAGAGCCCCGCTAATGCGGGGCTTTTTCATGGGGGCGGTCAGAGATCGAAATCGTAGTCGCCGAGCTGTTTCTTCAGGCGGCGCTCGTCCAGCAGGTTGTCGATGATGCGCCGTTTGGTCAGGTTGGTCTTGGCCACTTCCACGGGGCGCTCACTGGCGTCGTCGGCATCCTCGGCGACAAAGTCTTCTTCGAGCTCGAGGTTCTCTTTGTCTGTACTCATCGCTTCACTCCAGCATTCGGGGTGCTTATGGCGCTCCTTATATCGACAAAGCCGGAGTGGGTAAAAAAGATTTTCTCAATCGACGTCTTACAGAACCTCGGCTCGCTCAATCGTCCGAGGTTTTTGCCTTGTACTCGCACAGGTCTTCGATCCGGCAGCTGCCGCACTGTGGTTTGCGCGCCTGGCAGACGTAGCGGCCATGCAGGATCAGCCAGTGGTGGGCGTCGAGGAGGAATTCCTTGGGCACGAACTTGAGCAGCTTCTGCTCCACTTCGACCACGTTCTTGCCGGGGGCGATGCCGGTGCGGTTGCTGACGCGGAAGATATGGGTGTCCACCGCCATGGCCAGCTGGCGGAAGGCGGTGTTGAGCACCACGTTGGCGGTCTTGCGCCCGACACCGGGCAGGGCTTCGAGGTCTTCGCGGTTGTCCGGCACCTGGCTGCCGTGTTTCTCGACCAGGATGCGGCAGGTCTCGATGACGTTCTTCGCCTTGCTGTTGAACAGGCCGATGGTCTTGATGTACTCGCTCAGTCCTTCGACACCCAGGGCATGGATCGCCTCCGGGGTATTGGCGACCGGGTAGAGCTTGGCTGTGGCCTTGTTCACCCCGACGTCGGTGGCCTGGGCGGAGAGGATCACCGCGATCAGCAGTTCAAACGGCGTGCTGTAGGCCAGCTCGGTTTTCGGCTCGGGGTTGTCTTCGCGCAGGCGGCGGAAGATTTCGTGGCGTTTGGCAGCGTTCATGGTCGCTCATCACGGTGGAAGTGGCGCGCTGCGGCCAGCAGCAGGCCGAGCAGGATAAAGGCGCCGGGCGCCAGGGTCAGCAGATGCATGCCGCCCGCGCCGGCGAGCGACAGCTGCCAGTTCGTGGCGCTCGGGCCGAACAGCCAGTCGGCATGCTGCAGGAGTGTCGCGCTGCCCAGACCTTCGCGCAGCAGGCCGAGCAGCAGCGCCAGCACGGCGAACAACAGGCCCGGTTTGAGCCCGGAACGGGCCGACAGCTGGGGCTGCAGGGCCAGGCCCAGGCACGGCAATACCAGCAGCGGCAGGAACAGGGCGAGCGAGGCGAACAGCTCGGCGCTGTGCATCTGCAGCAACAGTGCGATCACGCTGGTCAGCAGGGCGCCCAACAGCAGGGCGGCCAGCAGTAACGGGTTGCCCTGCAGCCAGCGGCGCAACGGCGCCAGCAGCAGGGCGCCAGACGTCAGCACGAGAAAGCCGCACAGGCCGATGGCGATGGCTTTGACCAGCAGCTCGCTGCAGCCCAGCAAGGGTGCGAGCCCGAGCAGGGCGTAGGGCACGCGCGGGCTGTTCATTGTGCCTCCTTGCCGAGCAGCCGCTCGTGCTGATCGTCGAAGAAGCGCAGGGCGCGTTGCAGGGCATCGCGCACGGCGCGGGAGGTCAGCGTGGCGCCGGCGATCTGGTCGAACTCGCCGCCTTCGGCGCGCAGGCTCCAGCTGGTTTCGCCATCGGCCAGCGACTTGCCGTCGAAGCCCAGCAGCCAGGGGCTGCGCTGGCGCTCGATAAGGTCGCCGAGGCCGGGGGTTTCCTGCTGGTGCAGGACCTTGCTGCCAAGCAGGCGGCCATCGGCGGAGATGGCCACCAGCAATTCGACCGGCCCCTCGTAACCCTTGCTCGTCACCGGCAGCAGCACGGCGCTGGGCTGGCCGTCGAGCGTAGCCAGGTAGCCGGTTGCCGCGCGCGGATTGCCGAGCAGGTCGCCAGCCGGCAGGGCAATGGGCAGGGTCAGGGGATGGTTGTCATAACTGCCGGCGGGCAGCAGGTCGAGCAGGGCACGTTCGGCCGCGGCCTGGCGCTGCTGGTCGATACGCGTGGCAGCCAGATGCTGCAAGGCAACCAGCAGGGCGCCGCCGAGCAGGGCGATCAGCAGCAGGACCAGAGCCTGGCGCCAGGTTGCGTTCATCGCGGCGCTCCGCTGTTGCCACGCAGCAGGCCGAGACGGTCGAGGCGCGGTACGCAGAGGTTCATCAGCAGCACGGCGAAGGCCAGACCGTCCGGGTAGCCGCTCCAGGTGCGCAGCACATAGACCAGCAGGCCGACGCCGATGCCGAAGTACAGGCGGCTGCGCTCATTGCCGGCGCCGCTGACCGGTTCGGTAACGATAAAGAAAGCGCCGAGCATGCTCGCGCCGCTGAACAGGTGCAGCAGCGGCGAGCCATTGGAGTCCGAGCCGGAGCCGTTCCAACACAGCAGGCTGATGACGAACAGCGCGCCGAGCATGCCCAGCGGCGCCTGCCAGCGGATCACCTTCTGCTGCAGGAGGAACAGGCCGCCGGCGAGAAAGCCCAGGTTGACCCATTCCGCACCACGCCCGCCGACGCCGCCGAAGGCCGGGTGCTGGGCGAACAGTTCGTCGATGGTCAGGCGGTCGTTGTGCTTGAGGCTGTCGAGCACGGTGGCCTGGCTCCAGCCATCGATCAGGCCGCTGCCGAAACCGAAGATCTGCTGCAATCCGGCGAACAGACCGTGACTGCTGCCGGGAGCCGGCCAGTGCACCATCTGCGCGGGGTAGGCGACCAGGGCGAAGGCGTAGCCGAGCATGGCCGGGTTGAATGGGTTGCGGCCGAAGCCGCCGAACAGCGACTTGCCGAACAGGGTGGCGAAGGCGGCGCTGCTGACGGTCAGCCACCAGGGAGCATAGCCGGGCAGGGCCAGGGCCAGCAGGGTGGCGCTGACCAGGCCGCTGCCTTCGGCCAGCAGTGGCTGGGCAAACAGGCTGGACTCGGGCGCCGGCGCGGATTGCCGGCGCAGGTGGCGCGTCAGCAGCTCGCAGGCGCAGCAGGTGGCGCTGGCCAGCAGCAGTTGCACCAGCAGCCCCCAGCCGTTGAACCAGAGCAACGCCAGGGCGCCGGGCAGGCAGGCGAGCAGCACCCGCTGCATGCTCGGGCGCGGGTCGAATAGCGGGTCAGTTCGACTGGTAGTCATGCAGGCGTTGCTCGGCATCCGCCAGGCGCTGGCGGGCTTGTTGCAGGGTCTGCTCGTCTGCCGTCTGGCGCCGTTCCAGGCGCAGCAGGTCGGCGCGGGCGTAGGCCTGTTCGGTCTTCAGCTCGCGCAGTTGCAGGTCCACCGGCGCCTTGTCGGTGCGTACCAGATCGGGGGCGGGCTTGCCGCTGCTGGCTTCGGCGGCGTGCAGGGCCTGTTCGGCGGCAGCCAGGGCCAGGCGCAGTGGCAGCAGGGCGCTGTCCTGCAGGCCCTGGCGCTCGGCCTTGCCCAGTTCGGCGCGGCGCATGGCCAGGGCGATCTTGGCCTGCTTGAGGTTGACCTCGCCGGCGCTTGGCGCGGCCTGCGTGGGTTGCGCGGCTGCCAGTTCGCGTTGCGCCTGCTCTGCGGCCTGGCGCAGGTTCTCGACCTGGCGTTGCAGTTCGGCGGTGCCATGGGCGGCCAGCTGTTTCTCGGCCTTGCTCAGCGCCACCTTGGCCATCGCTGCATCGATCTTCAGGCGCTTGTAGCGTTCCTGGCTGTCGCTGCTGGCGGCTGCCTGGGCTTGAGTGGGTGCGGCTGCGCCGTTGGCGACGTTCGGTTGCACACGGGCGGCGCGTTCGGCCAGGCGCCGGGCTTCGTCGCGGTCCAGGCGCGCCTGATGGGCCTGGTGGCGGCTGCGGAACTGGTCGGCGCGCTGGCGCTGGAGGTCGGCTTCATGACCGGCCAACGGCAGGATGTCGATGCAATCCACCGGGCAGGGCGCCACGCACAGTTCGCAGCCGGTGCATTCGGCGGTGATCACCGTGTGCATCAGTTTGGCCGCGCCGACTATGGCGTCCACCGGGCAGGCCTGGATGCACTTGGTGCAGCCGATGCACTCGTCTTCGCGGATCAGGGCGATCTGCGGCGGTACGGCCGGCAGCTCCAGCGGCAGCTCCGGCACCTGCAGCAGCCGAGCCAGGGCGTGGATGGTGGCGGTGCCGCCAGGCGGGCACTTATTGATCGCCTCGCCCTGGGCGATGCCTTCGGCGTAGGGCTTGCAGCCCGGGTGGCCGCACTTGCCACACTGGGTCTGCGGTAGCAGGGCGTCGATGGCCTGGATGCGCAGGGCGTTGCTCATGCTGCCCCCAGGCCGTTGCAGCCGAGGAAGGCCAGGCCCATCAGGCCGGCCGCGATCAGCATGATCGGTAAGCCGCGAAACGGCGCCGGCACGTCGCATTGGTCGATGCGTTCGAGCAGGTCGGCAAACAGTTGCAGGGCCAGCCAGAAACCCAGGCCGCCACCCAGGCCCAGCGCCAATGTGGCAGCCAGGCTCGGCAGCGGCTGGCTCAGCAGCACTGCGCCCAGGCCGGCACCGTTAGCCAGCAGCAATGGCCACAGTCCTGGCTGGATCAGGGTAGGGCGCAGGCGGGAGAGCAGGGCCAGGCTTAGCCAGGCCAAACCGGCCAGCAGCGGCAGGCCCGCCAGCAGATACAGATAATCCAGGGCCAGGCTGTGCAGCAGCTGTTGCAGCAGCCAGGCCAGCGGTGCGGCAAGCACAACCAGCAGTGCGGTGGTCGGGCCGAGCGCCTGTACCCGTGCGCTGCGTAGCGCGTCGGCGGCGACAGGCAGGCCGAGGATCAGGTTGTTGACCAGGGCGGCGCCGATCAGGACGGAAAGGAATTCGGTCATGCGCGTGGATGAAGGCCGAGTCGCTGAAAACAGGGCCGCGCAAGGCAGCCCGACCGGTATAGCCAGTTCGCCATCAGGGTGTACTCACTCCAATGGCGACTGGTTAAAGGCTAGTCCAGCGTCTTACTTGACGCGCTGCCCCGGCTTGGCGCCGCTGTCCGGGCTGAGCAGGTAGATCTCTTCGCCGCCAGGGCCGGCGGCCAGGACCATGCCCTCGGAGACGCCGAACTTCATCTTGCGCGCGGCCAGGTTGGCCACGTACAGGGTCAGGCGGCCTTCCAGCTTGCTCGGATCTGGGTAGGCGGACTTGATGCCGCTGAACACGTTGCGCTTCTGGTCGCCGATATCCAGGGTCAGGCGCAGCAGCTTGTCGGCGCCCTCGACGAACTCGCACTTCTCGATCAGCGCGATGCGCAGGTCGACGGCAGCGAAGGCGTCGAAGGCGATCTCGGCGGCCAGCGGGTCTTTCGCCAGTTCGCCATTGCCTGCCGGAGCGGCAGGCGCGTCGGTGGCGGCGAGGTCTTCCTTGGAGGCGGCGGTCATGGCGTCGATCTTCGCCGGTTCGATGCGGGTCAGCAGCGGGTTGAAGGGATTGAGCTGGTGCTTGGCCAGCGGCGTGCCCAGGTCGCTCCAGCTCAGCGGGGCGACGTTGAGGAAGGCCTCGGCGTCGGCGGCCAGCTTCGGCAGTACGGGCTTGAGCAGGATCACCAGCTGGCGGAACAGGTTGACGCCCAGGGCGCAGATTTCCTGCACTTCGGCCTGCTTGCCTTCGACCTTGTTCAGTGCCCACGGCGCCTTGTCGGCGATCCAGGCGTTGGCGCGGTCGGCCAGGGCCATGATCTCGCGCATGGCGCGGGAGAAATCGCGGGCTTCATAGGCGTCGGCGATGCCCGGCGCGGCGGCCTGGAAGGCGGCCCACAGTTCCGGCTCGGGGTTGGCGTCTACAAGAACCCCATTGTTGCCCTTGTGGATAAAGCCGGCGCAGCGGCTGGCGATATTGACCACCTTACCGACCAGGTCGGAGTTGACCTTCTGCACGAAGTCTTCGAGGTTCAGGTCCAGGTCGTCGACGCCGCGGCCCAGTTTGCTGGCGTAGTAGTAGCGCAGGTATTCCGGGTTCAGGTGGTCGAGGTAGGTGCGCGCCTTGATGAAGGTGCCACGCGACTTGGACATCTTCTGGCCGTTGACGGTCAGGTAGCCGTGCACGTTGACCGCAGTGGGTTTGCGGTAGCCGGCGCCTTCAAGCATGGCCGGCCAGAACAGGGCGTGGAAGTTGACGATGTCCTTGCCGATGAAGTGGTACAGCTCGGCCGTCGAGTCCTTGTTCCAGAACGCGTCGAAGTCCAGCTCCGGGCGCTTGCTGCACAGGTTCTTGAAGCTGGCCATGTAGCCGATCGGCGCGTCCAGCCAGACGTAGAAGTACTTGCCCGGCTCGTCGGGGATCTCGAAGCCGAAGTACGGCGCGTCGCGGGAGATGTCCCATTCCTGCAGGCCGCCATCCAGCCACTCGGCGATCTTGTTGGCCACGGCGTCCTGCAGGGTGCCGCTGCGGGTCCAGGTCTTCAGCATGGCCTCGAAGTCGGGCAGCTTGAAGAAGAAGTGCTTGGAGTCCTTGAGCACCGGTACGGCGCCGGAAATGGCCGAGCGCGGATTCTTCAGCTCGGTCGGCTCGTAGGTGGCGCCGCATTTCTCGCAGTTGTCGCCGTACTGGTCTTCGGCCGCGCATTTCGGGCAGGTGCCCTTGATGAAACGGTCGGCGAGGAACATGCCCTTCTCGGGGTCGAAGTACTGGGTCACCGAACGGGTGGCGATATGCCCGGCATCACGCAGCTTGAGGTAGATGCTGGTGGCCAGCTCGCGGTTTTCCTCGGCGTGGGTCGAGTGGAAATTGTCGAAATCGACCAGGAAGTCGGCGAAGTCGGCACTGTGCTCGGCCTGTACGTTGGCGATCAGCTGTTCCGGGGTGATGCCTTCCTTTTCCGCGCGCAGCATGATCGCCGAGCCGTGGGCGTCGTCGGCGCAAACGTAGATGCACTGGTTGCCGCGCAGCTTCTGGAAGCGCACCCACATGTCGGTCTGGATGTACTCGAGCATATGGCCGAGGTGGATCGAGCCGTTGGCGTAGGGAAGGGCGCTGGTGACGAGAATCTTGCGGGCTTCGGACATGGTGATCGGCTGCACTGGTATTTCGAGGGAAGTCGGCAACTATATAGCCGCGAGCGGTTTTTTTCACCCGTGGCGGGGTGGATGAGGGGATGTGCAAGGCGACATCCACCCTACGGGTCACGCTCCTACGGTAATATGCCCGCCTGTTTTGCTCAGCCTTTCGGAGTTGCCCCATGAGCGCCGTTACCCGCCAAGCGGTCGAAGCGACCCTGCGCCAGTTCACCGATCCCAACCTCAATCAAGACCCGGTCAGCGCCGGCTGCCTGCGTGAAGTCGATATCCAGGGCGGCAAGGTCCAGGTGCGCCTGGAGCTGGGTTACGCCGCCGGGCTGTTCAAGAATGGCTGGGCGCAGATGCTGCAGATGGCGCTGGAAGGTCTGGACGGCGTCGACAGCGCCAGGGTCGAGGTCGACTGCCTGATCGAACCGCACAAGGCGCAGGCCCAGGTGCCGGCGTTGGCCAACGTGAAGAACATCATCGCCGTGGCCTCCGGCAAGGGCGGGGTGGGCAAGTCGACCACCGCGGCCAACCTGGCTCTGGCCCTGGCCCGCGAAGGCGCGCGGGTCGGCATTCTCGATGCAGATATCTACGGCCCGAGCCAGGGCATCATGTTCGGCATCGCCGAAGGCACCCGGCCGAAAGTGCGTGACGAGAAGTTCTTCATACCGCTGGAAGCCCACGGCGTGCAGGTCATGTCGATGGCCTTCCTCACCGACGACAGCACCCCGGTGGTGTGGCGCGGGCCGATGGTCTCCGGCGCGCTGCTGCAGCTGATCACCCAGACCGCCTGGGACAACCTCGACTATCTGGTGGTGGACATGCCGCCGGGTACCGGCGACATCCAGTTGACCCTGGCGCAGAAGGTGCCGGTGGCCGGCGCGGTGATCGTCACCACCCCGCAGGACCTGGCCCTGCTGGATGCGCGCAAGGGCGTGGAGATGTTCCGCAAGGTCAATATCCCGGTGCTCGGCGTGGTGGAAAACATGGCCGTGCACATCTGCTCCAACTGCGGCCATGCCGAGCACCTGTTCGGCGAAGGCGGCGGCGAGAAGCTGGCCAGCCAGTACGGCGTCGACCTGCTGGCCTCGCTGCCGCTGTCGATGGCCATCCGTATGCAGTCGGACGGCGGCAAGCCAACCGCCGTGGCCGACCCGGAAAGCCAGATCGCCATGATCTACCAGGCCATGGCCCGCAGCGTCGGCGCCCGCATCGCCCAGAGCGGGCTTGGCGCCAGTGCCATGCCCAACATCGAGATTTCCGACGACTGATACCCGCTCTTGTAGGAGCCAGCTTGCTGGCGATCCCGGGGCTTACTGAGCACCGATCGCCAGTAAGCTGGATCCTACGGACGAGGGGCCTTTGAAGCGCGCCCTGCCTCCCGGTAAGATGCGCGCTCAGTTTTTCACCAGACCTTGATTCAGGACGCCCGCCATGAGCATCAAATCGGACAAGTGGATTCGCCGCATGGCCCAGGAACACGGGATGATCGAGCCCTTCGTCGAGCGCCAGGTGCGCACCGAAGGCGCCGAGCGCCTGATTTCCTACGGGGTTTCCAGCTACGGTTACGACGTACGTTGCGCCGACGAATTCAAGGTATTCACCAACATCCACTCGGCCACCGTCGATCCCAAGCACTTCGATGAGAAGAGCTTTGTCGATGTCAAAGGCCCGGTGTGCATCATTCCGCCGAACTCCTTCGCCCTGGCCCGCACCGTCGAGTACTTCCGCATCCCGCGTGACGTGCTGACCATCTGCCTGGGCAAGAGCACCTACGCGCGCTGCGGCATCATCGTCAACGTCACCCCGCTGGAACCCGAGTGGGAAGGTCACGTGACCCTGGAGTTCTCCAACACCACCACCCTGCCGGCGAAGATCTACGCCAACGAGGGCGTGGCGCAGATGCTGTTCCTGCAGTCCGATGAGCCCTGCGAAGTGTCCTACGCCGACCGTGGCGGCAAGTACCAGGGCCAGACCGGCGTGACCCTGCCGCGCACCTGATCGCAGTCGTATCCCGGAGAAGCCGAGCCATTGCTCGGCTTTTTCGTTTTCCACCCCGGTCAAAAGGAACTGACGATGAAAATGCTGAAGCTGGCAGCGATCCTGCTGCTATTGGGCGGTTCTGGTCTGGTGCGTGCCGAGCTGCAGGTGCATGTTGGCAAGGCGGTGTTCGGTCTGCCGCCCAGCGCAGCCAAGGCCGCTTTCGTCGAGCGATTGGGGCCACCGACTGCCGAGCTGCCGCTGCGGCAGGGCGCGCGTGGCCTGCTCTATGGCAACTCGCTGCTGCTGGTGTTCGAGGGCGAGACGCTGCGCGAAGTGCGTTGCTGGAAGCAGGAGCAGTTCACTTCTGACCTGTTTCTCGGCTGGTTGCAGCAAGTCGAGCCGAGGGCCGACATGCAGGGCTTCGTGGTCGATGACCGGCTGCGCCTGGGCATGCCACGCGAGCAGGTGAGCACCTTCATTGCCGGCCTGGAGGGCGATGGCGACGAGCGTTCCGATGTGCGGATCAAGAACGGCCAGCAGCTCTGGTTGGGTTATGGCCCGGCGCCGGACTATCACCTGGGTGACGACCCCGAGCAACAGGTGCTGGTGTCCATCAGCCTGAGCTTCGCTGCCGACTGAGAACCCTGGTTTCAAGTCTGCTCCGGACCCCTGAGCTTCTGCGTGTAGTGCCTGATCACGTCATGCAGGGCGGCGGTGAGCACCGCGGTGGACACGCCGAACATCAGGATGCCGTTGGCCGCCTCCAGCGCGCTCAGTAGTTGCCGGGGCTTGGACAGCACCAGATCACCGTAGCCCAGAGTGGAAAAGGTCACGCCGGAAAAGTACAGGGCCTGGGCAAAACTCTCGAACTCGCCGAGCAGGATGAACAGCAGGGCCCAGATGGCCATCTGCAGGAAGTTGCCGAACAACATCAGCAGCATCACCAGGCCCAGGATCAGGACGGTGCTGCCCGGCGAAGGGGCGTGCAGGTTGCGGCGGAACTCGACATAGCGGCGCAGGCTGAGGGCGACCATCACGGCCTGCAGCAGCAGGCACAGCACCGTCACGGGCAGACCGATCAACAGGTTCAGGAGCATGGGTTTTCCTCGATGGGTTGTTTGCCGCGCTGGTCGATCAGGTAGACCGCCGCGCAGGCGTAAAGGGTGACCAGGATGAACAGGCCCATGCGGATGGCGAAGGCCGTGTAGACATCCTTGCCGGCGGCGCTGTCCTGTACCGACTGACCGAGCAGGATGATCAGGGTCGAGCAGGTGTTCAGCCAGAAGCTGGCGCCGAAGCGTGTGCTGGTTAGACGGTACAGGCGACGGGCCATGAGCAGGACGAACAGTAGCGTCAGCAGGAAGAACAGCCACAGGTGCGGCAGGATGCTCAACAGCGTCCAGAAGGCGATCGCCAATGCGCCGCCCAGCAGGGTCGAGCCGAGCAGCTCGCGGCCAGCGTCGCGGGCGTTGGTGCTACACACCTGCTGGCCTAGGTTGACCGACTTCATCACCAGCGGCATGTAGCTGGCGGGGTCGATCAGGGCCAGCAGCCAGGCCGGCATCACCACCAACGTGGCGCGCAGGGCGATCCAGTTGGAGCGCTGCTGGCCCATGCTGGCGGTCTTGCCTGCTGGCGGTAGACCAGCGGGTTCAGGGAACAGCAAATGGCTGAAGGCCACGCACAGGGTGGTCAGCAGCACTGCCTTGACCAGCGCCTCGACCACCGCCTGGCCCAGCGCCAGGGACGCCGTGCCGGCGGCCGTGATCAGGGTCAGGCCGACCACCTGCAAGGTCGCGAGCAGGCCGCTGCCGCCGCGCAGGCTGAAGCGAAAAATAAGGAACAGGCCGAGTGCTACCAGCAGCACGCCGCTGGCTGGCGAATGACGCAGCAGGGGGCTGAGCAGCAAGCCGCTGCCGCAGGTCAGGGTCACTACCAGGGCCAGGCTCAGGCCGGCCTTGGCGCTCAGCGGCTGGTTGCTCGATGCCAGCAGCACCAGTACCAGCATCGGTGTGAGAAAGGGCAGCGGCAGGGCCAGGCCGAAGCCCAGCGCGGTGCCACAGGCCACGCCGCAGGCCAGGCGCAGGGCGCGCTGGGGGCGGGGGTCGGTCACGGGCATGTCCATCAGTAGGCGAACGACAGCCAGCTCATCAGGCGCAGGAAGGCGCGGCCGAGCAGGTTCAATGGGTTGCCCTCGCTGGGGAAGGCCATCACTTCGGCCTGGCCGCCGACGCGCAGGCCGCGGTAGTTGCCCAGTTCGTCGGCTTCGAATTCGACAATCACCGGGAAGCGTTGCGCCGCGCGCAGCCAGTCGCGGTTGTTCTCCACGGTGGGCAGGCTGCCGGGAGGTGGTGGCTGGCCGACGCTGATGCCGTAACCGATGCTGCGCACGTGGCCGCGATAGACATGCCCGGGGCGGGCGTCGAGGACGATGGCCACCGGCGTGCCGGGTTGCAGGTGGCCGAGGTTGTTCTCGCTCATCTCGGCGCTGATCCACAGGTCGTTGAGAGCGATCAGGGTCATCTGCGGGCTGCCGGCCGCGGCGTATTGGCCGACTTCGCTGCGCAAATCGGTGATCAGGCCGCTGGAGGCGGCATGCACCCGGGTCTTGCTCAGGTCCAGCTCGGCCTGCTCCAGCGCGGCGGTGGCACTACGCAGGCGAGCATTGTCTTCGCCACTGCCGCCTTCGGTTTCGCGGGCTCTCTCTACTTCGGCCTTGGCTGCGGATACCTGGCTGCTGGCCTTGGCCAGATTGGCCCGGGAGATTTCCAGGCGGCGCAGGGAGATGGTGCCGGGGTCGTCGCGGTACAGGCGTTCAAGGCGGTTACGGTCCTGGCTGGCTTCGAGTTCGCCGGCTTCGGCGACCCGTAACGAGGCCAGGGCGGAGTCGATGCCGGCGCTGCTGGCACCCACCTGGCCGCGCATGTTCTGCAGTTCGGCGCGGGCCTTGGCCACGGCGATCTCGTAGGGCTCGGGGTTGATCTCGAACAGCACCTGACCGGCCTTGATCATCTGATTGTTGCCGACCAGCACCCGGTTCACGCGGCCGGCCACCTCCGGCGCCACTGCGACCACGTAGGCCTGGACCCGTGCTTGCTGGGTGTAGGGCGTGAAACGGTCGGCCAGCAGGTACCAGGCCAGGGTCAGGATGATCACCGCCAGGGTGATCTGCACGCCGCGACGGCTGGGGTCCTGGCTCTTGGCGGAGGCAGGTGGAGGCGGTTTGGGTTTGTCGGTCATGGCGCGTCTGCCTGGGCTGGCGGGGCGGGTGACTCGTCGAGCAGATCGCCCCAGTCGGTGCGTTGGCGCATCTGCTCACGAGTGGCCGGGTCGAGCAGTGGCTGGTTGCTGTACCAGCCGCCGCCGAGGGCACGGTAGAGGTCGATCAGGTTGCTCAGCGCGGCGCTGCGTGCCAGCAGGTAGCTGTCCTGCTGGGCGAACAGGGCGCGCTGGGCGTCCAGCACGCGCTGGAAGTCGGAATAGCCTTCGCGGTACTGGGCGTTGGCCAGGGTCAGCGAGCGCTTGGCCGAGAACGAGGCCTCGCGCAGGATGCGTTCGCGCTCCAGGGCCTTGCTCAGGCCGGTGGCGGCATCATCGGCCTCGCGGGCGGCCTGGCGCACGCGGTCGCGATAGGCCTCGATCAACTGCTGCAGGCGGGCGTCCTGCACACGCACGTTGTTGCGCAGGCGGCCGTGGTCGAACAGGTTCCAGGTCAGACTGGGGCCGGCGCCGAGGTTGATCGTCTCGGGGCTGCCATTCAGGCTGCTGGCCGACCAACCGATGCTGCCGAGCAGGCTGATCGAGGGATAGAGGTCGGTCTCGGCCACGCCGATCAGTGCGGATTGGGCAGCTACCTGCAGTTCGGCGGCGCGCACATCCGGGCGGCGCAGCAGCAGGTTGGCGGGTACGTCGTCGAGCAGGGCCTGCTGGATCAGCGGTACCAGGGCGGTTTCTGAACTCAGCTCGGGCAGGCTGCCCGGCGGCTGGCCGATCAGCACCGCCAGGGCGTTGCGGGTCTGGGCGACCTGGGTTTCCAGCTCGGGGATGCTGCTCAGGGTGGCCAGGTACTGGGTCTTGGCCTGTTGCAGGTCGAGTTCATCACTGTTGCCGCTGTTGAACAGGCGCTCGGTGATGTCCAGGCTGCGCTTCTGCAGCGTGGCGTTGTCGCGGGCGATACCCAGACGGGCCTCGGCGGTGCGCAGGGCGTAGTAGGTCTGCGCCACTTGGGCACGCAGCAGCACCAGGGCATCCTCGTAGTTGGCCTGGGTGGCGAAGTAGTTGGCATCGGCCGACTCGATAGCGCGGCTGTAGCGGCCCCAGAAGTCCAGCTCCCAGCCGATATCGAAGCCGGAGCCATACTGCCAGGCACTGCTGTCCAGCTTGGGGTTGCCGTCGTACTGGTTATGGTCGAGATAGAGGGCGTTGGCGCTGGCCTGCTGCACCTGCGGGTAGCGTCCGCTGCGGGCGATAGCGAGCTGAGCGCGGACTTCGAGGATGCGAAGGGCGGCGATGCGCAGGTTGGGGTTGTGGACATCGGCCTCGCTGATCAGGCGGTCGAGCAGCGGGTCGTCGAACTGCGCCCACCACTGGCGCTGGTCCGGTTGGGGTTGCTGGGTGCTGGCCGCAGCCAGGGCATCACTGTCCCAGTGGTCGATCCAGCCCTGGTGTGGCGACTGGAAATCCGGGCCCAGCTGTACGCAGCCACCGAGCGTGGCTGCATACAGCAGAGCCCAGGGGCGCAGGTGCTTATTCGCCATCCTGCGGCTCGGCCGCAGCGTTGGGCAGCGGCGTGTCGACCCATTGCCAGAACAGCTTGTAGCCCACGGCCAGCAGTACCGGTCCGATGAACAGGCCGATGATGCCGCCGCTGACCATGCCGCCGAGGGCGCCGATCAGCACCACCGGCATCGGTACATCTACGCCACGCCCCAGCAGCAGGGGCTTGAGCACGTTGTCGGCGAGGCCGGCGACGAGAACGTAGATGGCGAAGACGATGGTGCCGAGCGTGGCGCCTTCGGCAAAGAATACATAGCCGATCACCGGCAGGATGATCAGGCTGGCCGGCAGCTGCATGATGCCCAGGATCAGAACCCCCAGGGCCAGCAGGCCGGCGCCCGGCACGCCCTTGACGATGAAGCCGGCGCCGACCAGCACCATCTGGATGAAGGCGATGCCGATCACCCCCTGGGCCACGGCGCGGATGGTGGCGGTGCACAGGTCGACCAGCATGTCGCTGCGGTTCGGTTCGACGATGCGGGCGGAGATGCGCAGGGCGCTGCGGTGGCCGCTTTCGCCGTAGGCCATGATGATGCCGGCAATAATCAGCGAACCGATGAACGCCAGCAGGCCGATCCCGGCCCCGGCCAGCTTGCCCAATAGCCCGAGCGCGGTGTCTTTGACGTGGGGGGCGATCTGCTGCAACACGCTGCTGATATCGGCGGCCGCCTGGGCCCAGAGCGCATGCAGGGGTTTGCCGATCAGTGGCCACTGGGCCACGGAGTCGGGTGGTGCCGGCAGGTGCAGGGTGCCTTCCTTGACAATGGCAATGGCGCTCTGCACGGACTCGGTCAGCGAGGCGCCGAGCAAGTAGGCGGGCACCAGCAGGATGGCGACTGCGATCACCACCAGCAGGGTCGCGGTACGGCCCTCGCTACCGCCGAGCCGTCGTTTGAGCATGCCATACAGCGGGTAGAGGGTAACGGCGAGGATCAGCGCCCAGAACATCAGGCTGAGGAAAGGGCTGAAGACTTCGTAGCAGGCGACCACCAGGGCGGCAATCAGGCCTGCACGGATCAGGGTGTCGAGCAGAGAGCGGCTGAAAACCCGCTCTGGCGTAACATTTTGCGACATGAGGCGTTCCTTTCCTGAAGTTGCTTAGGCCTGCCCGGTTTGAGCGGCTGAGCTGTTACTTCAAAAAAGCGTAGCTGGCCGCAGGTATTCCGCCTGCGGCATAGGCACTCAAGGCACCAGCGGCAGTTCGCGCTTGTGGCGGGTGTTGTCGTAGGTGCGCACGATGATGGCGTAGGCCTCGTCGCTCACCGGCTGGCCGTGCAGGAAGGCGTCGATCTCGCTGTAGGTCACCCCGTGGGCATCTTCGTCGGGTTTGCCGGGGCGCAGCTCTTCCAGGTCGGCGGTTGGCACCTTGAACACCAGGCCTTGCGGGGCACCGAGGTGCTGGGCGATGGCGCGCACCTGGCCCTTGACCAGGCCGGACAGCGGGGCGAGGTCGCAGGCGCCGTCGCCGAACTTGGTGAAGAAGCCCATCACCGCTTCGGCGGCGTGGTCGGTGCCGATCACCAGGCCGTTGTTGGCGTTGGCGATGGCGAACTGGGCGACCATGCGGATGCGTGCCTTGACGTTGCCGACCACGAAATCGCGGCGCGCCTCGGAGAGCTGCTGCAGGTGGGTGACCTGCTCGCCCAGACCCAGCACGCTGGAGGCGATGTTCACCGTGTCTTCTTCGTCGGCGCGGATGAAGCGTAGCGAGGTCTGCGCGTCCGCCTCGTCGTGCTGGGTGTTGTAGGGCAGGCGTACGGCGATGAAGCGGTACGCGGAATCTCCAGTTTCGGCGCGCAGCTCCTCGATCGACAGCTGGGCCAGGCGCCCGGCGGTGGTCGAGTCGACGCCGCCGCTGATGCCCAGCACCAGTACTTTCAGCCCGGAGTTGCGCAGGCACTGCTTGATGAAGGCCTTGCGCTTGTCGATCTGTGCAACCAGTGCGGCCTCGTCGACGAAGGGCGGCACCACATCGAGGGCGGCGGCGATTTCGGCTTGGCGGTTGCTCATTTCAAGGTCCTCACTGGATATCGCTGGCGCGAAAGGTTGTTCAAGTGGTCGACGAGCTGCTGTCGGATGTCGGCGCCGGGGCGAACGGGCAGCAGGTCAGGGGCGGTCAATGGCGCAGCTTACGACGATCCGTCGCTAAAGTGCAGGGTAGAGCTGCAGCGCCTGGGGCTGAGTGGGGTGGTTGGAGTGGCTCCGATTACGGCCGTGATCTTCACAGTGGCCTCAGCTACGCTGCTGGAAAGTACAAGATGTTTGCCAGGACGGCATGTATTCATGCTTGCCACCCGCACGGCGGGGGAGCGGGAACCCGCATGATCCAGTTCGCCTTTCTTGTCATTTGCCTGACATGTGCCAGCCTGAGCGCGCATGCCGCCAGCCTGAGCGCCGAGCTGCGCGATGATGCAGGCCGCCCGCTGGGTAATGCGGTATTGAGCCTGGTCGGAGCCTCTGCGGCTGCGGCACCGGCGCCAGGCATCATGGACCAGCGCGACAAGCAGTTCGCCCCCACCGTGCTGGCCGTGCGCAGCGGTACTGCGGTGAAATTCCCCAACAGCGACAATATCCGTCACCAGGTCTATTCCTTCTCGCCGGCCAAGCGTTTCGAACTGCGCCTGTACCAGGGCACGCCCAGCGAGCCGGTGCTGTTCGACAAGCCGGGCGTGGTGGTGCTCGGCTGCAATATCCACGACTGGATGCTTGGCTACGTGTATGTCACCGACGCCCCCTGGTTCGCCGTCAGCGATGCCGCCGGCAAGCTGCAGATCGACGGCCTGCCGGCGGGCACCTACCAGGCGACCCTGTGGCACCCGCAAAGCCCGAACATGCTGCCGGTGCCGGCTGGCGAGGTGACAGTCGCTGAGCCGGCTGTGCGGCAGAACTTCACCCTGCAACTGGTCGGCGGAGCAGCCGCTGCCATCCCCTCGGTTCCCAAATCCAGCGCTTTTGGCGATGCGTTCAAGAAGGCGACGCGTGAAGTTCAGCAATAGTTTCCAGGCGCGCATCGCCGGCGTGCTGATCCTGCTTCTGCTGGTGGTGGTCGGTGCGCTGTATTTCTCGGTCAAGGCCGCCACCGGCGTGGCGGTGCAGAGCCAGTTGCGCGAGGAACTGGGTGTAGGCGGTCGGGTGTTCGAGCAGTTGCTGGCCGTGCGTGGCCGCCAGCTGCATGACGCGGTGCAGGTGCTGGCGGCGGACTTCGGCTTCAAGGATGCAGTGGCCAGCGGTGATCGCGAAACCATCCGCTCGGCGCTGGCCAACCACGGCGCGCGGATCAACGCCGGCACGGTGATGCTGCTCGGCCTGGACGGCAGCCTGCAGGTCAGCACCGACGAGCGCATCGACGCCGACTCGGTCAGCCGCCTGGCCCTGCAAATGCACGAGCGCCAGGGGCAGGGTGCCCAGGTGTTCCTGCTGCCCATCGATGGCGAGGTGTTTCTGCTGGTCGAGGCCACGGTCAGCGCCCCGCTGCCCATCGCCCGGGTGGTCATGGGCTTTCATGTCGACGAGGAGCTGGCGCGGGAGCTGCGCGGCCTGACGCACCTGGAGCTGACCCTGGTGTCGATCGAACAGGGCCGGCCCGTTGGCTGGATCAGCACCTTGCCGGCAGCGCTGCACGAGCGCCTGCGCGAAGAGATCCGCGAACAGCATCTGGACAGCGGCAGTCGCCTACTGGAGGCCGGCGGCCAGCGCTACCTTGGGGAATGGCGCACCCTGGCTGGCGGTCCCGATTACCAGGTGCTGGCGCTGTTGCACAAATCCGTCGACCAGGCCGAGGCGGCTTTTGCCCCGCTGGATCACGACATCCTGCTGATCGCCCTGGCGGCGTTCTTCGGCTCGTTGCTCGGAGCCCTGCTCCTGGCGCGCAGCCTGTCGCAGCCGGTGCGCCAACTGGCGCAGGTGGCCGAACGGGTCGGCCTGGGCGATTACCAGACCATCATCGAGGTGCACCGCCGCGACGAGCTGGGCAGCCTGGCCCAGGCCCTGCGCCGCATGCAGGGCGATATCGCCGAGCGTGAGCGGCAACTGGCGCACAACGCCCTGCACGATGCCTTGACCGGGTTGCCCAACCGCACTCTGGCACTGGAGCGGCTGGGCAGCGCGATTACGGCGCAACGGCCGACCGCACTGTTGCACTTCGGCATTTCCAACTTCCGCACCCTCCATGAAAGCTGCGGCGCCGATGGCGCCGACCTGTGCTTGCAGCAGTTCAGCCGGCGCCTGCAGGCCACCTTGCGCCCCGGTGACAGCATGGCGCGGCTGGTGGCCGATGAAATGCTGCTGTTGCTGGAGAACTGCGACAGCGACAGCGCGGTGGCGGCGGCGGACAAGCTGCAGCTGATGCTGCTCAAGCCGATGCAGATCGGCAGCCTGAGCGTGGTGCTGGACTGCGCCATCGGCATCGCCGCCTTTCCCGCCCACGGCGCAACCCCGGACGAACTGCTGCACCGCACCGCCATCGCCCTGCAGGACGCGGCCCTGCAACCCGGTCATCTGCAGGTCTACCAGCAGGGCAGCGACGCCGCGCACCAGCGCCAGGTCAACCTGGTGCGCGACTTGCGCCACGCCCCACAAAACGGCGAGCTGCTGCTGTATTACCAGCCCAAGCTGGATATTCGCGCCGGTCGTGTGCTGGCTGCCGAGGCGCTGCTGCGCTGGGTGCATCCGCAATACGGGATGGTTTCGCCGGGTGAATTCATTCCGCTGGCCGAGCGCACCGGCAGCATCCAGATCCTCACCGCCTGGGTGATCGAGGAGGCCGTGCGCCAGTTGCATGAGTGGAACCAGCACGGCCTGCGCTTGCAGGTTTCACTCAATATCTCCGCCGATGACCTGGTCAACCGTGGCCTGGCCGAGCAGGTCGGGCAATTGCTGGCGCGCCATGCGGTGGCGGCCGAGCAACTGGTGTTCGAGATCACCGAGAGCGCGATGATGCAGGACCCACAACTGGCCCTCGAAGTGCTGCACAGCCTGCGCGCCCGTGGCATTCACCTGTCGGTGGACGACTTCGGCACCGGTTATTCGTCGCTGGCCCAGCTCAAGCGCATGCCGGTGCAGGAGCTGAAGATCGACCAGTCGTTTATCCGCGACCTCGACGAGCACAGCGAAGATGCGGTGATTGTCCGTTCGACCATCGAGATGAGCCACAGCCTCGGCCTCAAGGTGGTGGCCGAGGGCGTCGAATACAGCCACAACCTGGACCTGCTGCGGCGCTGGAACTGCGACACGGCCCAGGGTTACCTGATCAACAAGCCGCTGCCGCCCGCACAGTTCGAGAGCTGGGTGCGGCAACCGCTGAGTTCCAGCCTGGCCACGGAGCACTGATATGTCGCGCAACTTCTCGCTCGTGCTGTTCGCCTTGCTGCTGCCGGAGCTGGCGCTGGCCGCAGACCAGGGCCGCCTGCTGGCCACTGGTGGCGCCAGCAGCATCGACGGCGCGGCCGGCGGCGGCATCGTGCCCTGGGCCGTGCTCGCGGGCTATGGCGAGACGGGCGAGTGGGGCGCCACGGCCTTCGCCACGCGGGTCGAGACCGGCGATTACCGCCTGGATGTGGGCGGGGTGGCGGCGTCCTACGACAACCGTGTGGAGCTGTCCTACGCCCGCCAGCGTTTCGACTTGGGCACCCTGGCGCGCGACCTGAGCCTGCCGGACAACAGCCTCAGCCAGGATATCTTCGGCCTCAAGGTGCGCCTGTTCGGCGACCTGATCTACGACCGCCTGCCGCAGGTGTCGCTGGGCATCGAGCACAAGCGGCAGAAGGATTTTCGGGTGCCGGGCCTGGTCGGCGCCCAGCGCGACGAAGACACCGAAGGCTATCTGGCCGCCAGCCGGCTGTTTCTTGGTGGCGCCTTCGGCTACAACCTGCTGCTCAACGGCAACCTGCGCTACAGCCGGGCCAACGAGCAGGGCCTGCTGGGCTTCGGCGGTGATCGCCGCGACAAGCACTCGGTACTCAAGGAAGGCACCGTGGCCGTGCTGTTCAACCCGCGCTGGGCGTTGGGCGTGGAGTACCGCGAGAAGCCGGACAACCTCAACTTCGCCGGCGAGAACGACTGGTCCGATGTGTTCATTGGCTATTTTCCCAACAAGCACCTGGCCGTGGTGCTGGCCTACGCGCGGCTGGGCGAGATCGCCGGGCTGGACAACCAGGACGGTGCCTACCTGTCCCTGCAGGGGAGTTTCTGAGCATGCGCAACCTGTTGCTGGCCCTGACCTTGATGTTGCTGGGCGCCTGCGCCACTCAGCCGCCCAAGGATGACAGTCTCTATCGTGGCCTCGGCGAGCGCGAGGGGATTACCCGCATAGTCGAAGGCATGCTGCTCAATGCCGCGCGCAACCCGCGCATCTCCGAGCACTTCCAGGACATCGATATCGAGCGCCTGCGTGACAAACTGGTCGAGCAGGTCTGCGTCGAGGCCGGTGGCCCCTGCGAATACACCGGCGACAGCATGGAAGAGAGCCACAAGGGCATGCACCTGAGCCGCAGCGACTTCAACGCTTTGGTCGAGGATCTGATCGATGCCATGGACGCCGAGCACATCAGCGTGCCGATGCAGAACCGCCTGCTGGCGCGCCTGGCACCGATGCGTGCGCAGGTGATCGAGCGCTAGGTGTGGCACTTCACGCCGGGGCGTTGTGGTGCGTTGGTTGCACCTTTGGGTGCAACCAGGGGCGGTGGATTTCAAACGGCTGTATCGCAAAAGTTGCACCTCTCGGAGTTTTTTATAAAAACTCCGGAGTTTTCCGCAAGAACCCAGCAAGCCCACGCCACTAGAGTCCTGCCTCCCACCTGCCAGCCATAGCCAGCGCTTGCTCGCTGTCGGCTCGCTCATGGGGTTGTCAGGCATCGAGTGTCGGCCTGCGTCGTCTGTGGCGTTGCCGGCATGGCACCAGACAGGGCACCAGCCCGTTTCCGGGAGGGAGGCGCGGTGAGGCGCTGCGCGCGCCAGCACCAGGCTGTCTAGTCTCAGGGGTAAGCCCCTGGAGTGATCATCCGTTCGCCACAAGCGGACGTTTTTGCCAACCAGGCAGTGGCCAACCGCCGCGCCGTCATAACAACAAGCGAGAGGTTACCCTCCATGACCGCTAGTACCCCCATGCTGATTACCTTCGTGGTGTATATCGCCGCGATGGTGTTGATCGGCCTGTTTGCCTACCTGCGTACCAAAGACCTGTCCGACTACATCCTCGGTGGCCGTAGCCTTGGTAGCTTCGTCACCGCGCTGTCCGCGGGCGCCTCCGACATGAGCGGCTGGCTGCTGATGGGCCTGCCGGGCGCGGTATACCTGTCTGGCCTGTCGGAAAGCTGGATCGCCATCGGTCTGATCGTCGGCGCCTATCTGAACTGGCTGTTCGTCGCCGGCCGTCTGCGCGTGCAGACCGAGCACAACGGCAACGCCCTGACCCTGCCGGACTACTTCACCAACCGTTTCGAAGACAACAGCAAGCTGCTGCGCATCTTCTCGGCCGTGGTGATCCTGGTGTTCTTCACCATCTACTGCGCCTCGGGCGTGGTGGCCGGTGCCCGCCTGTTCGAAAGCACCTTCGGCATGAGCTACGAAACCGCCCTGTGGGCCGGTGCCGCGGCGACCATCGCCTACACCTTCATCGGTGGCTTCCTGGCGGTGAGCTGGACCGACACCGTGCAGGCCAGCCTGATGATCTTCGCCCTGATCCTCGCTCCGGTGATGGTGATGGTGGCAACCGGTGGCATGGACAGCACCTTCGCCGCCATCGAACTGCAGAACGCGACCCACTTCGACATGCTTAAGGGGGCCACCTTCGTCGGCGTGATTTCGCTGATGGCGTGGGGCCTGGGCTACTTCGGCCAACCGCACATCCTGGCGCGCTTCATGGCTGCCGATTCGGTCAAGTCGATCCCCAACGCCCGGCGCATCTCCATGGCCTGGATGATCCTGTGCCTGGGCGGCGCGGTGGCCGTGGGCTTCTTCGGTATTGCCTACTTCGCCGCTCACCCTGAACAGGCTGGCGCCGTAACCGAGAACCCGGAGCGCGTGTTTATCGAACTGGCCAAGATCCTGTTCAACCCGTGGGTTGCCGGCGTGCTGCTGTCGGCCATCCTGGCGGCGGTGATGTCGACCCTGAGCTGCCAGCTGCTGGTGTGCTCCAGCGCCCTGACCGAAGATTTCTACAAGGCCTTCCTGCGTAAAGGCGCCAGCCAGACTGAGCTGGTCTGGGTCGGCCGCGCCATGGTGCTGCTGGTGGCGCTGATCGCCATCTGGCTGGCTTCCAACCCGGAAAACCGCGTGCTGGGCCTGGTGTCCTACGCCTGGGCCGGTTTCGGTGCCGCCTTCGGTCCGGTGGTGATCCTCTCCCTGGTGTGGAAAGGCATGACCCGCAACGGCGCCCTGGCTGGCATGATCGTCGGCGCGGTGACCGTGGTGGTGTGGAAGAACTGGGTCGGCATGGGCCTGTACGAAATCATCCCGGGCTTCATCCTCGCCACCCTGGCCATCCTGGTGTTCAGTCGTATCGGCAGTGGCCCGTCCAGCTCCATGCTCAAGCGCTTCGACGAAGCCGAGAAGGAATACCAGGACGCGCATATCTGATAGCCCGCGCGCGGCTGGCCGGTCGTCCAGTTGCGTGTTGGTCCGCAGGCGGAGTCTCGACTCCTGCCGGCGGGCCCAGACGACCCAATAGTGCTTTCTTTCCGGCTCCTCGCCTTGTGCAGGAGCCGGTTTTTTTTTGCCTATGCACTCATTGTGTGTGGCATGGGGCCTGGCAGGTATGCAGCGACTAAAGCTGTAGGTTGGGTTGAGGAGCAGCGCGACGAAGCCCAACGAGGCCTGCACCGGATCTGTTGGGCTTCGCTGCGCTCAACG